>NZ_JBEXEQ010000004.1:0-286994 GCF_040703155.1 Streptomyces sp. NPDC005435
GTCGCGCCGGCTCTGGGGGGCTGGTGGCCCCCCGCATCACCCACCCCCACAACCCCGCGGCGGGAGACGTCAGCTCTCGTCGTCGGGCGCGGAAACCGTGGTGGTCTTCTTCGCCGTGGACTTGGCGGCGGCCGTCTTGGCGGTCTTGGCCGCCTTCTTGGCCGTCGTCTTCGCGGTCGTCGTCTTCTTGGCCGTCGTCTTCTTGGCGGCCGTGGTCTTCTTCGCGGCCGTCTTCTTCGCCGGGGCCTTCTTGGCCGCCTTGCGGGCGGTCTTCTTGGCCGGCGCGGCCTCCTCCGCCTCGCCCGGCTCCTCGGAAGCCGGCTCCGGCTCCGTGGCGGCCGACGGGACGACCACGACGGCCGTGTCCTCGGACGCGGTGGAGGCGGTGGCCCTGCGGACCGCGCGGCGGCGCGGACGCGCCGGGGCGGCGCTCTCGGCCTCGGCGGGCGCGGGCGCCTCCTCGGCGGCCGCCGGCTCCGGCTCGGCCACCGGCGCGGACTCCGCGACGGTCACGACGGCCGTCTCGGCCCCGGCCGGCGAACCGGCGGGCGCCGACACCTTGCGGGTGACCCGGCGGCGCGTACGGCCCTGGGGCGCGGCCTCCTCGGCCACGGGCTCCTGGGCGGCGGGCGCCTCGGTCACGACCTCCTGCGTCACCACCGGGTCCTCGGCGGCGGCCGGCGCGGCCTGCGCCTCGGCGGCCCGCTCCGGACGTACGGCGCGCTCGGCCTCGGTGACGGACTCGGTGCGGTCCACCGGAGCCTCGGCACGCGCGGCCCGGCCGCCCTTGGCCCGGCCGGTCTCGGCGCGGCCGCTGTCGGCCTTCGGCGCGCCGGCGGCCCTGCGGCTCGTACGGCGGCGCGAGCGGCCACGGCCCGCCGCGGCCTCCGCCTCGGCGATGCTGCTGTACAGCTCCTCGTCCGGGACGAACTCCGGCGCGGGCAGCGCGAGCGGCTCGGCGGCCTCGGCGGCCACCTCGGCGGCCGTCTCGGTCACCTCCGGGGTCTCGACGGCCACGGCGACCGCGGCACCCTCGTGCTCGTGGGTGTGGGCGTCGCCGCCCTTGCCGCGCTTCTTGCGCTTGCCGCCACCGCCGCCACCGGCGTACGTGGGCTGCTCCATGTGGACGATGACACCGCGGCCGTTGCAGTGGACGCAGGACTCGGAGAAGGACTCCAGGAGGCCCTGGCCGACCCGCTTGCGGGTCATCTGGACCAGGCCCAGCGAGGTCACCTCGGCCACCTGGTGCTTGGTCCGGTCGCGGCCCAGGCACTCCAGGAGGCGGCGCAGCACCAGGTCGCGGTTGGACTCCAGGACCATGTCGATGAAGTCGATCACGATGATGCCGCCGAGGTCGCGCAGCCGCAGCTGGCGCACGATCTCCTCGGCCGCCTCCAGGTTGTTCCTGGTGACCGTCTCCTCCAGGTTGCCGCCCTGGCCGGTGAACTTGCCGGTGTTGACGTCGACGACGACCATCGCCTCGGTCCGGTCGATCACCAGCGAACCGCCGCTGGGCAGCCAGACCTTGCGGTCCAGCGCCTTGGCGAGCTGCTCATCGATGCGGTACGTGGCGAAGACGTCCGTCTCGCTGGTCCACCTCTGGAGGCGGTCGGCGAGGTCGGGGGCGACGTGCGAGACGTAGCCGTGGATCGTCTCCCACGCCTCGTCACCGCTGACGATGACCTTGGAGAAGTCCTCGTTGAAGATGTCGCGCACGACGCGGACGGTCATGTCCGGCTCGCCGTACAGCAGCGTCGGGGCGTTGCCCGTCTTCGCCTTCTTCTTGATCTCCTCCCACTGCGCCTGGAGCCTCTCGACGTCACGGCGCAGCTCGTCCTCGCTCGCGCCCTCGGCGGCGGTGCGCACGATGACGCCCGCGTCCTCGGGGACGATCTTCTTGAGGATGGTCTTCAGCCGGGCCCGCTCGGTGTCGGGCAGCTTGCGGCTGATGCCGGTCATCGAGCCCTCGGGGACGTACACGAGGTAGCGGCCCGGCAGGGAGACCTGGCTGGTGAGACGGGCGCCCTTGTGGCCGATCGGGTCCTTGGTCACCTGGACCAGGACCGACTGGCCGGACTTGAGGGCGGACTCGATGCGGCGCGGCCCGTTGGCCATGCCGAGCGCCTCGAAGTTGACCTCACCGGCGTACAGGACGGCGTTGCGTCCCTTGCCGATGTCGATGAAGGCGGCCTCCATGGACGGCAGCACGTTCTGGACCTTGCCCAGGTAGACGTTGCCGACGTACGAGGTGGACTGCTCCTTGTTGACGTAGTGCTCGACGAGCACCCCGTCCTCCAGGACGCCGATCTGGGTGCGCTCGCCGTGCTGGCGCACGACCATGACGCGCTCGACGGCCTCGCGGCGGGCCAGGAACTCGGCCTCGGTGATGATCGGGACGCGGCGGCGGCCCTGCTCGCGGCCCTCGCGGCGGCGCTGCTTCTTGGCCTCCAGACGGGTCGAGCCCTTGATGGACTGGACCTCGTCGGACGGCTCGGCGGCCTTGCGGGGTTCGCGGACCTTGACGACGGTGCGCTCGGGGTCGTCGGGGGTGGAGGCCTCGCCCGCCTCGCCGGAGTCACCGGCACGGCGGCGACGGCGGCGGCGCCGGCGGCTGGAGCTGGAGCCCGCGGCCTCGTGCGCCTCCTCCTCGTCCTCTTCCTCCTGCTCGGCGGTGTCCTCGGCGTCCTGCGCGGCCTGCTCGGCGGCCAGGTCGTCATCCTCGCCGTCCGTGCCCTCCTCGCCCTCCAGGGCGTCACCGCGGCGACGGCGGCGGCCGCCCCGGCGGCGACGGCGGCGCGAACCGGACTCCTCGGAGCCCTCGGCGTCATCGCCCTCGGCCAGGCCCTCGGCGGCCTCGTCGGCCTCCTCCGGCTCCTCGGCCTCGGTCTCGGCCTCCACGGCCGGGCGGGTCTCCTCGGCGGGGGCGTTGCGGCGACGGCGACGGCGGCGCGAGCCGGACTCGGCGCGCTCGTCGTACGCCTCGGCGCGACCGGACTGCTCGGCCCGCTCGGGCTGCTCGGTCTCCTCCGGCCGCGCGCTCTCCTCCGCCTCGGCGGCCTCGGCGGCGGCTTCGGCGGCGGCCCGCTGCGGGGTCTGGAACCTCGGCTCGGTGAACACCGGCGCCCGGAAGACGGCCACGGCGGGGCGGGCCGGCTTGCGCGGGGAGTCGGACTCGGTGCCCTCGGCGGGCGCGGGCGCGGAGAACCCGCCCGCGGCCTGGCGGACGACGCGGCGACGACGGCGCGGGCCGTTCTCGGCGGACGTCTCGGCCTCGGCGGCGGGCGCCTCGGCGGCACGGCGGCGGCCCCTGCGGGGGGCCTCCTCGGCCTCGGGGCTCTGCTCGGCGGCGGGGGCAGGGGCGGCGGCGGTCTCGGCGGACTCGCCGGCCTCGGCGGTCACCGGGGCACCGGCGGGCGCGGACGCCCGGCGGGTGGCGCGGCGACGCGCACGGGGAGCGGCCTCCGCCTCGGCGGCGGGCGTCTCCTCGGCCGGGGCAGCGGCAGCGGCGGGGGCCTCCACGGCGGCCGGAGCCTCGGCCGCGGTCTCGGCGGCGGTGGCGGGCGCGGACGAGCGGCGCGTGGCGCGACGGCGCGGACGGGGCTCCGCCTCGGCGGGGGCCTCCTCCACGCTCTTCGCCTCGTTCTTCCCGGCGGCCGGAGCTTCGGCGGGCGCGGTCTCGGCGGCGGCCGGAGCACCGGCGGGCGCGGAGGCGCGGCGCGTGGCACGGCGGCGCGTACGGGGAGCGGGCGCCTCGGCGGCCGGCTCCTCGGTCTTCTCGTCCTCGGCGTTCTCGACGTCCGCGTTCTCGACGTCCGCGTTCTCGCTGTCCACGCTCACCTCGTCGTCGTTCTTCTCCTCGGCCGGAGCGGAGGCGGCGGGGGCACCGGCGGGCGCGGAGGCCCGGCGGCGGGTACGGCGCGGCGCGGGGGTCTCGGTGACCTCGGCCGGTTCTGCGGTCGCGGCCTGCGCGGCCGTCGTCTCCGCCGGTACGACCGTCTCTACGGTCTCGGCGGCGGCCGGGGTTCCGGCGGGCGCGGAGGCGCGGCGGGTCGCACGGCGGCGCGGGCGGGCGGGCGCGGCCTCTTCGGCGGCGGCCGGTGACGGCTCCGCGGGCTCATCGGCCCTGGTGGGGGCCGTGACGGTTTCGGTGGGGGCCTCGGCGGCGGTGGGCGAACCCGCCGGCCGGGAGGCGGCACGGCGACGCCTGCGCGGGGGCAGGGTGTCGCTCGGGGTGTTCGGTTCGGAGCCCTCGTTGGGCTCGGTCGGTTCGAGCATGCGGGCATTTCTCCCGTCAGGCTCCCGGGCGCCGCGCCTGGTCCGGCGCCGGCCTCTTCGGGCCGTCCGCCGTTGACGTCCGCGGCCCGCGCGATGCGCGATGGCCGCCGTCCGGGGCGCGGGCGCCGCACGGGAGCACTCTGTGTCCTGTCTCGCCGGTTCCGTACGCCTTGTCGGTACGGCCTGGCGAAAGTCTTCTGGTCGGTGCGCTGCCCGACCCAGGTGGCTCCCGAGTACGAGGGCGGCGCTACGGCGTGTGTCCTACACGGAACCTTCCGGCATCGCCGCCGTCGCGGCGGCAGCCGGTGCGGCCTCCTTGGCCTGGGCTGCCTCGCGGTCGGGCGCGAGCGGGTCGGTCACCGTGCCGGTCTCTTCATCGAAAGGCCCCTGCGCCAGCCTGGTCACCGCTGCGGGGACCGGCGGCGCCAGGTCGGCCACGGCGCGGAGACCGGACAGGACGTCGTCGGGTCGTACGGCAGGCGTCACGTGCCGAACAACCAGCCGCAGTATCGCACAGGGCCGGTCTTCCGGCCTATCAGCCTGCGGCTGCGTCTCCACGACTTCCAGCGCGGCGACGGCGGAACGGCAGTCGAAGGTGCGCACGCCGTTCTTGGCCATGCGCTGCACCTCGACCGTCTCGGCCGCGCGGAAGGCCTCGGCCGCGCGCTGGGCCTCCGCCGGTTCCACGCCGTCCAGCCGCAGCTCCCACAGGGAGGCGGCGAGCCGGTCGGCGAGGCCGGAGGTGTGGGCCTCCACCGCGTCGGTGATG
The DNA here is from genome assembly GCF_040703155.1 of Streptomyces sp. NPDC005435. NCBI lineage: Bacteria > Bacillati > Actinomycetota > Actinomycetes > Kitasatosporales > Streptomycetaceae > Streptomyces > Streptomyces sp. NPDC005435. Next base: position 5,045 of record NZ_JBEXEQ010000004.1, read on the forward strand.
TCCAGCCCGGCGGGCATCGACCCGTCGAGCAGGCCCCGCAGGGTCTCGGGGTCACGCGCCGCGGTCAGGGCGATTTCGAGGTACTCCGCCTCACTGCCCGTGCCGGTGGGTGCGGCATTGGCGTACGACACCTTCGGGTGCGGCGTGAACCCCGCCGAGTACGCCATGGGCACCTCGGCGCGGCGCAGCGCGCGCTCGAAGGCGCGCTGGAAGTCGCGGTGGCTGGTGAACCGGAGGCGGCCGCGCTTGGTGTAGCGCAGTCGGATGCGCTGCACCGCGGGTGCGGGCGGTGGGCCTTCGGGCTGTCGCTTGCCCAGTGTCCTAGTCCTTCGTGAGTGCGGTCGTACTGCTACCAAGAGTACGTGTGCCGCGCTCGTGAGGTTCCCGCCGGTCCACCGCGACCGGCTGCCGGGAGTCGCCGAACAGCATCCGGCGCAGGTCCATACGCGCCTGGCGGACGCTGTCGCGGGCGGCGGCCAGAGCCTGCCGCGAGGCCTGTCCCACGGCGCGCGCGACCTCGGCGGCGGGCCGCAGGACGTGGTCGCGTACGACGTGTCCGACGGGGGTCAGGACGGTGCGGTACACCCAGCGGACCGGTTCCACGAAGATCCACCGGAAGAGTGTGCCGAGCGCGCGTCCGACCACCAGCGAGACGCGTCCGGCGATCCGCCAGGCGTGCCCGAGGGCGTCCGCGACCTCCCGCGCGACGACGGCCAGCACCCGGCCGACGGGCGCGAGGACGTGGCGCCACAGCCAGCGCGCGGGCAGCACCAGCAGGAGGCGCCCGGTCCAGTACAGGGCGGTGCCGACCCCGGTGACGACCACGTCCGCGAGCCAGGACAGCCCGTGCCCGGCCGGTACGAGCACCCGGGCCCACAGCCAGAGCGCGGGCAGCACGAACAGCACACGCGCCGTCCAGTACAGGGCGAGGCCGACCGCGCGGCCGGCGGGGGCGAGCACCCGGCCGAAGACCCACCGCGCCGGAACGACGACCAGGTGGTGTCCCAGCCACGCCAGCCCCGCGCCGACCGCCCCGGCGAGCCACGCGGTCCCCCGGCCGAGCGGCGCGAGCACGCGTGCGTACAGCCACCGCGCGGGCACCACCAGGAGGACGTGTCCGAGGAAGCCGAGCCCCTGGCCGGCCGGGACCACCACCCACCGCCACAGCGCCACCCACGGCCACACGAACAGCGCCCGGCCGAGCCACAGCAGCGCACGGCCCAGCGGGCGCAGCACTGTGTCCGTCAGAAAGCGGCCGGCGACGGTGAGGGCGTCCCACACCAGCCGTACCGGCACCACGAGCACGAGCACCACGATTCGCACCGGCACGCGGATCGCGACGGCGAGGCAGCCCTCGGAGTACGCGGGCGCGGCGGGCGGCTTGTCCAGGTCCATGCCCCTACAGACGCAGAAGCGGCCTCCATGGATGCCTCCGCGTCAGCCTTCCGCGGCGGCGGTACGGCCCGCCTTGTACCGGTCCGGGTACCACTGGGTGAAACGCACGGCTCCCACCAGCAGCGCGATCGGTACGACCCAGTTGAACCAGTCGTCCTGGCCGGGGAAGCGGATCGCCAGCCAGGTGAAGAGCGTCATCAGGACGAAGGCGAGGCCCCACACCGCCGTCAGCACCCGGTTGATGTGTTTGAAGACGGGCGAGTCCCAGTACTGACGTGGCGTCGACTCGCGCGCGTACTGCGCGGTGAACGGGTCGCCGAACAGCGAGCCGAGCGCCACGACGGCGACCACGCCGTTGGAGATGACCTGGGCGTACGTCTCCACCCACAGCAGCTGGTCGCGGCCGAGGGCGAGCGCGAGGACCGCGAGCACGGCGAAGAAGACGATGCCCGTCACGTCGAGGACGCGAATCCGGCCGTGCAGCAGGTCCTGCGCGGCCAGCAGGAGCGAGGCGACCAGCGCGGCGAGCGCCGCGTACTCCCAGGTGCTGGGGCTCGCGACCACGCCGAAGATGATCCAGGGGGCGAAGGAGAGGAACACGCTGCCCGTGCCGACGGGCTTCTTGGCGGGGGCCTTCGTCGCCGTCTGCTGGACCATGGGGTTCCTCCGGTGGCTCGCGTTTCCCCCTTTCATGGTCGCGCCGCGTGCGGCGGACCGCACACGCGCCGCCCGAGTGCGTGCGGCCCGCCCGGCCCCTACCGTGGAGATGGGTCCGGACGCGCGGGGGTCGGCACGGTCTGTCCCGGGAGCAGCCTCCATGAGCTACCGCTTCAACGAGAACGACCAGTTCAACTACGAGGTCCTGCTCGCCCTCGGCGCGGTGTGGCGGCGCGGCGCCGACGCGGGCGAGGTGCTGACGACCGCCGCCGGGGTGGCCGACAAGGACGGCGCGGCGTGGTTCGACGCCTGGACGGAACTGGGGCACCGGGTCGGCGAGGACGCCGACCGCTGCGCGGCCATGGGGCATCCGCTCAGCGCCCGCGCCGCCTGGCTGCGGGCGGCGGGCTACTTCGGCACCGCGCTGGTCGCCGCCGACGCCCTCCAGGACGGCGGGAAGCGGGCCGCCGAGGTGTTCGCGGAGCACCGGGCCTGCCTGGACCGCTTTCTGCACGCCTGCGACCCGCCCGCCGAGCGGGTCGCGATCCCCTACGAGGACACGACGCTGCCCGGGTATCTGATCAGCCCGCCCGGCACGGACGACGAGACCCCGCTGCCGACCCTGATCGTCAACAACGGCAGCGACGGCCCGCTGACCGCCGCCTGGACCCTGCTCGGCGCGCCCGCCGTGGAACGCGGCTACCGCGTCCTGCTCTTCGACGGCCCCGGCCAGCAGTCGATGCTCTTCGAACGCGGGGTGACCTTCCGGCCCGACTGGGAGAACGTCATCACCCCGGTCGTCGACCACCTGCTGCTCCGCCCCGGCGTGGACCCGCGCCGGCTGGCCCTGGCCGGGATCAGCCAGGGCGGCTACTGGGTGCCGCGCGCGCTCGCCTTCGAACAGCGCCTCGCCGCCGCCGTCGCCGACCCGGGGGTGGTCCGGGTGTCCGACAGCTGGTGGCAGCACCTCGGCCCCGATCTGCGCGGACTGTGGGAGTCCGGGGACCGGGACGCCTTCGACGCCATCATCGGGGAGGCCCTGGAGCAGAACCCGTCGCTGGCCGCGATGTGGCGGTGGCGGGCCCGCCCCTACGGCATCGACACGCCGTACGCCCTGCTGACCGAGGTCGCCCGCTACGACCTCACCCACGTCCTCGACCGGATCACCACCCCGCTGCTGATCACCGACCCCGAGGGCGAGCACTTCTGGCCCGGCGCCTCCCAGCGGCTCTACGACGCGCTGCCCGGACCCAAGTGGCTGGTGCGCTTCACCGAGGAGGAGGGGGCGCATCTGCACTGCGAGCCGCTGGGACGCGCGCTGTTCGAGCAGCGGATCTTCAACTGGCTCGACGCGCGGCTCGGCACTCCGGCGCGCACCTGAGACCGGACATCGATCACGACACCGAATTGATCCGGACACGCCGGACTATGGCGATCAATCCCGGCCACTGCTTCCATGGAGCCCGGAACCAGAACTTCGCTGGGGGGCGAGTATGCACTGGTACGTCGACGTCCTGAAGAAGTACGCCGTCTTCACCGGCCGCGCACGGCGGCAGGAATACTGGATGTTCTTCCTGGTCAACCTGATCATCGCGATAGTGCTGTGGATCATCGGCCGCTCGATCGGAACCCTGGTCATCAGCTGGCTCTACAGCCTGGCCCTCTTCCTGCCCGGCCTCGGCGTCGCCGTCCGCCGCCTCCACGACACCGACCGCTCCGGCTGGCTGGTCCTCGTCGCCCTGATCCCCTTCATCGGCTGGATCATCCTGCTGGTCTTCCTGGCCCAGGAGGGGCGGCCGGAGCCGAACGAGTACGGCCCCAATCCGAAGTACGCGCCTGCCGCCTGACGTGCCGTCAGTTTCACGGAAGGGGCCGCCGGGGACTCCGGCGAGCCCTTCCGCGCGCGCCGGGGCCCGGAGCGCTCACTCCACCGCGATCCCGTGGTCCGCGAGCAGCTCGGCCAGACCGCCCGGGTAGCCCCGGCCGCCCGGCACGAAGTCCCAGTCGCCGCTCGGACGGCGCCGGAAGGAGCCGAGGACCAGGGCCGTCTCGCCGGGGCGGCCCGCGGAGACCTCCAGGCGGCCCAGTTCGGCCAGGGCGGGGTCCAGGAGGCGGATCACGGGGTCCGCGAACCCCGAGAGGTCGGCGTGCGGGTCGGCCTCCGGATCGGCCGCCGCGACCAGGACCAGCCGGTCGGCCCCGGCGGGCAGCGCGTCGAACGAGACCCGCACGGCCGCCTTGTCCGGCGGCGGGGCCGGCACCGAACGGACCGAACCGTCCGGGGTGGCGGGGTTGTTGAAGAACACCAAGTGGTCGTCGCCGAGCGCCCGGCCGCCCGCGCAGACCAGCGCGCACACGTCCAGCACCACATCGCCGGACCAGGACATGCCCAGCACGTTGTAGTCGCCGGGCGGTACGGCGGCGGGCGGGGCCGTGCGGGCGCGCCCGCGCTCACGCTCACGCTCACCGAGCCTGCCGCGCAGCCCGTGGCGGTGCAGCAGGTCGACCAGTTCGGGACCCGCGATCAGCTCCAGCGGCTTGCCCTGCGCGAAGGCGTGCGAGCCGGAGCCGAAACCCGAGGTGGTGACGAGGACGCCCTTGTTCGCGCCGGTGTCCTGCACGGTCCCGTACAGATCCCGCACCGCCGTCGGCGGCACCGTGCCCCGGTACCGCTTGACCTGCACGACGATCTGCCCGCCCCGGATCGGAGCCGGGTCGACGGCGTGCACGTCCACCCCGCCGTCCCCCGACCGCTCCGTCGTCACCGCCTCCATGCCCATGGCCCGGAACAGCTCCGCCACCAGCGACTCGAAGTCGAGCGGGTCCATCTCATAAAGGTCCGGCTCCTCGCCACCGCCCGACGGCGCGCTCCCGGGCGCGCACACCTCCTCCGGCCGGCGACCGGGCCGTACCGTCGCCAACTGGTCCGGACGCGCCGACAGCCGGCCCCGCAGCGCCTCCGTCAGACAGCTGACCGGATCGACCTGGGTCAGGTGCAGACCGGCGAACGCGGCCTTCGGCGCCATGACCGTCGCCAGACAGATCAGCGCCTGTCGGCCGGTCGCCGGGTCGTGGTCGTCGACGACACCGTTGACCGCCACGGAGTCCAGCGCGTCGAACTCGTCGGCAGCGAAGACCTGTTGGGCCGCGAGGAGGAGACACTGCGCGAGCACCTCGCGGTACAGCGTCCGCCGCTGCCCCACCGGGCGCGGGGTCTCCTTCTCCTGGTCCGACGTGGGCATGTACCGCACCGACTTGACCTCCGGCACCACGGCGAACCCCGGCAACTCCCAGTCCAGCACCAGCTGCCGGGCCACCGCGTCGTACGCCGCGCGCGGCACGCACGGGAAACCGCCGGGCCACGCGGTGGACGCGCGCAGCGCCGCGCCGAAGTACGCGACCACCGCCTCGGGTTCGCCCCGCCGCACACTCTCGGCGGCCTCCGCGACCCCGGCGTTGTGCCGCCGCACCTCGGCGAGCGCGGCCGAGGTGTACTGCTCGTACTCCCTTTGCCGCACGGCCAGTTGGAGCTTGCGCCGGGACTCGGCCGCCTGCGCGGCGAACCAGGCGTGCTCGAACCGGGTGTGCGCGTCGGCCTCCGCCTGCGCCCGCTGCGCCGCCGTCCAGCCGCCGCGCGCCGCCCGGTACTGCTCCCGGTCGGGCATCCGCACCGGCCGGCCGAGCGGCCCCGGATCGAACGGCTCGGCCTCCTCGGCACGCAGCAACCGCGCCACCCGGAACCCCGGCACCGCGCACCCGGCGGCCAGCAGCCCCCGCAGCACGGCCACCCGGGCCTCCAGCTCCTCCGTGCGCCGCCGCGCCTCGGCCTGCCGGAACTCCCGCCGGCTCTGCGCGGCCTCCCGCTCCCGGGCCCGGTCCTGCCGTTCCCGCTCCCTCTCCCGCCGCGCCTCGTCCTCACGTTGACGCTGCTGCTGGCGCTGCGCCTCCGCCCAGACCCCCGCCAGACCAGAAGAGCGACGACTCATCCCCCACAAGCCTCCCCGCACACGGGCGCCCCCGCCCCAACTCCGGCTGCCCCCAACCGGACGTAACCGGACGACTCTAACCGCCGAACCGGGCCTCGCACATCCACTTGGACCCGACGAGGTCACGACCCCATGGACCAGCCACTGCCCTGCTGGTCCCCGACGACTTGCCGGCCGGTGACCGCATCGATGAAGGCCACGGCACCGGAAGGTTCTTGTTCGCCCTGCTTGATGAGATTCACCAACCAGACGGGACGCCACACGGCATTCACTTCCTGCGCGATCAAGAAAGTCGATCCGGCCGCTTTGGACCCGGAATTTCTCACAGCCCGCTCCTGTGCGGACTTTTTGTCAATCTTCACGGCAGGAAGTTCGGGATCACGAGTCGGCCTACAGTTTGCCGCCATAATGCGCCCCGCCGAGGACACCGTGATATCCAGACGCATGGGCATCATGACCTTGTCGGCATAGCGCCGGTAACTGAGAACATACGGCCCACTGCCCTTGCCGACGAGGTCCAGGGTCTCCTTGCTTCCGGCGACCTCGTCCGGATACCACTTACGAGCGAAATCCTCGCCGGCCTGACGAATATCCGACTTCCCGAGAGACCCGTAGTCGTCCTGATTGGCATTCTCGAACAACAACTGGATCTTGCGATCGGGCCAGAGCAGCATGAGGCGCGATTTATCGGTCGTCAGATATATGACGGAAGAAGGCCCGGATGTCTCTTTCCGGAGCTGCATCTGCACAACCTTGACACCCGGCCCATCGATTTTCTCGGCCACGCTCCGAGCCCACCGGCCCTGGTCCGCGGTGACTCCGATCGATTCCGTGTCGACCTTGTTGATGGTGATCCAGAAACCGAAGACGGCGAACGCGACGCAAGAGCTGACGACCAGGACGCCCGCACCGACCATCCCGTCACGCCGGCCGAAGGGCACCTTGCGGGTGCCCACCCATACCCAGATCGTTCCCAGAATCGTACCGATGACGACCCCTGAGGCATTGGCTTTGATGTCGGAGTAGCTACAGCTCCGCCCCAACGCAAACACAGCCTGGAAGAGTTCGACCGTGAAAACGAGGGCGATTCCACAGCCGAGCACACCGACGGGCCGACGAGCGGAGAGCACACCGAAGAAGCAGAAGGGGAGAAACAGAAGCAGGTTCAGCCGGCCCGACGACGTCCCGAGCACGTCACCGAGCGGCATACCCGCGTTACAGGTCAGCTCCGTCACGGCATCGCCGGCCTCACCCGGAAGCAAAGTGACCACCAGAGCCCCGATCAGCGACACGGCCGAGAGCGCCGCCGGCACCACCGGCAGACATTTCACCCGGGCAAATTTCACCGCTCCCGCACCCACGACGGCCGCAAGCACCAGAAAGACCGGCACAAGGCCAGGCACGGCCCTGACGGATGCTTCAATCACGAGAATTCCCTCACAAAAGTCGAGGGTTGAGGATTCCATTTGGAGCCCTCAACCCTCAAGCAACAACGCGTCGCACCCCGGCACATCACGTGACCACGCCGGAGACAACGCCTCACCCAGTTAGCCCGCTACGATTTTCAGCACGGATTGAGCGACGGAGTCCAGAAATATCCCTGACCACTGACATACATTCCACCGGTCACACGGCAGCCCGAGGGAACCGCGTGGCCCCCAAAGCTGTAGCTTGCCGAATTACCGCTCGAAACGGTGTAGGTGGGGGAATCGTACGTGGCACTGACCGCGTCGACCTCAAGAGTGACCGAGACGGCACTGCCCCCACTCTTCGAATACTTCACCGTCGAGTAGAACAGACTACTGTTACCGCTGACGTTACGTCCGTTATCAGCAGTAAAGGACAGCGTTCCGTTGCTGAGACTCGTAGAAGTCGAAGCAGCATACGCCGCAGTGCTCACACTCAATGAAGCCAGAACAGTCGCCACAACAGCGACAGCCTTAACCCTGGGACCCACTATTCCTCCAAGATATTACAAGAACAGGGAATCAATACGCCCGATCAACGATCACCTTCATGATCATCATACGGACCCATGCGGGGATGGACAAGCATGTTGTTCAACGAGCCCAGAAAGCCATGGTGTCCATATTCCCCACCTACTGTTCGCATCATCTTTTTCATGAGGGAAAGCAAAGAGATGTGGAACTTCGACACTCCAACCGCACATTATGATCTTCACGGCTTAGATGCGACTTGCCGTCGATAACGACCAGTCTGTGTCGAACGCGGCAGCAGCTGGCCGGCCTTGGAGGTGGCGTGCACCGGGCGCAGTGAGGAATCTGCTCGCCCACCTTCGCTGTGAGCCCGCGGAGGGCTTCGGCGTGGTCCGGCTCAGGTATGCCGAAGCGCCTCGGTCGTCCAGTGGACGGCCGAGGCGCTTCGTCGGGGCTACTTCTTGACCGTGAGCGGCAGCAGCTTCTTGCCGGTGGGGCCGATCTGGATGTGGGTGTCCATCTGGGGGCAGACGCCGCAGTCGAAGCAGGGGGTCCAGCGGCAGTCCTCGACCTCGGTCTCGTCGAGGGCGTCCTGCCAGTCCTCCCACAGCCAGTCCTTGTCGAGACCGGAGTCGAGGTGGTCCCAGGGGAGGACCTCCTCGTAGGTGCGCTCGCGGGTGGTGTACCAGTCGACGTCGATACCGAAGTCGGCGAGCGCCTTGTCGGCGCAGGCCATCCAGCGGTCGTAGGAGAAGTGCTCGCGCCAGCCGTCGAAGCGGCCGCCGTCCTCGTAGACCGCGCGGATGACGGCGCCGGTGCGGCGGTCGCCGCGGGAGAGCAGGCCCTCGACGATGCCGGGCTTGCCGTCGTGGTAGCGGAAGCCGATGGAGCGGCCGTACTTCTTGTCGCCCCGGATCTTGTCGCGGAGCTTCTGCAGGCGCGCGTCCGTCTCCTCGGCGGAGAGCTGCGGGGCCCACTGGAAGGGGGTGTGGGGCTTCGGGACGAAGCCGCCGATCGACACCGTGCAGCGGATGTCGCCCGAGCCGGAGACCTCACGGCCCTTCTGGATGACGTGCGTCGCCATGTCGGCGATCTGCAGGACGTCCTCGTCGGTCTCCGTCGGCAGACCGCACATGAAGTACAGCTTCACCTGCCGCCAGCCGTTGCCGTACGCGGTGGCGACGGTGCGGATCAGATCCTCCTCCGAGACCATCTTGTTGATGACCTTGCGCATGCGCTCGGAGCCGCCCTCGGGGGCGAAGGTGAGACCGGAACGGCGGCCGTTGCGGGTCAACTCGTTGGCCAGGTCCACGTTGAACGCGTCGACACGGGTCGAGGGCAGCGAGAGGCCGACCTTGTCGTCCTCGTAGCGGTCCGCGAGGCCCTTGGCGATGTCACCGATCTCGGAGTGGTCGGCGGAGGAGAGGGAGAGGAGGCCGACCTCCTCGAAGCCGGTCGCGTTCAGCCCCTTCTCGACCATGTCGCCGATGCCCGTGATCGAGCGCTCGCGCACCGGGCGCGTGATCATGCCCGCCTGGCAGAACCGGCAGCCACGCGTGCAGCCGCGGAAGATCTCCACCGACATGCGCTCGTGGACCGTCTCGGCCAGCGGCACCAGCGGCTGCTTGGGGTACGGCCACTCGTCCAGGTCCATGACGGTGTGCTTCGACACGCGCCACGGCACACCCGAGCGGTTGGGGACGACGCGGGCGATACGGCCGTCGGGCAGGTACTCCACGTCGTAGAAGGCCGGGATGTACACCGAGCCGGTCTTCGCCAGGCGCAGCAGCACCTCCTCGCGGCCACCCGGGCGGCCCTCCGCCTTCCACTTGCGGATGATCTCCGTCATGTCCAGCACGGCCTGCTCGCCGTCACCGATGATCGCCGCGTCGATGAAGTCCGCGATCGGCTCGGGGTTGAACGCCGCGTGGCCGCCCGCGAGGACGATCGGGTCGTCGAGCGTACGGTCCTTGGACTCCAGCGGGATGCCCGCCAGGTCCAGGGCGGTGAGCATGTTGGTGTAGCCCAGCTCGGTGGAGAAGGACAGGCCGAACACGTCGAAGGCACGCAGCGGCCGGTGGCTGTCGACCGTGAACTGCGGCACGCCGTGCTCGCGCATCAGGGCCTCAAGGTCCGGCCACACGCTGTACGTGCGCTCGGCGAGCACGCCCTCCTGCTCGTTCAGCACCTCGTAGAGGATCATGACGCCCTGGTTGGGCAGACCGACCTCGTACGCGTCCGGGTACATGAGGGCCCAGCGCACCTCAGCGGCGTCCCAGGGCTTGACCGTGGAGTTGAGCTCTCCGCCGACGTACTGGATCGGCTTCTGCACATGCGGGAGCAAGGCTTCGAGCTGCGGGAAGACCGACTCGACAGACATCGCGGGGTACTTTCGTGAGCTGATGGGGGTGGTCCTCAAGCGTAACCCGCTACGGACCACCCCCTGCACGGCGATCGGCACACCCCCGCAGCTGCGGGGACCACAGAGCCCACCGGACTTCGCAGGACTCTCACGGCGGATCACCCCCGCATGCGCGGGGAGGCCGTGCGTCAGATCAAACGACCGGCCACGCGTTCGGTCACGGTCCGCCACCGCCCCGGCAGCTCCCCCTCCACCCGCTCCGCCCGCCGCTCCTCCCGCCCGTACAGCACCCCGTAGGGAAACCCGCTCTCCCCCGCCCCGTGCGCCACCGCCGCCAGCTCGCGCAGGGTGTGGCGGGCCATGACCGCGTCCTGGTGTTCACCGAGGAGGGTGGTGAGGGACTTCATGGACTTGACGAGGGCGCGGGCCGGGGCGCCGAGGGCGTCTGCGGCCGCCTCCGCGCCGTAGCGGGTGCGCTTGGCCTTCTTGCGGGCCTCGTGCAGCGTACGGTCGCGTTCCTCGCCGGGCGGCAGCTCCAGGGCGGTGTCCACCAGCCGGGAGAGCTTGGCGAAGTCCTTGCGCAGGGCCTTGGCCAGGGTCTTGCCCGGCTTGCGCGCGGCCCGCTTCAGCAGGGGCGGGTCGGCGAGGAGAGCGTCCAGGGTGTCGAGCAGGGCGAGGTAGCGCGCGGAGTCGAGTACGCCGATGAGGTGGGCCCGGGTGCTGTGGTGGCGGGCGCCGGCCCAGCCGGTCAGGCGCTCGCGCACGGGTCCGGTGACCAGGTCGTCGGGGAGGCCGGCGAGGTCGGCGGTCAGGCGTTCCGCCAGCACCTCCTGGTCCCGGTCGAGGCCCAGCTCCCCGGCGAGCCACTTCAGCTCGGCCGCGAGCGGGGCGGTGGCGGCGGGGTCGAGCACGTCGCGGAAGCCGCGCAGGGCGGAACGGGCCCGGCGGGTCGCCACCCGCATCCGGTGCACGGCGTCGGGCAGGTCGCGGCGGACGGCGGGATCGCCGGAGAGGATCGCCTCGCGCTGTTCCCGCAGGTAGGCGAGGACGTGGTCGCCGGCCGTCACGGGGGCGGCGGGCGTACCGCCGCTGCTCGCGCGCCCGCCGGTCTCCTCCAGGGCGCGGGCCAGCTTGGACGGCGACTTCGACGGCTTCAGCCCGGCCGCGCGCAGCCGCTTCTCGATGCGGTCCAGCAGGGCGGGGTCGCCGCCGTCGGCGAGTTCGACCTCGGTCTCGGTCCAGTGGGCGGTGCCGCCCGCCCGGTTGAGCCGCTCGGCGGTCACGGTGTCGGTGCTCGCCTCGGCCAGCAGGGTGTCCTCGGCGTCGAGCAGGTCGAGGACGTGGCGGACGCTGCGGAGCCGGAGCACGGGGACCAGTCCGGCACCCCGGACCCGGGAGCGGACCAGCGCGGCGATCTCCTCGGGCACGGTGTCCGACAGCGGCGCCCTGATCTCGTCGCGGACCCCGGGCGCCACGGGGAACTTCACATGCCACCCGGCGTCCGATCCCCCGGTGCGGCGGCGCAGGGTGAGGGAGGCGGCGGCGAGCCGTTCGTCGGGGGTGTCGTAGTAGGTGGCGTCCAGCTCGGCCAGCCCCCGGTCCACGACCCGGGCCACCCCGGCGGTCCCGGTCACCTCGGGAAAGCCGCCGTCTCCGCCCTCGTACTTCCGCTCCACTTCCCGCGTCACATCCGCCATGCCCCGAATCTAGAACGCCCCCACGACCGACATCCAGCCCCCGAACACCCCGAAGGAACGGAAGCAGACCTCCCACCCCTCCGCCACACCCCTGAAGCCGACCGAGCCCTGACAGCGAACCCCGGCCATGGACCCCGCCCATGAGCCCCGCTCGATGGCGCCGCTCGTCGGCCCCGCTCGCAGACCCCGGCCATGAACCCTGGCCATGAGCCCCGCTCGTGAATCCCACTCGGGGGCGCCGCTCGTCGGCCCCGCCTCGCAGACCCCGGCCACGAACCCCGACCGTGAACCCCACTCGTGGACCCCAGCCGTAGGCGCCGCTCGCGGACCGGGCCACGAATCCCGGCCATGGCCCCCGCTCGCGGACCCGCCCGTGAGCCACACCCGTCGACCCCACTCGTGGGCGCCGCTCGTCGGCCCCGCTCGCAGACCCCGGCCACGAACCCCGACCGTGGACCCCGGCCATGAACCCCGGCCGTGGGCCCCGCTCGTGGACCCCAGCCGTGGCCCCCGCTCATCGGCCCCGCTCGCAGACCCCGGCCGTGAGCCCCGCTCGTGGACCCCAGCCGTGGGCGCCGCTCGCGGACCCCGGCCATGAGCCCCGCTCGTGGACCCGCTCGTCGACCCTGCTCGTGGGCCCGGGCCACGAACCCCGACCATGAACCCGGCCGTGGGCCCCACTCGTCGGACCCGCTCGCAGACCCCGGCCACGAACCCCAGCCGTGAGCCCCGCTAGTGGACCCCAACCATGAACCCCGACCGTGGCCCCCGGCCGTGAGTCCCCGCCGTGGTCCCCCGTCGAACCGCCGGAGGCACTACGCCGACATCGGCCGCTGTACCCGAATCGACTGCAGCAGCCCCACCGCGATCCAGACCGCGAACATCGACGAGCCTCCGTACGAGACGAACGGGAGTGGCAGACCGGTGACCGGCATGATGCCGAGGGTCATGCCGATGTTCTCGAAGGACTGGAAGGCGAACCAGGCGACGATGCCGGCGGCCACGATCGTGCCGTACAGCTCGGTCGAGTCCAGGGCGATACGGCAGGCCCGCCACAGGATGACGCCGAGGAGAAGGATTATCAGGCCGGCGCCCAGGAAGCCCAGCTCCTCGCCCGCGACCGTGAAGACGAAGTCGGTCTGCTGCTCGGGCACGAACTGGCCGGTGGTCTGCGAGCCGTGGAAGAGGCCCGCGCCGGTCAGGCCGCCGGAGCCGATGGCGATGCGGGCCTGGTTGGTGTTGTAGCCGACACCCGCCGGGTCGAGGTCGGGGTTGGCGAAGGCGGCGAAGCGGTTGATCTGGTACTCGTCCAGGATATGCAGCTGCCAGATGGCGACGCAGCCGAGGACACCGGTCAGGAGCAGGCCGAAGATCCAGCGGTTGGAGGCGCCGGAGGCGAGCAGCACGCCCAGGATGATGGCCACCATGGCGAGGACCGTGCCGAGGTCGGGCATGAGCAGCACGATCATGATCGGCACGGCGGCCAGGCCGAGCGCCTGCAGGACGGTGCGGTGGTCGGGGTACGGCTTGTCGCCCGCGTCGACCCGCGCCGCGAGCAGCATGGCCATGCCCAGGATGATCGTGACCTTCACGAACTCGGCGGGCTGGAGCGAGAAGCCCCCGCCGAACACGATCCAGTTGCGGCTGCCGTTGATGGTGGCGCCGAGCGGGGTGAGGACGAGCAGCACCCCGAGCAGCGAGACGCCGTAGAGGACCGGCACGGCGTTGCGCAGGGCGCGGTGGCCCAGCCAGACGGTGGCGATCATCAGGGCGAGCCCGATGCCGAGGTTCATCAGGTGCCGGAGCAGGAAGTAGTACGGGTCGCCCTGGTTGATCTCCGTGCGGTTGCGGGTCGCGGAGAAGACCAGCAGGGAGCCGATCAGGGACAGCGCCATGGCCGCGAGCAGTATCGGCCAGTCGAGGCGCCGGGTGACGGAGTCGCGGGCGAGGAGCCTCGTCCAGCCGGCCCGCTCGGGGCCGTAGCCGGAGACGGAGAAGCTGTTGGTGCCGGTCATGTGCGCGTCCTCCGGCTTCCCCTCCGGCGGGGCCGCCTGCGGGTGTTGCTGTTGGTGTTGTCGGTGGGCGCGGTGGCCGCGGGCTGGTCGTCGTCGTTGGTGGCGTTGTTCTTCTGGGCGGCCTCGACGTCCTTGGCCGGGTCGCCGATGATCTTGGGGGCGACGACGGTGCCGTCGGCGCGGACCTTCGGCAGGGCCTTCTGCGGCTCGGGCAGCAGGGCCTTCTTCTTGTCGATGGAGCCGTCGCCCGCGACGCCGTAGAGCGCGCTGTAGATGTTGCGCACGGCCTCACCGGAGGCTCCGGAACCCGTACCGGCCTGGGCAATCGTCATGATCACCGTGTAGTCCTTGGAGTAGGTGGCCAGCCAGGAGGTGGTCTGCTTGCCGTAGACCTCGGCGGTACCGGTCTTGGCGTGCAGCGGGATCTTGTCCTGCGGCCAGCCGCCGAACTTCCAGGCGGCGGTACCGCGGGTGATGACGCCCGCGAACGCGTCGTCCATGCCCTTGAGGGTGGCCTTGCTGACGGGCAGCCGACCGGTCTTCTTCGGCTTGATCGGCGTGACCGTCCTGCCGTCGGGGCTGATGATCGCCTTGCCGATGGTCGGCTGGTACATCGTGCCGCCGTTGGCGACCGCGCCGTAGATCCGCGCCTCCTGGATCGGCGTGACGAGGGTGTCGCCCTGGCCGATGGAGTAGTTGATCGAGTCACCCTCGCGCATCTTGTTGCCTTCGAGGCAGTTCTCGTACGCGATCTTCTCGACGTAGGAGCCGTCCTTCTTGCCGGACTTGCACCAGGCGTCCTTGTTGGCCTTCCAGTAGTCGAGCTTCCACTGGCGGTCGGGGACACGGCCCGTGACCTCGTTGGGGAGGTCGATGCCGGTCTCCTTGCCGAGGCCGAACTGGTGGGCGGCCTTGTAGAAGAAGTCCTTCGGCTGGCCCTTCTTGGGGTTGATGCCGCCGTCGCGCTTCCACTCCCGGTCCGCGAGGCCGTAGAAGACGGTGTCGCAGGAGACCTCCAGGGCGCGGCCGAGCGAGATCGGGCCGAAGTTCTCGCCCTCGAAGTTCTTGAAGACCTGGCTGCCGACGGAGTACGAACTCGTGCACGGGTAGCGGCCGTCGAAGTCGTAGCCCGCCTCGACCGCGGCGGCGGTGGAGATCACCTTGAAGGTGGAGCCCGGTGCGGCCTGGCCCTGGATGGCCCGGTTGAGCAGCGGGTAGTCGCTGTTCTTGCCGGTGAGGGCCTTGTAGTCCTTGGCGGAGATGCCGCCCACCCAGACGTTGGGGTCGTAGGTGGGGGCGGAGGCCATGGCGACGATGCGGCCGGTCTTGGCCTCCATGACGACCACGGCGCCGGAGTCGGCCTTGTAGTTGGTGCCGGTGATCTTGTCGAACTGCTGGCGGGCGACCTTCATGGCCTTGTCCAGTTCGTACTCCGCGACGCGCTGGACGCGGGAGTCGATGCTGGTGACCAGGTTGGAACCGGCCTCGGCGGGGTCGGCCTTGGCCTTGCCGATGACCCGGCCGAGGTTGTCCACCTCGTAGCGGGTGACGCCGGCCTTGCCGCGCAGTTCCTTGTCGTACTGCCGCTCCAGGCCGGAGCGGCCCACCATGTCGGAGCGCAGATACGGCGAGTCGGTGTCCTTGGCCTTCTGGATCTCGTCGTCGGTGACGGGCGAGAGGTAGCCGAGGACCTGGGAGGTGTTGGACTTGCCGGGGCCGCCGTACCGCCGCACGGCCTCGGGTTCGGCGGTGATGCCGGGGAAGTCCTCGGCGCGCTCGCGGATCTGGAGGGCCTGCTTGGGGGTGGCCTCGTCGGTGATCGGGATCGGCTGGTACGGCGAGCCGTTCCAGCAGGGCTGGGGGGTCTTCGCGTCGCAGAGGCGGACCTTCTGCTCGACGTCCTCGGCCTTCAGACCGAGCACGCCGGCGAGCTTGGCGAGGACCGCCTTGCCGTCGTCCTTCTGCTTGAGGAGGTCGGTGCGGGAGGCGGAGACGACCAGGCGCGTCTCGTTGTCCGCGAGGGGGACGCCGCGGGCGTCGAGGATGTCACCGCGCACGGCGGGGTCGACGACCTGCTGGACGTGGTTGCCGGAGGCCTCGCGCTGGTACTCGGCGCCTTCGCGGATCTGGAGGTACCACAGGCGTCCGCCGAGGGTGCCGAGCAGGGAGAGGACGAGGATCTGGATGACGACGAGGCGGATCTGGACGCGTGGGGTCCGTCCGGTCTCGGGAATGTTGGTCACTGCGGCTGCTCCCCCTCTCAGTGCGCGGACGCGGATGCGTGGACGCGTACGTGAACGTGTGTGCGTACGAACGATGAACGCGGGGCCGGTGCCGGCCCGTTCCCCCAGAGCTGACTCTTTCGGGTGAATCCGCCCGCTGTCACAGCCGCTTGACCCCCTTGATGCGTCCGACGCGGGCGGAGCGGGTGCGGGCCTTGGCCTTGAGGCTGCCGAGGCCGGAGCGCCCGCCGCCGACCCGCAGGCCGGTGCCGGAGGAGAGCCAGCCCGAGGAGATGTTCCCGGCCTTGACGGACGGTCCGTTCTCGGTGAGCGGGTCGTTGTCGGTGCGGCGGGCCAGCCACATGACGCCGGGGACGACGAACGGCGCGAGCAGCAGGTCGTAGAGCGCGGCGGAGAACAGCAGCCCGGTCAGGCCGACATGGCGGGCGGCGGTGTCCCCGACGAGGGCGCCGACGCCCGCGTAGAGCAGCGTGGAGCCGACGGCGGCGGCGACCACGACGGCCATCGGGCCGGTCGCGGACTTCAGCCGGCCGTTCTCCGGCCGGACGAGCCCGGCGCAGTAGCCGATGACGCAGAGCACGAGCGCGTAGCGCCCGGCCGCGTGGTCGGCGGGCGGGGCGAGGTCGGCGAGGAGTCCCGCGCCGAAGCCGACGAGGGCGCCGCCGACATGGCCGTAGACCATGGCGAGGCCGACGACGGTGAGGAGCAGCAGGTCGGGCACGGCGCCGGGCAGATGCAGCCGGGCGAGGACGCTCACCTGGATCACCAGGGCGACGACGACCAGTGCGGCGGCGAGCAGGATGCGATTGAGGCGCATGACGGTTCGGCTCCTACTGCTGCTGGTCGTCGGTGGATTCGGGCGCGTCGGCCGAGGGGGTGACCGTCACCGTCACGGTCGGCGTCGGGACCGGCTTGGGCTTGCTGGGCAGTACCTCGTCGCGCGGGTCCTTCTTGGGCCCGGAGACGACGACGCCGACGATGTCGAGCTTGCTGAAGCCGACGTACGGCGTGACGTACAGGGTGCGGGTCAGACCGCCGCCGGAGGGGTCCACGCGGGAGACCACGCCGACCGGCACGCCCGGCACGAACGGCTTGTCGGCCTGGGAGCCGAAGGTGACCAGACGGTCGCCCTTCTTCACCTCGGCCTTGCCGTTGAGGAGTTCGACGCGCAGCGGGCGGTCGCCCTGTCCGGAGGCGAAGCCGAGTTCGTCGCTGCCCTCCATGCGGGTGCCGACGGTGAAGTCGGGGTCGTTGGCGAGCAGCACGGTGGCGGTGTCGGGGCCGACGGTGGTGACGCGGCCGACCAGGCCGTCGCCGTTGAGCACCGTCATGTCGCGCCGGATGCCGTCGTTGGCGCCGGCGTCGATGGTGATGGTCCAGGAGAAGCCCTGGGCCGCTCCTATGGCGATGACCTGGGCGCCCTTGATGCCGTACTGGCCCTCGCCGGCGATCTTCAGCATCCGGTCGAGCTGGTTCAGGCGGCTGCGGTTGCGGTCGTCGCTGCCGAGCTTGGCCTTGAGGGCCGCGTTCTCCTTCTCCAGCGTGGCCAGGCGGTCGTGGCGGGTGCCGGAGTCACGGACGGCGGAGACGGCCTCGCCGACCGGATCGACCGCGGAGGACAGCCCGTTCTCGATCGGGCCGAACGCCGCGGCCGCTGCGTGCCGGGCGCCGTCGACCGGCGAGTTCCGGCCCCCGCGGATGTCCACCGTGATCAGTGCGAACGCGATGGCGATCAGCAGGACCAGGAGCAGCCGGCTCTCTTTCGTGTCCCTCACGTGCGGCGGCCGTGCCTTCCTCTAATAGGAATTCGAGGACTGCCGGAAAAACGCCAACACGAAAGGAAGCGCCAATCCGAGCGGTCCGTTTGCGGGAGCTTATGCCTCTATATCAACGATCCGCCGCACGAGCGAAGAACGTCTCGTACGGCGGAATCGAAGTGTTACGTCATCTGCGCGGCTGCGCGTCCAGAACCTGCTGCAGTGCCTCGAACTCCTCGACGCACTTGCCGGAGCCCAGCGCGACGCTGTCGAGCGGGTCCTCGGCGATGTGGATCGGCATTCCGGTCTCGCGGCGCAGCCGTTCGTCGAGCCCGCGCAGCAGGGCGCCGCCGCCGGTCAGGACGATGCCCCGGTCCATGATGTCGCCGGACAGCTCCGGCGGGCACTTGTCCAGGGTCGTCTTGACGGCGTCGACGATCGCGTTGACCGGCTCCTCGATCGCCTTGCGCACCTCCGCGGCGGAGATGACGACGGTCTTGGGCAGGCCGGACACCAGGTCCCGGCCCCGGACTTCGGTGTGCTCGTCGGTGTCGAGGTCGTACGCCGAACCGATCGTGATCTTGATCTGCTCGGCCGTGCGCTCACCCAGCAGAAGGCTGTACTCCTTCTTGATGTACTGGATGATCGCGTTGTCCAGTTCGTCGCCCGCGACGCGGATGGACTGCGCGGTGACGATGCCGCCGAGCGAGATGACCGCGACCTCCGTGGTGCCGCCGCCGATGTCCACCACCATGTTGCCCGTGGCCTCGTGGACCGGCAGGCCGGAGCCGATGGCGGCCGCCATGGGCTCCTCGATGATGTGCACCTGGCGCGCGCCGGCCTGCGAGGACGCCTCGATGACGGCGCGGCGCTCGACGCCGGTGATGCCCGAGGGCACGCACACGACGACGCGCGGACGGGCGAGATACCGCCGCTTGTGGATCTTCAGGATGAAGTAGCGGAGCATCCGCTCGGTGATCTCGAAGTCGGCGATGACGCCGTCCTTCAGCGGGCGCACGGCGACGATGTTGCCCGGCGTCCGGCCGATCATCTTCTTGGCTTCGGCACCGACCGCGAGGATGCCACCGGTGTTGGTGTTGATGGCGACGACGGACGGCTCGTTGAGTACGATCCCGCGACCCCTGACGTACACCAGCGTGTTGGCGGTCCCGAGGTCGACAGCCATGTCACGGCCGATGAACGACATTGAGTTCCCCATCAGGATTCGTCTGGCCTTCCCACGAGCTTTTGAGGGCTTTTCAGGGAGGCGAGGTGGGTGCGGTGACGTGAAGGGTTCCATCGTAGACGCGCCTTCACGGACATCGCGCGAGGGTCTTCGCCATTGTCAGCAGATGACGCGGCGCCCCGCTTGTGGAGACGGCCCATCGGGGGCACACGTTCCCCCGATCGGCAACGCATATGCCGAGGGACGGCCGAAATCGTACGGCCGTCCCAGGTGCGGGCCTCCGGCCGATCTGACGAACCCTCAGAAAATTTCTCGGAAACTCCGCACGGCGTGGCCCGTACGGGCCGCCGGGCACCGGTCAGTCACGGCCCGGGAAGAAGATCTTCACCTCGCGCTCGGCCGACTCCTCGGAGTCGGACGCGTGGATCAGGTTCTCGCGGACGATCACGCCGTAGTCGCCGCGGATGGAACCGGGGGCCGCGGCGATCGGGTCCGTCGGACCGGCGAGCTGCCGCACCCCCTCGATGACCCGCTCACCCTCGACGATCAGCGCGACGACGGGACCGGAGGACATGAACTCGACCAGCGGCTCGTAGAACGGACGGCCCACGTGCTCGGCGTAGTGCTGCTCCAGGATGCCGCGGTCCAGGGTCCGCAGCTCCAGCGCGGCGATCCGCCAGTCGGCCTTGCGCTCGATACGGCCGATGATCTCGCCAACCAGACCACGACGGACGGCGTCCGGCTTCAGGAGGACGAGAGTGCGCTGGGTCATGGGGTGCGGCTCCTTGCAGGTGAGGGGTCGAAACGACTGCCCTGAGGCTACCGGTTGCCGCTACGCGCCCGGCACCCGGACCGTGCCCGAAAAACCCCGCCGCTGCGGGGACCACGAGCCCCAATACGGCGAGCACAAGGG
Organism: Streptomyces sp. NPDC005435; assembly: GCF_040703155.1. Taxonomy (NCBI): domain Bacteria; kingdom Bacillati; phylum Actinomycetota; class Actinomycetes; order Kitasatosporales; family Streptomycetaceae; genus Streptomyces; species Streptomyces sp. NPDC005435. The sequence goes on from NZ_JBEXEQ010000004.1 coordinate 25,193, forward strand.
AAAGCCGGGGCCATCCCCGCGTGGGCGGGGAGCGTCCGGGTGCCACGCAGGGCCAGTGAAGCACCCGGCACTGACAGCGTCCTACTGCGCCGCTGCCCGCTCCGCCGCGAAGCGTGCCTTGGCTTCGTCCACCTTCCGGCCGTAGTGCACCGACGCCCACCACAGGGCGGCGAAGACCGCGCCCATGATGTACATCATCGGCACGAAGACGCCCGAGACGATCAGCGCGAGCTGGAGGGCCCAGCCGAGGGCGACGCCGCCGGGGCGGGTCACCATGCCGCACAGCAGCACGGACAGGGCCATGGCGATCCCGCACACCAGCCACACGGTGGACATGGCGAGCGAGGGGTCCTTCATGGCGACCAGGCCCGCGAAACCGATGATGAAGAACTCACCGATCAGCGTCGATGAACAGAGCGTACGCACGACGGAACCTCTCAGCCCTTCCCGAGCAGCAGGCGCGCCTCGCCCACCGTGATGACCGAACCGGTGACGAGCACACCGCCGCCCGAGAACTCGCCCTCCTCCTCGGCCAGCGTGATCGCCGCCTCCAGAGCCTCCGGCAGCTGCGGCTCGACCTGGACGCGGTCCTCGCCGAACACCTCGACGGCGACGGCGGCCAGCTGGTCCGCGTCCATGGCGCGGTGGCTGGAGTTCTGCGTGATGACGACCTCCGCGAAGAGCGGCTCGAACGCCTCCAGGAGTCCGCGCACGTTCTTGTCCGCGCTCGCGCCGACCACGCCGATGAGCCGGCTGAAGTCGAACGCCTCGCGCACCGCCTCGGCGGCGGCCTCGGCGCCGGCCGGGTTGTGGGCCGCGTCCAGCACGACGGTCGGGGAGCGGCGGACGATCTCCAGGCGGCCCGGGCTGGAGACGGACGCGAACGCCTTGCGCACGGTGTCGATGTCCAGCGGCTGCGCGCGCTCGGCGCCGACGCCGAAGAACGCCTCCACGGCGGCGAGGGCCACGGCCGCGTTGTGCGCCTGGTGGGCGCCGTGCAGCGGGAGGTAGACCTCCGGGTACTCGCCGCCCAGGCCGCGCAGGGTGACCAGCTGGCCGCCGACGGCGACCTGGCGGTCCACCACGCCGAACTCCAGGCCCTCGCGGGCCACGGTGGCGTTCTCCTCGACGGCCTTCTTCAGCAGCACCTGCGCCGCGTCCACCGGCTGCTGCGCCATGATCACGGTCGCGTCCGGCTTGATGATCCCGGACTTCTCGACGGCGATCTGCTCGGGGGTCTCCCCCAGCCGGTCGGTGTGGTCCAGGCCGATGGGGGTGATCACGGCGACGTCGCCGTCGATCACGTTCGTCGCGTCCCAGCTGCCGCCCATGCCGACCTCGACGACGGCGACGTCCACGGGGGCGTCCGCGAACGCGGCGTACGCCATGCCGGTCAGCACCTCGAAGAAGGACAGCCGGTACTCCTGGGAGGCGTCCACCATCTCGATGTACGGCTTGATGTCCTGGTACGTCTCGATGAACCGCTCGGCGCTGATCGGGGCGCCGTCCAGGCTGATGCGCTCGGTCACGGACTGCACGTGGGGGCTGGTGTAGCGGCCGGTGCGCAGTTCGAAGGCGCCGAGCAGGGCCTCGATCATGCGGGCGGTGGAGGTCTTGCCGTTGGTGCCGGTGATGTGGATGGAGGGGTACGTGCGCTGGGGCTCGCCGAGTACGTCCATCAGGGCGGCGATGCGGGTGACGGAGGGCTCCAGCTTGGTCTCGCCCCAGCGGCTCGCCAGCTCCGTCTCCACCTCGCGCAGGGCGCGGTCGAGTGCGGGGTCCTCGGGGCGGGCCGGCACGTCCGCCTGCGGGGGGCCGCCCTGGGTACGCAGGGTGCGGCTGCCCGCCTCGATCACGGCGAGGTCGGGGTCGCGGTCGGTCTCCTCCGCGATGATCTCTTCGAAGGGGTCGGGGCTTTCGTTACCGGGCTGCTCGTCGCTCACGGGGTCAGTTTACGGAGCGGTGGGGTGGTTGCGCGTGGTGGTCCCGCCGGTGGTGCGCTGCGGCCGCGTCGTGGCTTGTCGCGCAGTTCCCCGCGCCCCTGAAAGACCTCGCCGTGGGTGGTCCCGCCGGTGGCCCGCTGCGGGGCCGTCGTGGCCGTTCGCGCAGTTCCCCGCGCCCCTAGGGGGTTGCAGCCGAGCCGCGCTGATAAGCCCCCCCCGTCGCTGCGGGCAGTCGTGCCGCTGGGGCGGCACGGGTGGGCGCAGCGGCCCCGCACGCGCGGGCAAGCGGAAGCCCCCGGCGCCGACCACAGCACCGGGGGCCTCCCTAACGCGCTCGCGCTTACGCCTGCGGCAGGCGGGACAGCTGGGACTGGAGGCGGGTCATGTCTTCCTCCGCCTTGGCGAGGCGGAGGCGGATCTTGTCGACCACGGCGTCCGGCGCCTTGGCCAGGAACGCCTCGTTGCCGAGCTTGGCCGTCGCCTGGGCCTTCTCCTTCTCGGCGGCGGCGAGGTCCTTGGACAGCCGCTTGCGCTCGGCCGCGATGTCGATCGTGCCGGAGAGGTCGAGCGCGACCTCGGCTCCGGCGACCGGCAGGGTGGCCGTGGCCGTGAAGGAATCACCCTCGGGCTGGAGACGGAGGAGCTGCCGGATCGCCGCCTCGTGCGGAGCGAACGCCGTACCGTCCAGCGTGAGCCGCGCGGGCACCCGCTGGCCGGACTGGAGCCCCTGGTCGGCGCGGAAGCGGCGGACCTCGGTGACGACGGCCTGGAGGGACTCGATCTCCCGCTCGGCGGCGACGTCACGGAAGCCGGAGTCCGTCGGCCACTCGGCGATGACCAGCGACTCCCCGCCCGTCAGCGTCGTCCACAGCGTCTCCGTGACGAACGGGACCACCGGGTGCAGCAGCTTGAGCGTGACGTCGAGGACCTCACCGAGGACCCGCTTGGAGACCTCGGCCGCCTCGCCGCCCGCCTGGAAGGTGGTCTTGGACAGCTCGACGTACCAGTCGAAGACCTCGTCCCACGCGAAGTGGAACAGCGCGTCCGAGAGCTTGGCGAACTGGTAGTCCTCGTAGAGCGCGTCGACCTCGGCGACCACCGAGTTGAGGCGGGAGAGGATCCAGCGGTCCGTGGCGGACATCGCGGACGCGTCCGGCAGCGGGCCCTCGACCGTCGCGCCGTTCATCAGCGCGAAGCGGGTCGCGTTCCAGATCTTGTTGGCGAAGTTCCGCGAGCCCTGGACCCAGTCCTCGCCGATCGGCACGTCGACGCCGGGGTTGGCGCCGCGCGCGAGGGTGAAGCGCAGGGCGTCGGAGCCGTACTTGTCCATCCAGTCCAACGGGTTGACGACGTTCCCGAAGGACTTCGACATCTTCTTGCCGAACTGGTCGCGGACCATGCCGTGCAGGGCGATGGTGTGGAACGGCGGGGTGCCGTCCATCGCGTAGAGGCCGAACATCATCATCCGGGCGACCCAGAAGAAGAGGATGTCGTAGCCGGTGACCAGGACGGAGTTCGGGTAGAACTTCGCGAGCGACTCGGTCTGCTCGGGCCAGCCCAGGGTGGAGAAGGGCCACAGGCCGGAGGAGAACCAGGTGTCGAGGACGTCGCTGTCCTGGTGCCAGCCCTCGCCGGCGGGCGGCTGCTCGTCGGGGCCGACGCAGACGACCTCGCCGTCCGGGCCGTACCAGACCGGGATGCGGTGGCCCCACCACAGCTGGCGCGAGATGCACCAGTCGTGGAGGTTGTCGACCCAGTCGAAGTACCGCTTCTCCATCTCCTGCGGGTGGATCTTGACCTTGCCGTCGCGGACCGCGTCACCGGCGGCCTGGGCGAGCGGGCCGACCTTGACCCACCACTGCATCGACAGGCGCGGCTCGATGGTGGTCTTGCAGCGCGAGCAGTGGCCCACCGAGTGGACGTACGGCCGCTTCTCGGCGACGATCCGGCCCTCGGCGCGCAGGGCGGCGACGATGGCGGAGCGGGCCTCCAGGCGGTCCAGGCCCTGGAAGGGGCCGGGGGTGGTGATGACGGCGTGCTCGTCCATGACGGTGATGGACGGCAGGTCGTGCCGCTGGCCGATCTCGAAGTCGTTCGGGTCGTGCGCCGGGGTCACCTTGACGGCGCCGGTGCCGAACTCGGGGTCGACGTGCTCGTCGGCGACGACCGGGATGGAGCGGTCGGTCAGCGGGAGCCTGATGAGCTTGCCGATGAGGTGCTGGTAGCGCTCGTCCTCGGGGTGGACGGCGACGGCCGTGTCACCGAGCATCGTCTCGGCGCGGGTGGTGGCGACGACGATCGTCTCGTCGCCCTCGCCGTACGTCATGGAGACGAGCTCGCCGTCGTCGTCCTGGTACTCGACCTCGATGTCGGAGATCGCGGTCAGGCAGCGCGGGCACCAGTTGATGATGCGCTCGGCGCGGTAGATCAGCTCGTCGTCGTAGAGGCGCTTGAAGATGGTCTGGACGGACTTCGACAGGCCCTCGTCCATGGTGAAGCGCTCGCGGGACCAGGCGACGCCGTCGCCGAGGCGGCGCATCTGGCCGGAGATCTGGCCGCCGGACTCGTCCTTCCACTGCCAGACGCGGTCGACGAACGCCTCGCGGCCCAGGTCGTGGCGGGACTTGCCCTCCTTGCCGAGCTCGCGCTCGACGACGTTCTGCGTGGCGATGCCGGCGTGGTCCATGCCGGGCTGCCACAGGGTCTCGAAGCCCTGCATGCGCTTGCGGCGGGTCAGGGCGTCGATGATGGTGTGCTCGAAGGCGTGGCCCAGGTGGAGGCTGCCGGTGACGTTGGGCGGGGGGATGACGACGGTGAAGGGCGGCTTGTCGCTCTTCGCGTCCGCCTCGAAGTAGCCCCGCTCTACCCAGCGCTCGTACAGCGGCCCCTCTACATCGGCCGGCGCGTACTGGGTCGGCAGTTCGGTGTCGGGCGCTGATGGCTGCTGCTGAGCGTTCTCGGTCACGGGGGTCAGTTTAGAGGTGCCGGAGGGTGCTCCCGAAACGCGTTTGTTCTGTAACGGTGCGGCCCCCGGTGCCGTGCCCCTGTCACGGCTGGGCCAGGATGGCGGGGACACAGGAGCGTGTGGAGGGGAACCGAGGAATGAGCAGCAACCAGCCGGGCCCGTACGGCGGACCGCCCCAGCAGCCGGGCCCGTACGGCCCGCCGGCCGGGCAGCCGGGCCCGTACGCCCAGCCGGGCCCCTACGGACAGCAGCCGCCCGCCCCCGGCTACGGCTATCCCCCGCAGGGCGGGGCCCCGGTACCGCCCCCGCCGCCCCCGCCCGGGGCCCCGCAGCCGGGCTACGCGTACCCGCAGCAGGGCGTGCCGCCACAGCAGAACCCCTACGGGCAGCAGCCGCCGAACCCGTACGGCCAGCAGCCGCCCTACGGCCCGCCGTCCTACGGGGCTCCGCAGGCGCCGGTGCCTGCGGGGGGCAAGAAGAAGACGGGGCTGATCGTCGGGGCGGCCGTGGTGGCGGTCGCCGTGGTGGTGGGCGCGTTCTTCGCGTTCAGCGGCGGGGACGACAAGAGCGGTCCGGTCGCGGACGACGGCCCGCACAAGCTGGTGACGCCCTCGCGGGTGCTCTCCGAGTACCGCAAGGGCAAGAGCGACGCGGGCGCCATGACCCAGGACGACCTGAAGGACGCCGAGACCTGGGGCGTGCAGGACCCGAAGGACGTGACGGCCGAGTACGCGGCCGGGGACGAGACGAACCCGCTGAGCAAGAAGCTCATGGAGTTCGGCGGGGTCTACGGCACGATCGCCGACCCGGAGAAGACCGTGGACTCGATGTTCGCGTATCTGAAGGACCAGGGGAACAAGGACGAGGCGAACAAGTACACGCTGGTGGGCGAGCCGGAGGCGTTCAAGCCCGCCGCGCTCGGGGACGCGGTGCTCAAGTGCCAGCACGCCAAGGTGGCCACCAACAGCACCGCCAAGGGGATGCCCGCGCAGATGACGGTCTCGGTCTGTGTGTGGGGCGACCACAGCACGATCGGCTTCGTGATGCCGATGGACATCGCCACGCTCGCGGCGGGCCGTCCCAGTGACCTGGACGCGGACGCCGCTCTGGTGGCGCGGCTGCGCAAGGAGATCCGCGTCGCGGCCTGACGGGCCGCGGCCTCGGGGCTCGTACGAAAGGGGCCCCCGTCCTCACCGGACGGGGGCCCTTCGTCTGCCGTGTGCCGCGTGTCAGGCGGTCTTCTGCTCGCCCTGGCCCCGGCCCCGGGAGTCGCGGGGGATGAGGGTCGGGTTCACGTTGGAGTGGACGACGTCGGCCGTGATGACGACGCGGGCCACGTCCTTGCGGGACGGCACCTCGTACATCACCGACATCAGCACCTCCTCCATGATGGCGCGCAGACCGCGCGCGCCGGTCTGGCGGAGGATGGCCTGGTCCGCGATGGCCTCCAGCGCCTCGCGCTCGAAGTCCAGCTCCACACCGTCGAGTTCGAAGAGGCGCTGGTACTGCTTGACCAGGGCGTTGCGCGGCTCGACGAGGATCTTGAGCAGGGCCTCGCGGTCGAGGTTGTGCACCGAGGTGATGACCGGGAGACGGCCGATGAACTCGGGGATCATCCCGAACTTCACCAGGTCCTCGGGCATGATGTCCTCGAAGATGTCCTTGGCGGCCAGCTCGCGCTTGGAGCGGATCGTGGCGCCGAAGCCGATGCCCTTGGCACCCGCCCGCGCCTCGATGATCTTCTCCAGGCCCGCGAAGGCACCGCCCACGATGAACAGCACGTTCGTCGTGTCGATCTGGATGAACTCCTGGTGCGGGTGCTTGCGGCCGCCCTGCGGCGGGACGGAGGCGGTGGTGCCCTCCAGGATCTTCAGCAGGGCCTGCTGGACGCCCTCGCCGCTCACGTCGCGCGTGATCGAGGGGTTCTCGCTCTTGCGGGCCACCTTGTCGATCTCGTCGATGTAGATGATCCCGGTCTCGGCCTTCTTGACGTCGTAGTCGGCCGCCTGGATGAGCTTCAGGAGGATGTTCTCGACGTCCTCGCCGACGTATCCCGCCTCGGTGAGCGCGGTGGCGTCCGCGATCGCGAAGGGGACGTTCAGCATCCGGGCCAGGGTCTGCGCGAGGAGGGTCTTGCCCGAGCCCGTGGGGCCGAGCAGGAGGATGTTGGACTTCGCCAGCTCGATGGCGTCCTCGCGGCCCTGTGCGCCGCCGTTCTCACCGGCCTGGACCCGCTTGTAGTGGTTGTACACCGCGACCGAGAGGGCCTTCTTGGCGGCCTCCTGGCCGACCACGTAGCCCTCGAGGAACTCGTAGATCTCGCGGGGCTTGGGCAGCTCCTCCCAGCGCACCTCGCTGGTCTCCGCGAGCTCTTCCTCGATGATCTCGTTGCAGAGATCGATGCACTCGTCGCAGATGTACACACCGGGCCCTGCGATGAGCTTCTTGACCTGCTTCTGGCTCTTGCCGCAGAACGAGCACTTGAGCAGATCGCCGCCGTCACCGATGCGTGCCACGGTGTGCTTCCCCTTCGCCTGGGAGACGCCTGGACGCTAACGGCCCTGCGGCTCCTGGTGCTGCCTTATGTCCGACGGTACCTTGCCCGGGGCCGTGTTCGGGGCCCCCTTGGCAGGGTTCACTTTGACGTGGACCCTGCCAAAGCGGCCCAGAAACACACGGCCGCGGTCAGCGGACCGCCTCGTTGTTCATCTTGCGGGTGGAGATGATCTGGTCGACGAGGCCGTACTCCAGCGCCTCCTCGGCCGTGAGGATCTTGTCGCGCTCGATGTCCTCGCGAATCTTCTCGATCGGCCGCTTGGTGTGCTTGGCCAGCATGTCCTCCAGCTGCTCACGCATCCGGGTGAACTCCTTGGCGATGATCTCCAGGTCGGAGAGCTGGCCACGGCCCGTGGAACCGGCCGGCTGGTGGATCAGCACACGGGAGTTCGGCAGCGCCATGCGCTTGCCCGGGGTGCCGGCGGCCAGCAGGATCGCCGCGGCGGAGGCCGCCTGGCCCATGCACACCGTCTGGATGTCCGGCTTCACGAACTGCATGGTGTCGTAGATGGCCGTGAGGGCCGTCATGTCACCGCCGGGGCTGTTGATGTAGATCGAGATGTCGCGGTCGGGGTCCATCGACTCCAGGCACAGCAGCTGCGCCATGACGTCGTTGGCGGACGCGTCGTCGATCTGGACACCGAGGAAGATCACGCGCTCTTCGAAGAGCTTCGCGTACGGGTCGTACTCGCGGACGCCCTGGGAGGTGCGCTCGACGAAACGGGGAATGATGTAACGGCTGTCGGGGCGGGGGCCCTCGTACATACCGCTGGCGGCGCCGGGGAAGTTGCTCATGGGGTGTTCACCGTCCTGGTGGCGTTCTGGGGCTTTCGGTGGTGGCGGTGCGTGGCGCGGCCGGGCCGGTCAGGCGCCGGTGCCGCCGCCACCCGGAACACCCGAGGCGTGCGTGATGATCTCGTCGATGAGACCGTACTCCTTGGCCTCCTCCGGGGTGAACCAGCGGTCGCGGTCGCCGTCGCGGATGATCGCCTCGACCGTCTGGCCGGAGTGCTGGGCGGTCAGCTCGGACATGCGCTTCTTGGTGCGCAGCAGGTATTCGGCCTGGATCTTGATGTCCGAGACCGTACCGCCGAGGCCCGCCGAACCCTGGTGCATCATGATGTCCGCGTGCGGCAGCGCGAAGCGCTTGCCCGCGGCGCCGCCGGTGAGCAGGAACTGGCCCATGGAGGCCGCCATGCCCATCGCGATCGTGACCACGTCGTTCGGGATGTACTGCATGGTGTCGTAGATCGCCATGCCGGCCGTCACCGAGCCGCCGGGGCTGTTGATGTAGAGGTAGATGTCCTTCTCGGGGTCGGCCGCGAGAAGGAGCAGCTGAGCGGTGATCTTGTTGGCGATGTCGTCGTCGACCTGCTGGCCGAGGAAGATGATCCGCTCGCCCAGCAGCCGGTTGTAGACCTGGTCGCCGAGGCCACCGCCGATAGAAGGCTCGCCGGCGGCGGAGGGCATCAGATTCGTCACGTATCCACCTGCTCGTCTTACGACGGCGCCGGGCCGTCTCACGTAGTCCTGCCGGGGTTTGGCGGGGGTGCTCCCCCGCGCCCCGTATTCATGGACCCTAACGCTCTGGTCCCCCGGGGGAATCCCGGAGAAGCGGGTGTTCGCCTCCGGCGTAGTGGGATGGGGGGTGCGGGTGCGTTGTGGGGTGCGGGTGCCTCGTGGCTTGTCGCGCAGTTCCCCGCGCCCCCAGAAAACAAAAACAGGTCGGCCCGTGTGGGCGCCAACGTAGAAGGGCCCCCTGGGAGCAGTCCCAGGGAGCCCTTCGTTGTCAGAGGTGCCGTGAGGCTCAGGCCTCCTCGGTCTCCTCGACCGTCTCGGCGACCTCGGTCGTCTCCTCGTCGTCCTCGTCGTCCAGGTCGATGACCTCGCCGTTGGTGTCCTTCACCGTGGCGGCCTCGACCACGACGGCCAGGGCCTTGCCGCGGGCGACCTCGCCGACGAGCAGCGGAACCTGGCCGCCCTCGACGACGGCCTGGGCGAACTGGTCGGGGGACATGCCGGAGGAGGCGGCGCGGCGCATGAGGTGCTCGGTGAGCTCCTCCTGGTTGACGCCCAGGTTCTCCTTCTTCACCAGCTCGTCCAGGACGAACTGGGTCTTGATGCCCTTGACCGCGGCCTCGCGGGTCTCGGTGTCGAACTCCTCGGCGGTCTTGCCCTGGATCTCCAGGTACTTGTCGAGGGTCAGGCCCATCTGGCCGAGCTGGTGGTGCTCCAGGTTGTGCTTGCGGGTGTTGACCTCGTCCTCGAGCAGCTTCTCGGGGACCGGGACCTCGACCAGCTCGAGGAGCTTCTCCAGCACGCGCTCCTGGGCCTGGGTGGCCTGGTCGTACTGCTTCATGTTGGCCAGGCGCTTGCGGCTGTCGGCCTTCAGCTCGTCCAGGGTGTCGAACTCGGACGCCAGCTGCGCGAACTCGTCGTCCAGCTCCGGCAGTTCGCGGGCGGCGACCTGGGTGACCTTGACGGTGACCTCGGCCTCGCGGCCGGCGGCGGAGCCGCCCTTCAGCTCGGAGGTGAAGGTGGCCTCCTCGCCGGCGGACAGGCCCTTGACGGCCTCGTCGATGCCGTCGAGCAGCTCGCCCGAGCCGATGGTGTAGGAAACACCCTCGGCGACGCCGTCCTCCAGCACCTCGCCGTCGACCTTGGCCTCCAGGTCGATGGTGACCACGTCACCGTCCTCGGCGGCGCGCTCGACCGGGGAGGTGGAGGCGAAGCGCTCACGGAGCTGCTCGACCGACTTCTCGACGTCCTCGTCGGTGACCTCGATGGCGTCGACCTCGACCTCGATACCGGAGTAGTCCGGGATCTCCAGGGCGGGACGGATGTCGACCTCGGCGGTGAAGTTCAGCGTCTCGCCGTCCTTCAGCTCGGTGATGTCGACCTCGGGCTGGCCCAGCGGGCTGAGCTCGGCCTCGTTGACCGCCTCGGTGTAGAACTTCGGGAGCGCGTCGTTGACGGCCTCCTCCAGCACGGCGCCACGACCGAACCGCTGGTCGATGACCCGGGCCGGGATCTTGCCCTTGCGGAAGCCCTTCACCGTGACCTGCTGGTTGATCTTCTTGTACGCCGCGTCGAGGCTGTCCTTGAGCTCCTCGAAGGGCACCTCGACAGTGAGCCGAACCCGGGTCGGGTTCAGGGTCTCCACGGCGCTCTTCACGGTTCGGTCTCCTTGTGGCTGACTTCTTGGGTTCTGCCGGAGCCAGCGAGGCCCGGCGGATAGCCGCCCGGAGGAGTACGTAAGCCATGAGGCCGGGCACACGGGCGCGCAGCTTGCATAGTAACCGCAGCCGGTCAGCGCCCCAAAAGGCGATCATCACAACGCCGTGAGCCGTGGTCGGGGTGGCGGGATTTGAACCCACGGCCTTCCGCTCCCAAAGCGGACGCGCTACCAAGCTGCGCCACACCCCGTCTGGTGCGAGACGTAGGGTACATGCCCCGGCCACCTGGGGCGCCCGCATAAAAAGGACGACGCGCGCGGGCGGTCGCGCCGGGCGGCACGTTGGCCTCCGCGTCGGCGGACCCGCTACGATGCCTCCAGTGCCGCGGTCACCGACCGGTGGCGCGCTCTCGCGGGCGTAGCTCAATGGTAGAGCCCTAGTCTTCCAAACTAGCTACGCGGGTTCGATTCCCGTCGCCCGCTCCACACGGCTCAGGGCCGGACCGGAGGCATCGTCCTCCGGACCGGCCCTGACGCGTTTCAGAAGCTGATTGAGTTGATCGTCTCCGCTATCGAGTTCATGAAGCGGCTGATGGACGGCGCCATGCCGGTCGAGGCGAGGAAGAAGCCGAAGAGGATCGCCACGATGGCCGGGCCGGCCTTGATGTTCCCTCCCCGGATCAGCACCACAAGGATGATCGCCAACAGCAGCACCACAGACAGTGAAATGGCCACAACTGATCACACCCTCGGTCGGTCGGCGCTCCGGGACCGGAGGTACCGCCCTGCGCACCTCCGCCAGAACCATCGTGCCACCAACAGGGCCTCTCCATGCGGCTCGTGACACATCGTCGGAAGTTCGGCCGGCAACGGGCCCGCGACACGCGCGATTTCGGTCGCGTCCCGCACCCACCCGCCCGGCACTCTCCGTGCGTCTTCCACGATCACCCGCGCGATTAATCACGCGAGGTCGTTTCGGCATCCACACATCTCGCGCGCAGGTATTTCCAATTGCCGTCACAGTGACGGCGAATGACCCCTTTAGTCCGGATGAATCGGGACATCACGGGTGAACGAACGCCATGAATGTGCCTGCCATCACGCCGCCGGGACAGGCAAGTTATGCGAATCACGGGGTATGCGAGGGCGATAACCAGGAATGACCTCGGTGGTTTTACGTATTCGCATACTCGACGCTAGGGTGCCAGAGATGTTTGACGCCGCCCCGTCCCTAGGCCAGAACCGCAGGCCACTGCCCCCGGCCCAGTCGCCGGCCGGCAAAGTGCCCGGTCCCCGTACCCCGATGAGCGAGCAGCTCGGCAAGACGAAGACGGACAGACCGGCCCGCCGGCGTGATTCGTTCTACGACAACGCCAAGTACCTGGCGATCGTGCTCGTGGCGATGGGGCACTCCTGGGAGGGGCTGGAGAGCGGCAGCCGGACGGTCCAGGCGCTCTACAGCTTCGTCTACGCGTTCCACATGCCGGCGTTCATCATCATCTCCGGCTACTTCTCCCGCAGTTTCGACATGCGGCCCGACCGGCTCAAGCGGCTGGTCACGGGTGTCGTCGTGCCCTACGTGGTCTTCGAGACGGCGTACTCGCTCTTCCGCAACCAGTTCTCGGGCTCGCACGACGACATCAGTCTGCTCGACCCGTTCTACATGACGTGGTTCCTGGTGGCGCTGTTCATATGGCGGCTGACCACACCGCTGTGGAAGCTGGTCCGGTGGCCGCTGCCGGTGGCGATCGGTATCGCGATGCTCGCCTCGGTGAGCCCGTCCATCGGCGACGACCTCGACCTCCAGCGCGTGCTGCAGTTCCTGCCGTACTTCGTGCTCGGCCTGTGTCTGAAGCCGGAGCACTTCCGGATGGTGCGGCGCTGGCCGGTGCGGATCGCCGCGCTGCCGGTGTTCGCGGCGGCCCTGGCGTTCTCCTACTGGGCGGTCCCGCGCATGGACGGCGCGTGGTTCTACCACCGCGACTCGGCGCAGGAACTGGGCGCGCCATGGTGGTGCGGCCCGGTGATGACGCTGGGCATCCTGGCCTGTTCGACCCTGCTGACGGCCTGCTTCCTCTCCTGGGTGCCGGGGCGCAGGCTGTGGTTCACGGCGCTCGGCGCGGGCACGCTGTACGGCTATCTGCTGCACGGCTTCCTGATCCGGCTGGCCGACTACCGGGGCTGGTACGACCACGCCTGGCTGCACCGCCCGCTGGGCGAGATCGCGGTGACCGTCCTCGCGGCGGCCGTCGTCACCGCGCTGTGCACCAAGCCGGTCCAGCGGGTGTTCCGGTGTGTGATGGAGCCGAAGATGGAGTGGGCGTTCAGGCAGGACCCGGCGCGGCGGGCGCGCGAGCGGCAGGCGGCCGAACAGCCCGCGAAGCCCGCGGCTCCGCGCCGCAAGACCGCCGACGTCTGATCCGCGTCACGGCTCTTCCGTCTCACGGCTCTTCCGCCTCACCGCTCTTCCGCTTCACCGCTTTCGCCCTGACCGAGAAGCGCGCGCATCCGCGTGTACTTCTCGGTCAGTCGTTTCCGGGTCGCCTCGTCCAGGACGGCGAGCCGGGCCGGGTCGGCGTTGTGCGCGAGGTCGGCGCGCTTGACCAGGAGGGCGCCGGGGGTGGCGAGGATGCGGTCCGCGTACGCCTCGGGCGGCTCGCCGGGGCGCCTGGTGAGGGCTCGTACGATCGCCTTCGTGCGGGGGGTCAGGGCGGCCGCGGTCAGCCATTCCTCGCTCAGCGCGTCGTCCTCGACCGCGTCGTGGAGCCAGGCCGCGGCGATCTGTTCGTCGTCCCCGCCGCCTTCCCGTACGCCCTCGGCGACGGCCGCGAGGTGTTCGGCGTAGGGGCGGCCCGCCTTGTCGGTCTGGCGGGCGTGGGCGGCGCGGGCCAGGGTCTCGACCTGGGCCGGGGTGAGCAGCTCGTCGTCCATCGGGCCAGTGTTCCACCGGCGCGGCGGGCGGTCAGCGTGAAGTGGCCGCCGCTTCGCGGCAGATGAGCAGCAGGGCGCGGTCGTCGTTGACGTCCTTGGCGACGGCCTCGATGAGGTGCCAGGCGGCGCCGTGGAAGCCGCCCGCCACATAGCGGTCGGCCTCTCCGGTGAGGCGGTCGATGCCCTCGACGATGTCGCGGTCGGAGGTCTCCACCAGGCCGTCGGTGAAGAGCATCAGCACGTCGCCGGGGCGCAGCGAGCCCTTCACGGAGTCGAACTGGGCGCCGTCGTACACCCCGAGGAGGGGGCCCTCGGCGGCCTTCTCCTCCCAGCGGCCGTTGCCCGCGCAGAGCTGGAGGCCGGGCGGGTGGCCGGCGGAGTAGAGCTCGTAGTCCCCGGAGTCCAGGTCGAGGACGAGGTGGATGGAGGTGGCGAAGCCCTCGTCCCAGTCCTGGCGCAGGAGGTAGCCGTTGGCGGCGGTGAGGAAGGCGTGCGGGGGCAGGGAGCCGATGAGGCCGCCGAAGGCGCCGGACAGAAGCAGGGCGCGGGAGCCCGCGTCCATGCCCTTGCCGGAGACGTCGGTGAGGACGACCTCCAGGGTGCGCCCGCCGTTGGTGCGGGCGGCGACGACGAAGTCGCCGGAGAAGGACTGGCCGCCGGCCGGGCGCAGCGCCATCTCGTGGTGCCAGCCGCGCGGGAGTTTGGGCAGTTCGCTCTGGGCGCGGATGCGTTCGCGCAGGTCGAAGAGCATGGTGCCGCCGCGCCGCCAGGGCACGCCGACGCGGCTGCGGAACTGCGCGGTGAGCAGCCCGAAGAAGCCGCACGCGGCGACGACGAGGACGACGCCGGGGGTGACCCTGGAGGGGCCCTCGGTGTACGGGCCGAGGCTCACGGACTCCACGATGAGGGCGGCGGCGGCCGCGGCATAGAGCCCGAGGAGGCTGGCCGGGCGCAGGACCAGGCCGCCCGCGACGATGGGCAGGACCAGGGTGGCCGGTGAGCACCAGACCGCGTTGCCCAGGGTCATCGCCATGAGGACGGGGATGGTGACGAGGAGGCCGACGAGGGCGATCCAGTCGGGGCCGTCACCGCGGAAGTAGTCCACGGCACTTCGGCGCAGCGCGACCCGGACCCGGTGCCACTGCATCTTGCACCGGGCCGTGAACGTCTCGGCCTTCGCGCGCCGCTCTCCTGCTGCCATCAGTTCGCGACCCTATCCATCGGACCAGCCGCTTGGCACGGGAGGTCCCACTTGTCCCCCGTGCGAGGCTCCACTTGGCATTTCAACTACACATTGGCGTTTCAACTACACAGTGAACGGTACGGAGCGCGTTCGCGCTGCCACCCGGCGGAAATTGGCCGTTCCGTCACCAACGGGCCCGGCGCGCGGGCGGGTTGGTCAGCCCTTCTGGCAGGTGGGGCACCAGAAGAGGTTGCGGGCGGCGAGCCCCGCGGTGCGGACCTCGGTGGCGCAGATGTGACAGGGCAGGGTGGCCCGGCGGTAGACGTAGACCTCGCCGCCATGGTCGTCGACGCGGGGCGGGCGGCCCATGGCCTCGGGGGTGTGTTCGGGGCGCACGGTGTCGATGCGGTTGGTGCGCACGCCCTCGCGCATGAGGTCCACGAGGTCGGCCCAGATGGCGTCCCACTCGGCGGGGGCGATGTCCTTGCCGGCGCGGTAGGGGTCGATGCCGTGCCGGAAGAGGACCTCGGCGCGGTAGACGTTCCCGACGCCCGCGATGACCTTCTGGTCCATGAGCAGTGCGGCGATCGTCGTACGGCTGCGGCGGACGCGGGCGTAGGCGGCGGCCGGGTCGGCGTCGGCGCGCAGCGGGTCGGGGCCGAGCCGGGCCTCCACCGCGCGCTTCTCGTCGTCGGTGATCAGGGCGCAGGTGGTGGGGCCGCGCAGGTCCAGGTACCCGGTGTCGCCGGCCAGGCGCAGCCGGACGGTGTCGGTGGGCGGCGGCGCGGGGGTGGGGCCGTGGGCGACCTTGCCGAAGAGGCCGAGGTGGATGTGGATCCAGTCGGTGTCGCGGAAGCCGAGGAAGAGGTGCTTGCCGTGGGCCTCGGTGGAGGTCAGTTCGGCGCCGTCGAGCAGGGCGGCGGCGTCGGCGAACTTGCCCTGGGGACTGCTGACCCGGGGGCTGGTGCCTTCGAAGCGCTCGGCGCAGTCCTGCGCGAGGCGGTGGATGGTGTGCCCTTCTGGCACGGCCGGGGCGTCCTTCCTGGGGGTGCTGCGGGGCTGTGCCCGGTCCCCGTACCGGGCCGCCCGCCGCGTCCGGGGTGCGGGCGCGGCGGGCGGTGGGTACGGCGGGGCGGGGCCCGGTGTTTACGACTGGGGGTGGTGAGCCGGGATGGGGGGCAGCTCGCCGGTGTTCTCGTAGGTGGTCAGCATGTCGATGCGGCGCATGTGACGCTCGTCACCGGAGAAGGGGGTGTTGAGGAACACCTCGACGAACTTGGTCGCCTCCTCCTCGGAGTGCATCCGCGCGCCGACCGCGACGACGTTGGCGTTGTTGTGCTGGCGGCCGAGGGCGGCGGTCTCCTCGCTCCAGGCGAGGGCGGCGCGCACCCCCTTGACCTTGTTGGCGGCGATCTGCTCGCCGTTGCCGGAGCCGCCGATCACGATGCCGAGGGCGCCCGGGTCGGCCGCCGTGCGCTCCGCGGCCCGGAGGCAGAAGGGCGGGTAGTCGTCCTGGGCGTCGTAGATGTGGGGCCCGCAGTCGACGGGCTCGTGCCCCGCCGCCTTCAGCCAGTCGACGAGGTGGTTCTTGAGTTCGTAGCCCGCATGGTCGGAGCCGAGATACACGCGCATGTACCGAGTGTGACACGCCCGATTCCGGGCAGCAGCTCCGGGTTCGGTAGGGGATATGTGAGCCACACCATAGAAGCTCAAGAAAACCTCAAGTAACAATCCGGATTCAGAGGTTCCCGAATTCGTTTCCCTCGGATTCACTGAACCGCCTCGCACACCGCTCGTGCGAGGCCCCGTACTCCGTCGTTTCACGCGACCCCCACGGGTCGTACGGGAAATGCACCACAGGCGCAAAGGAAATCCGTCCATGACCCCTGGTTCGGGACTTCAAGCAGGACTCAAGAACCGCCATCTGTCGATGATCGCGATCGGTGGCGTGATCGGTGCCGGACTGTTCGTCGGCTCCAGTTCCGGTATCGCCACGGCGGGCCCCGGCATTCTGCTGTCCTATGCCCTCGTCGGCACGCTCGTCGTGCTCGTGATGCGGATGCTCGGCGAGATGTCGGCGGCGAACCCGACCTCCGGCTCCTTCTCGGCGCACGCCGACCGGGCGCTGGGCCGCTGGGCGGGCTTCTCGATCGGCTGGCTCTACTGGTTCTTCTGGGTCGTCGTCCTCGCCGTCGAGGCGACGGCCGGCGCGGGCATCCTGCACGGGTGGATACCGGCGGTGCCGCAATGGGGCTGGGCCCTGATCGTGATGGCCGTGCTGACGGCCACGAACCTGGTCTCCGTCGGCTCCTACGGCGAGTTCGAGTTCTGGTTCGCCGGGATCAAGGTCGTCGCGATCGGCGCGTTCATCGTGATCGGCGCGCTGGCGGTGTTCGGTGTGCTGCCGGGCGTGCACAGCGAGAAGGCCGGGCTGTCGAACCTGACCGCGCACGGTGGTTTCCTGCCGCACGGTCCGGGCGCGATCCTCACCGGTGTGCTGCTGGTCGTGTTCTCCTTCATGGGCAGCGAGATCGCCACGCTGGCGGCCGGCGAGTCCGAGGACCCGCAGCGCGCGGTCACCAAGTCGACCAACAGCATCATCTGGCGTATCGGTGTCTTCTACCTGGGCTCGATCCTCGTCGTGGTCTCGCTGCTGCCGTGGAACGACCCGTCGATCGCGAAGGACGGCTCGTACGTCGCGGCGCTCGGCTCCCTGGGCATCCCGCACGCCGACCAGATCATGCAGTTCATCGTGCTGACCTCGGTGCTGTCCTGCCTCAACTCGGGTCTGTACACCGCGTCCCGGATGGCGTTCTCGCTCGGCGACCGCGGTGACGCGCCGAAGGCGTTCGCCCGCACCAACTCGCGTGGTGTGCCGATGGCGGCGATCCTCGCGTCCGTGGCGTTCGGCTTCCTCGCGGTCTTCTTCAACTACGCCTACCCGAAGACGGTCTTCCTCTTCCTGGTCAACTCCAGCGGTGCGGTCGCGCTCTTCGTCTGGCTGGTCATCTGCTTCTCGCAGCTGCGCATGCGGAAGATCATCCAGCGCGAGGCGCCGGAGAAGCTCGTCGTGAAGATGTGGCTGTACCCGTACCTCACCTGGGCGACGGCCGCGCTGATCGTCTTCGTCCTCGGCTACATGCTCACCGACACGAAGGGTGAGAGCAGCGGCCGCGTGACGGTCCTCCTCTCCCTGGGCGTCGCGGCGATCGTGATCATCATCGCCCTGCTCAAGGAGAAGCTGACCGCCGGCCGCCCGGCCCCCGCCGCCGAGGCGGTGGCCTCCGGCCAGGAGGACCCGGAGAAGGTCCCGACGGCCTGATCTCCGACCCCTTGAACACCGGGCGCGGTGAGGAACCCTTCCTCACCGCGCCCGGTGTGCGTTTTGGGGCTGGCCGGGGGTCCGGGTTCTCGGCGGGGCCAGGACTTGCGGCGCGGAGGCCGGGGCCGGGGACGGGGGACCTCCGGAGGCTCGACTGTCCAGGCCCGGAACCGATCGACGGGGAGCCGGGGGCCGGGTGCCGGGTGCCTCCGGAGGCTCGACTGTCCAGCCCCGGAACCGATCGGCGGGGCCGGGTTCCGGGGACCTCCAGAGGCTCGGCCGTCCAGGCCCGGAACCGATCGACGGGGGGGGCCGGGGGCCGAGTGCCGGGGGGCGGAACCGATCGACGGGGGCCGGGGGCCGAGTGCCGGGGACCTCCGGAGGCTCGACTGCCCAGGCCCGGAACCGATCGACGGAGGGCCGGGGGCGGAGTGCCGGGGGCCGGGGGCCGGGGGCCGGGGGCCGGGGGGCCGGGGGCCGAGGGGCCGAGTGCCGGGGGCCGGGGGCCGGGGGCCGAGTGCCGGGGGCCGGGGGGCCGAGTGCCGGGGGGCCGGGGGGCCGGGGGCCGAGGGGCCGGGGGCCGAGGGGCCGGGGGGCCGGGGGCCGAGGGGCCGGGGGGCCGGGGGCCGAGGGGCCGGGGGGCCGAGGGGCCGGGGGGCCGAGTGTTGGGGGGCCGGGGGCCGAGTGCCGGGGGCCGGGGGCCGAGTGCCAGGGGGCCGGGGCCGAGTGCCAGGGGCCGAGTGCCGGGGACCGGGGGCCGAGTGCTGGGGACCTCCGGAGGCTCGACTGTCCAAAACCCGGAACCGATCGACGGGGGGCGAGGCCGGACGGCAGGGGACCAGGAGCCGAGGGGAGGGCCCAGGGGCGGGACCGGCGCGGGACCGGGGCCGCAGCCTGGGGCAGAACTGGGCGCAGAACCACGCCGGGGGGCGGCAGGGGCCGAACACGGGGCGAAGGCCAGAGGGCACGGCCACGCGGAGCCGAGGCCAGGAGGCGCGGGAGGCATTGCCGTGCGGCCAGGGCCAGGAGGCGCGGCCAGGATGTCGGGACACCATGCCGAAGGCGGTCGGCCCGCCGGTAGCGCCAAGGGTGCCGCAAAGAGCCAGGGCCCAAGGCCCTGAAGGTCAGAGCCGGGCGGGACGACCTGGGCGGCTCCGGGTGGGCGACGCCCAAGACCGTAGACCCGCGAGCGACGGTCCGCCCGCCACCGCACCGGACCAGCGCCTCCCCGAGCCGCCGGCGCCAGGGGCTGCCAGGGGACCGGCGCGCCCTGAAGGCCGAGCTGGAGGCGAGGGCGGGCAGCCGGGACGGGCCCGGGGGGCGGGGCGTAGGTCCGCGGACACAGGGGCGACCGTCCGTCCGCCGTCACACGGGACCGGAGGCGCTCCGCCTGCCGGCGGCGACGGCGGGACCCCTGGAGCCGGGGCCGCACGGCCACGGTCCGGTCGGGGGCAGGGCGCGACGGTCCGCCCGCTCCCGCATAGGGCCGGAACCCCGTACCCGGCGATCCACCCGCTCCCACATAAGGCCGGAAGCCCGTACCCGGCAATCCACCCGCTCCCCCACAGGACCGGAGCCCCGTACCCGGCGCTCCACCCACTCCCCCACAGGACCGAAAACCCGTACCCAGCGCTCCACCCACTCCCCCACAGGACCGAAAACCCGTACCCAGCGCTCCACCCACTCCCCCACAGGACCGAAAACCCGTACGTCGATGGCGTCAGGGGCCGGGGAACGGGTCACGGCAGGGGTGGGGGCGGCGAGCCGGGCGGGCCGGTGTATGGAAAAGGCCCGCCATGCCGACCGGGGAGTCGATGTGGCGGGCCCTCTCGGAGAGGGGCTGTCAGCGCTTGGCGGTGAGCTTCCACGCCGTCGGGAGGAGGCCCATCGCCAGGGCGGCCTTCAGGGCGTCGCCGATGAGGAAGGGGGTGAGGCCGGCGGCGATGGCCTGGGTGAGGGGCATGTGGGCCGCGAGGGCGAGGTACGGGACGCCGATCGCGTAGATGATCGCCTCGCCGAGGAGCATCGTGCCCGCCATGCGCAGCGGGGAGCGGTCCGCGCCCCGGCGGGCCAGGGCGCCGACGGCGGCGGAGGCGAGGATCATGCCGAGGACGTAGCCGAAGGAGACCGCGCCGGCGCCGGAGGCACCGCCCGCGAACCACGGCACGCCGATGACGCCCGCGACCGCGTACAGCGCGAGGGAGAGGACGCCGCGGCGGGCGCCGAGCGCCGTGCCGACGAGCAGCGCGGCGAAGGTCTGGCCGGTCACCGGGACCGGGGAGCCCGGCACCGGGACGGCGATCTGGGCCGCGAGACCGGTGAGGACGGCGCCGCCGAGCACGAGGGCGGCGTCGCGCACGCGGGACGCAGGGATGAGGTCGGCGAGGACTGCGCCGGGGCGAGCGGTGACGCTGGCGGTGCTCATGGGGACTCCGCGGGTGTGTGGGCAGGTGACAACTCATCGACGCTATACCGGCGGCCAACCCCCGATCACCGTCCGCGCTCGACAAAGGCATGAACAGGCGCTTGGTGGGCTCCGGACAAAGGATGCCGGTTACACCGGGATCGGCGTGACGCCCGTCACCCCGCGCGGGTGGTCCCGGCCACCCAGGTAAGTGGACGTATACATTCCGTAAGCGATTTGTCCGTATCGTGGGCACTTCCCGCGCCCGCTCCCGGGAACCGCCCAGACTGGTGGAGTTTTTTACCCATCGTCGGACTACCGGACTGGACGAGCCCCGCCCCATGCCCAGCACCACCACGCAGCAACCGCCACGACAGCGGGAACAGGGCGCCCCCCTCGCCTCCGGCCTCAAGCAGCGCCACCTCTCCATGATCGCCCTCGGCGGAGTCATCGGCGCGGGCCTCTTCGTCGGCTCCGGCGCGGGCATCGCCGCCGCGGGGCCCTCCATCGTCGTCGCGTACGCCCTCTCCGGCCTCCTCGTGCTGCTGGTGATGCGGATGCTGGGCGAGCTGTCGGCGGCGTACCCGTCCTCGGGTTCCTTCTCCGCGCACGCCGAGCGGGCGATCGGCCCCTGGGCCGGGTTCACGGTCGGCTGGTCGTTCTGGATCATGCAGTGCACGGTCGTCGGCCTGGAGGGCATCGGCGCCGGGAAGATCGTCAGCGGCTGGCTGCCCGGCACTCCGCAGTGGGCCTGGGTCGCGCTGTTCATGGTGGTGTTCTGCGGCGCGAACCTGGCGGCGGTGAAGAACTTCGGCGAGTTCGAGTTCTGGTTCGCCGCGCTGAAGGTCGGCGCGATCGTGCTGTTCCTGGTGCTCGGCGTGCTGGCCATCGCGGGCGTGCTGCCCGGCACCCACTCCCCCGGCGCCTCCCACCTCACCCACTTCCTGCCGAACGGCGCCCAGGGCCTGGTCCTCGGCCTGCTCGCGTCGGTGTTCGCGTACGGCGGCCTGGAGACGGTGACCATCGCGGCGGCCGAGTCGGAGGACCCGGTGCGGGGCGTGGCCACCGCCGTGCGCACCACGATGTGGCGGATCGCGCTCTTCTACATCGGCTCGATGGCCGTGGTCGTCACCCTCGTCCCGTGGAACTCCCCCGAGGTCGTGGCGCGCGGCCCCTACGTCGCCGCCCTCGACAGCCTCGGCATCCCCGGCGCGGGCCGCGTCATGGACGTGGTGGTCCTCGCCGCCCTGCTCTCCGCGATGAACGCCAACATCTATGGCTCCTCGCGCATGCTGCACTCCCTGGTCGGCCGGGGGCTGGGCCCGAAGGCGCTGGCGAAGGTGACCGGCGGGGTGCCCCGGATCGCGGTCCTGGTCTCCTCGGTGTTCGGTTTCGCGTGCGTGCTGCTCAGCTACTGGCGCCCGGACGACGTGTTCATGTGGCTGCTGAACATGATCGGCGCGGTGATCCTGGTCGTCTGGATGTTCGTCGGCGCCTCCCAGCTGATCCTGCGCCGCCGCGCCGAACGCGCCGGCGCCGAGCCGCCCGCCGTCCGGATGTGGGGCTTCCCCTGGCTGACCTGGGCCGCCCTGCTCGGCATGGTCGTCATCCTGGTGCTGATGGCCCGGCAGCCGGACACCCGGGCCCAGCTGTACTCCACGGGCGGCCTGACGCTGGCCCTGGCGGCGGGCGGCTACGCCTGGCAGCGGGCCCGCGCCAGGCGCTGAAGCCCCCGTAAGAACAGAGGCCCCCGCGAACGACACGCGGGGGCCTTTGTCATGCCCTGCCTGTCCCCCGGCGGCTTCTTGTTGCTAGCGTGTAGTTGCAAGTCTTTTGCAATAAGTCTCGGAGGGGACCCGTCCATGCCCGTCTACACGCTGCCCGAACTGCCCTACGACTACGCCGCGCTCGCCCCCGTGATCAGCCCCGAGATCATCGAGCTGCACCACGACAAGCACCACGCGGCCTATGTGAAGGGCGCCAACGACACCCTGGAGCAGCTCGCCGAGGCGCGGGACAAGGACGCCTGGGGCTCGGTCAACGGCCTGGAGAAGAACCTGGCCTTCCACCTCTCCGGGCACATCCTGCACAGCATCTACTGGCAGAACATGACCGGCCCGAAGGACGGCGGCGGCGAGCCGCTGGCCCAGGACGGCGTGGGCGAACTGGCCGACGCGATCACGGAGTCCTTCGGCTCCTTCGCCGCCTTCAAGGCCCAGCTGACCAAGGCGTCGGCCACCACCCAGGGCTCCGGCTGGGGCGTGCTGGCGTACGAGCCGCTGAGCGGCCGGCTGATCGTGGAGCAGGTCTACGACCACCAGGGCAACGTCGGCCAGGGCTCGACGCCGGTGCTGGTCTTCGACGCCTGGGAGCACGCCTTCTACCTCCAGTACAGGAACCAGAAGGTCGACTTCATCGAGGCCATGTGGCAGGTCGTGAACTGGCAGGACGTGGCCCGGCGGTACGCGGCCGCCAAGGAGCGGGCGGACGTGCTGCTGCTGGCCCCCTGAACCCCCGTGGACCACTGAAGTCCGCCGAGCTTCCCGCCTCGTGATCGTCTTCTCACCCTTCACGCGGGCGGGCGGAAAAGGCAGGGCCCCCGCGAAGTCATGCCCGCGGGGGCCCTGCCGTACGTACGGGTTCGTGCCTACAGGTTGCTGAAGTCCGGCCCCTGGGTCCGGGTCCGCTTCAGCTCGTAGAAGCCGGGGACCGAGGCGACCGCGACGGTGCCGTCCCACAGGCGGGCCGCCTGCTCGCCCTTCGGGGCGGGGGTGACGACGGGGCCGAAGAAGGCGATCTGCTCGCCGTCGGGGCCGGGGACCGCGATGACCGGGGTGCCGACCTCCTGGCCGACCTTCTCGATGCCCTCCTTGTGGGAGGCGCGCAGCTCGGCGTCGAACTCGAAGTCGGTCTGGTCGAAGTAGTCGATGAGGCCGGCGGGCAGACCGGCCTCGGCGAGCGCGCCCTCGACGGCCTCGCGGGTCGGACCCTGGCCCTCGTTGTGGATGCGGGTGCCGAGCGCGGTGTACAGCGGGCCGAGGACGTCGGCGCCGTACTTCTGCCAGGCGGCGGTGACCACCCGGACCGGCTGCCAGGCCTTGGTGGCGAGCATGTCCCGGTACTCCTCGGGCAGCTCGTCGATGCGGTCCTCGTTGAGGACGGCGAGGCTCATGATGTGCCAGCGGACCTCGATGTCGCGGACCTTCTCCACCTCCAGCACCCAGCGGGAGGTCATCCAGGCCCAGGGGCAGAGCGGGTCGAACCAGAAGTCCACCGGGGTCTTGCCCGACGTGGTCGCGGTCTCGGACATGTCTCTCCTAGCGAAACGGTCTTTACCGGCGCCAACATCGCCTCCGCCCGCGCAATTCCCCGATGCCACGCCTCGGGGCCGCATGGCAGGATCGTGCCGTTCGGTGCCTGATTTTCCGCGATCACAAGGGAGTGCCGCCGTGCCCGGTGAGAATCTGTCCCGCGACGAGGCCCGCGAGCGGGCCGCGCTGCTGTCCGTCGACGGGTACGACGTGTCGCTCGACCTGCGCTCCGCCGTCGGCGGCGCCGAGGACACCGGCGGCCCGCGCACCTTCCGCTCGGTGACGACGATCCGCTTCGGCTGCGCCGAGCCGGGCGCCTCCACCTTCGCGGACCTGATCGCCCCGTCGGTGAACGCGGTGACGCTCAACGGCCGTGACCTGGACCCGGCCGAGGTCTTCGACGGCTCCCGGGTGCTGCTGACGGACCTGGCCGCCGAGAACGAGCTGACCGTGGACGCGCAGTGCGCCTACTCCCGCACCGGCGAGGGCATGCACCGCTTCGTGGACCCCGAGGACGGCGAGGTCTACCTCTACACGCAGTACGAACCGGCCGACGCCCGGCGGGTGTTCGCCAACTTCGAGCAGCCCGACCTGAAGGCGCCCTACCGCTTCGAGGTGCAAGCCCCCGAGGGCTGGCGGGTGTGGAGCAACGGCGCCGGTGAACTCGTGGACGGCGTCTGGAAGTTCGCGGAGACCAAGCCCATCTCGACGTACATCACCTGCGTGGTGGCGGGGCCGTACCACTACGTCACCGACTCCTACGAGCGCGTCCTGGAGGACGGGACCAAGCTGGAGATCCCGCTCGGCGCGATGTGCCGCAAGGGTCTCGCGCCCTACTTCGACGCCGACGACGTCTTCCTGATCACCAAGCAGGGCCTGGACTTCTTCCACGAGAACTTCGACTACCCGTACCCCTTCGGGAAGTACGACCAGGCGTTCGTGCCCGAGTACAACCTCGGGGCGATGGAGAACCCGGGCCTGGTGACCTTCCGCGAGGAGTACATCTTCCGCGGCAAGGTGACGCAGACGTCGTACGAGGCGCGGGCCAACGTCATCCTGCACGAGATGGCGCACATGTGGTTCGGCGACCTGGTCACCATGGTGTGGTGGGACGACCTGTGGCTGAAGGAGTCCTTCGCGGACTTCATGGGCACCTTCGCGAACGTGGGCGCGACCCGGTTCAAGGACGCCTGGACGACCTTCGCCAACCGCCGCAAGGCCTGGGCCTACCGCGCCGACCAGCTGCCCTCCACGCATCCGATCACGGCCGACATCCGCGACCTCCAGGACGCCAAGCTCAACTTCGACGGGATCACCTACGCCAAGGGCGCCTCGGTGCTCAAGCAGCTGGTGGCGTACGTCGGGCAGGACGCCTTCCTGGAGGGCGCCCGCCGCTACTTCAAGCGCAATGCCTATGGCAACACCCGCCTGGGCGACCTGCTTTCGGTGCTCGCGGAGACCAGCGGCCGGGACATGACGGCGTGGTCGGCGGCCTGGCTGCAGACGGCCGGGGTCAACTCCCTCACCCCGCAGGTGCTGTTGGACGACGAGGGCCGGATCGCGGAGCTGGCCGTGGTGCAGGAGGCCCCGGAGTCGCACCCCGAACTGCGGCCGCACCGGGTGCGGGTGGGGCTGTACCGGCTCGACGGCGAAGGTGTGCTGGAGCGTTACGCGAGCGTGGAGACCGACGTCGAGGGTCCGCGTACCGTCGTCGCCGAACTCGCCGGCGCCGAGGCCCCCGACCTCGTCCTGGTCAACGACGACGACCTGACCTACTGCAAGATCCGCTTCGACGAGACCTCGCTCGCGACCCTGCGCGAGCACCTGGGCGCGCTGTCCGACCCGCTGGCCCGCGCGCTCGTCTGGTCCGCGCTGTGGAACATGACCCGGGACGCGCTGCTGCCCGCGCGGGACTTCCTCCAGCTGGTGCTGCGGTTCGCGGGCCGCGAGTCCGACATCGGCGTGCTCCAGATGCTGCACGCGTGGGCGGGCACGGCCCTGGAGCGGTACGCGGCGCCCGAGTGGCGGGAGACCGGCGGCGACCTGCTGGCGCGGGGCGCGCTCGACGAGCTGCGGGCGGCGGAGCCGGGCAGTGAACACCAGCTGGCCTGGGCCCGGTTCTTCGCGTCGGTCGCGGCCGCGCCCGCCGATCTGGCGCTGCTGAAGGCGCTGCTCGACGGCACCGAGACCGTCGAGGGCCTCACCGTGGACCAGGAGCTGCGCTGGGCGTTCCTGGAGCCGCTGGCCGCGCACGGGGTGGCCGACGAGGAGCTGCTCGTCGCCGAGCTGTCCCGCGACGACACCGCCTCCGGCAAGCGGCACCAGGTCCGCTGCCTGGCGGCCCGGCCCTCGGAGGCGGTCAAGGCGCAGGCGTGGGCGCAGGTCGTGGAGTCCGACCGGCTGTCGAACGCGCTGGTCGGGGCGACGATCGCGGGCTTCTCCCAGCCCTCGCAGCGCCGGCTGACGTCGCCGTACGCCCAGAAGTACTTCGCCGTCATCGACCGGATCTGGCGCGAGCGGTCCATCCAGATCGGCATGGACATCGTGAGCGGGCTCTTCCCCGCCTACCAGGACCGTCAGGAGACGCTGGACGCGACGGACGCCTGGCTCGCGGAGCACGCGGACGCGGCCCCGGCGCTGCGCCGCCTGGTGCTGGAGGCGCGCGACGACCTGGCCCGCACGCTGCGCGCCCAGGCCTGCGACGCGAAGGCCGAGGGGCACTGATCCTTGGCCTGAGCTTGGCCGCTCGGTGACCGTTACCGAATCCGGGCACGCGCACCCGTAACCCCTGGTCCTCCCCCGAACGGACCAGGGGTTTTCGCTGCCTACTCGGCATCCGAACACCCGTCCTTTAGTACCGTGTTGTCCGCATTCCTCGACGAGCGTGTAACACGGGTTACAGGCGGGACGGGGGTCGGGCATTCCGTTGGACATGACGCACAACACCCCACTCTCCCCCCGCCCCCTCCGGCACCTCTCCGAGGTGCACCGCCGTGTGCTGTCGGCGGCCCAGCTGCGCTCGCACGGTGTGACGACCGCCGAGCTGAACGAGCGCTGCCGGGACGGGGGCCCCTGGCGGCTGCTGCTGCCGAACGTCGTCCTGCTCCACTCCGGCGGCCCCACCAGCGAGGAGCGGCTGCACGGCGCCCTGCTGTACGCCTCGCGCGAGTCCACCCCGGGCGTCCCGGCCCAGCCGACGGCCGGCGCCCCGCACCGCTCGCCGTACCCGGAGGCGATGATCACCGGTCTGGCCGCACTCGCCCTGTACGGCTTCGCGGCCGCGCCGCCGCTCGCCGCCCTGGACCGGGTGGACGTGCTGGTGCCGAGGCTGCGCCGGCTGCGCTCGGCCGGGTACGTCCGGGTGCGGCGCACGGCCGAACTGCCCGTCGCCCAGGCCGTTTCCGGGGTGCCGGTGGCGCCGGTGCGGCGCGCGCTGGCCGACGCGGTGGCCCGGCTGACGGACGCGGACGCCGTACGGCTGCTGCTGACCGAGGCGGTGCGCGAGGGACACTGCGAACCGGCCGCGCTGGTGCGGGAGTTGAACCAGGCGCGGCTGCTGGCGCGGTCGTATGTGGTGGACGCGGTGGAGTCGCTGGTGGCCGAGGGCCGGGCGGCCGCCGAGGACCGGCTGTACCGGCTCGTGGGCGAGCACGGCCTGCCCGACCCGGTGTGGAACGTGGACCTGCGGCTGCCCGGCGGTCCCCAGCTGGGCGGGGTGGACGCCTACTGGCCCGAGCAGGCGGTGGCGGTGGAGCTGGACACCCGGGCCCCGCACCAGGACGAGGGCGAGCGGTGGGCACGGTACGCGCGCAAGCGGGAGCACCTGGAGCGGCTGGGGATCACGGTCGTGCACGTCACCCCGCGCAGGCTGCGGGAGTCGGCGGAGCAGCAGGCGGCGGTGGTGCGGACCGCCCTGATGGCGGCGGGCGACCGCGATCCCGCCGCGTACGTCGTGGTGCTGCCCCGCTAGGTCCCGCCGTCAGGGCTTCTTGATCAGCAGTTCGGTGTTGCGGTCGGTGCTCTTGCCCGCGAGGTCCGTGCGGGCGCCGGGGGCGTTGAACGACAGCTCGCGGTAGAGGGCGGCGAGGCCGGTCTGGGAGAGATCGGCGAAGTCGGTGCGGTGCGGGGCCGCCGCCTCGACGAGGGTGGTGAACAGCGAGAGCGTGCCGTCGCCGTTGTCCGCCAGCTCGATGACGCGGGCCAGGTGGGGGTGGTCGATGTGCGAGGCGGTGGAGATCTCCCAGAAGGAGCCGTGCGCGCCCTGGTGCGGGGTGACGACGTTCTTGTGGATGTGGCCGTTGACCCAGGCCAGCACATGGGGGTGGGCGCCGAGCACCGAGACCAGTTCGGCGCCGTCGTGGCGGCGTTCGCCGGGGCGGGCGGGGTCGGGGCGGGTGTTGGTCATGGTGGTGCTGGTGTGGTGGCTGAAGACGATCACGTGGTCGTCCGTGTGCGCCTTGAGCGTGTCCTTCAGCCAGGTGAGCTGGGCGGTGCCGACGGAGCCCTCGTAGAAGCCGCCGGAGTCGGTGGTGTCGAGGCTGATGCCGAGCACGCCGTCGGCGATGCGGAAGGCGTAGTACCGGGTGCCCGCGTCGAGGTTGGCCGCCGTGTAGCCGTGGCCGGCCGGGCCGTGGCCCTGGTGGGCGGGGTCCAGGAGCGCCTTCAGATAGCCGGTGGGGGTGTAGGGGGCGCGCCGCTCGTCGGGGGTGACCGAGCGCGTGGAGCGGGTGTGGGCCTTGAGGAAGTCGCGGTAGTAGGTGCCCCGGGGGTCCGTCGCGCCCTTGATGGCGGCCTGGACCTTCCCGGCCTCGGCGCGGGTGGCCGTCATGAGCTTGCGGGTGCCCATGGCCGCCGCCACCAGATACGGGTCGGCGTGGGAGCCGTAGCACCCGGAGGGCAGGAGGTCGTGGTTGCCGACCGTGGCGTACCAGGGGACGGCGAGGCCGGGGCTGCGCACCTCGCGGATCGCGGCGGCCAGGAAGCCGGACAGGTGCGGGAAGCCGAGCGCCTTGTCGCCGTCGCGGACGGTGGAGCCGGGCTGCCAGTAGAGGCCGAGCCCGGAGTTCTGCACGCCCTCGTAGTGCCGGGGGTCGCCGGAGTTGGGGGTGATGCGGCCACCGCTCATCACCTTCATGAACCAGTCGAGCTCGGTGCGGGAGTTGTTGTCGGTGTTGTCCCCGGTGGTCATCACGAACCCGAGCGGGGTGCCGGTGACGGGGCCGCCGCGCAGCGCGTTGACCCGCTCGACCAGGGACACGGCGCCGGCGACGGTCAGCGCCTCCTGCGGGCGCCAGCCGTGCGGGTCGCAGGCGCGCAGGAACTCCAGGCGCAGCGGGTGCTGGACGTCGGTCAGATGCAGATCGGTGAACTGCACGAACGCGGCGAGGGCGGTACGGCGGTCCGCGCGGCCGGTCTGGGGCGCGGCGAGTTCGGCGCGTACCACACGGGGCCAGCCGGGTCCGTCGCCGAGGCGGCGGTAGCCCGGGCCGGTGCCCCGGGGGGTGGCGACGGAGGCGAGGGTGGTGCCCTGGGTGTAGGGGGCGACGGGGGCGGGCGCGGGGGGCGTTGTCGCGGGGGCCGTCGCTGTGGGGGCCGTCGTCGCGGCGGGGGTGACGGTGGCGGCCTCGCTCTCGGTGGGGCGCAGGACATAGCCGAAGCCGGCGGAGAGCGAGACGGCTCCGGCGGCGGACAGCAGGGAACGGCGGTGGAGGCCCGGTTCGGGGCGGGCGGCAGAGCGTGAGCGCGGCATGCGCGGTCTCCCCGGGTGCGTCGGCGGTCGTCGCGGACCGCCGCCGAGGCGAACGGGCCGCTCGTTCCGGATGTTTGGCACCGGGGGTGAAACAGGAGTGAACGCGGCCGCAACGGCTGACGCCGATCGCCCTACGCGCAGCTACCCGGCCGCCTCCGCTTCCGGCCCCGCCGCCGGATGCCCCGCCTCCAGATGCCCGGTCGGCGGCCGCTCCGCCTCCAGATGCCCGGTCGGCGGCCGCTCCCGCCACAGCCGCAGGGCGATGTCGATGAGGGGTACCCGTTTCAGGGCGGGTACGGCGGTGAGGTCGTGCCAGGCGGCCAGGTCGGTGGAGCCGTTCACCTCGTTGCGGAGTTCGCCGCCGGCGATGCGGCCCTCGTAGACCAGCCGCAGCGCGTGGTAGGGGGTCGCGCGGCCGAAGGGGCGGCCCGGGAGGGTCAGCCGGAGGGAGTCCGCGCCGAGGAGGCCGGTCACCTCGACGCGGTAGCCGGTCTCCTCGGTGACCTCGCGGCGCACGGTGTCGTACGGGTCCTCGCCGGACTCCATGCCGCCGCCGGGCAGCACCCACTCGGGGGTGCCGTCGGGGGCGGGTGAGCGGGCGAGCAGGAGCTGTCCGTCCCGGACGCACACGGCGTAGGCCGCCACCCTCAACTTCCGTCGCATACGGGGACGTTAGCGCGGCGGCTCCGGGTTGGCCGGGGAATACCCGGGCGCGCTCCAGCGCAGCGGGACGGCCGCCGGGGTGCTGATCGCCTCGGCGACGGTGAAGCGCACGGTGCGCTCACCGTCCGCGCCGAACTCGGTGCGCGCCTCGCCGGTGAGCTGGAGGGTGGTGCCGGTCGCCCAGTCCAGGAAGAGGAGTCCGGCGCGCGGGTCGGCGCGGAGGTTGCCGAGGGTGAGGAACATGGCGTTGCCCGGGTAGTCGCGCCAGCTCAGTTCGCTCGGCGAGTCCACCCGTACGAAACCGGGGTTGCCGCCCCGGTGGCTGGTGTCGGCGCCGCCGGGGTGGACGGTGGCGAGGAAGAAGGTGTCGGCGGCGGCGATGAACCGGGCCGCCGCCTCGTCGAGTCGACCGTGCCGTACGGGGGCCGCCTGACCGGGTGGCTCGACGCGCTCGTACGTCTCCCTGCGCTGGATGTACTTGGGGCAGTTGGAGAACACCTGGTCCGCCTCCACCGCGAACCCCCGTGCCGTGGGCCGGAGCCGACCGTTCAGGCGCATCCGGCGGCGGGTACGCGGGTCGAGGGCGATGGTGCCGACGGGGGTGCCGGGGGTGGCGAGGGCCGTGGTGAGCGGGTCGGCCGGGGGCAGGCCCGGGGTGACGGACAGCTGCCGGGGTCCGGTGACGCGGGCGAAGCCGGGTTCGCCGGAGAGCGCGGAGGCCCAGACCCGTCCGGTGCCGGGGTCGGCGGCGCCGACGATCAGCAGGGGCTGGAGCCCGAGGAAGGCGGCGGCGACCGGCTTGATGTCCTGGCCGAGGGAGCGGCCGACGTGGTCGGCGCGCTCGCGCTCGCCCGCCTGTTCCTGCACGGCGCGCGAGCCCGCGTGGTACACGCTGTGGGCGCCCATGGCTAGAAGAAACCGCAGGCCGGAGCGGAGGCGTCCGGTGCGGGGGCGTCCTCGGCGCCCTTCTCGGCGTAGATCTCCAGGCGGGTGCCGTCGGGGTCGTGGAAGAAGATCCCGCCCGACGCGGCGCCCTCGCGGTGGGCGACCACCGAGGCGTGGGCGAACTCGGCCCCGGCCGCCCTGAGCGCCGACTCGTACTCCCGGACCCGGTCCATGGACTCCGCCTCGAAGGCGAGGTGGTGCAGCCCGGCGCGCCCGCTCTCGTACGGCCCGGCGGCCTGCTGCCAGAGGGTGAGGACGGGGCCCTCCCCCTCGTGGAAGCCGAGGAACGCGTACCGCCGTCCGTCGTGCTCGCTCTCGGCGAGCGGGACGAGACCGAGGGTGTCCCGGTAGAAGGCGAGCGAGCGGTCGAGGTCGGTGACGTTCAGGCCGGTGTGGCCGGTGCGCAGAGTCATGGCTGCCTCTTTCGGGCCGTTCGGCCGGGGCCGTCCGGCCGAGGATGTCTAACCTTCGTCATCCACGTTAGGAGGTTAGATCGGCCCGCGTCAACCGGTCACATACGCTTGAGTGGTTAGTGAGAGGAGTTCCCATGCCCGCCACGCCCGACCCCCGCCCGCTCACCGGCGAGCCGCTCGCGCTCGACCTGCTCAACAGCCGGTGGAACAACGACGGCGCCCCCCGGGACCTGCTCGACGGCACGGACGGGCTGGCGGTGTGGCTGGCGTCCAACGGGCTCGCGGAGGCGTACCCGGCCGACGAGCGCACACTGCGGCATCTGCGCGAGGCGCGCGAGGCGCTGGCCGTCGCGGTGGACGGGCCGCCGGAGCGGGGCGCGCCGCTCCTGGACGCGCTGCTCGCACACGGCCGGGTACGGGTCCGGCTGACCCCCGAAGGGCCCGGCGAGGAGCCGGAGTTCACGGACCCGTCCTGGGGTCCTGCCTGGCTGGCCGCCCGCAGCTATCTGCGCCTGATCGCACGGGCCCCCGACCGTATCCGGGTCTGCGCGCACGAGAGCTGCGTCCTGCGCTTCTTCGACACCTCCCGCAACGGCACCCGGCGCTGGTGCTCCATGGCGGTGTGCGGCAACCGCGCGAAGGCGCACCGGCATTACGCCCGCAGCAAGGAGAACTGAGCTTCACGGAAAGGGAGTCGGTCGCATTCCGCCGGTAACGCGACCCTTATCGCTCCGGAGCATCGCGGGTTTTCCCCATACATTGATTTCGATTCGGTCAACGAACCCAAAAATTCGGTCCCTTGGTAAAGGCTGTGCGCTCGTCCGGCACAGGACTCCTCACCTCACAAGGGATGCCGATGACCCACACCCCCGAGCGCGATCCGATACCCGGTCCGAGACGGCTGGCCCGTACGGCCTTCACGGTGGGCGTGGTCGCCGCGCTCTGCGCGGCCGGGCCCCTGCCGCTCGCCCTCGCCGCCGGCGCTCCGTCCGCCCCGGCCACCGCGCCCGCGTCCGAGCCCAAGTCCGGTCCCGACAAGCTCGGTTCGGACGACGCGGCGCTGCTCGCCGACGCCCGCGCCGAGGGCGTCAAGAACATCACCATGATGATCGCGACCACGCCGGGCCAGACCGCGCGCGTCGCGGACGAGCTGGACGCGGTCAGCGGCGGCACGGTCGGCCGCACCTACGACAAGGTCGGCTACGTCCGCGCCACCGTCCCCACGGCCAAGGCGAGTTCGGCCATCGCGGCCGCCGCCGAGCTGTCCTCGGTGCAGGCGATCGACCTGCGCCAGGAGATCCCGCTGGACGACCCGGCCCCGGGCGCGGACACCGCCAAGGGCGCCAAGTCCGGTCGTACGGCCATCACTTACCCGGCGCCGAACGCCAAGACCCCGGCGAAGAACCCGTACAACCCGTCCTTCGAGACCGGTGCCGTCGACTTCGTCAAGGAGCACCCCAAGGCCGACGGCCGGGGTGTCACCATCGGCATCCTCGACTCCGGCGTGGACCTCGGCCACCCGGCACTGCAGAAGACCACCACCGGCGAGCGCAAGATCGTCGACTGGGTGACCGCGACCGACCCGGTGAGCGACGGCGACGGCACCTGGCGGCGGATGACGACGGCCGTCTCGGGCCCCTCCTTCTCGGTCACCCCCTCCGGCGGCACCGCCGAGACCTTCAAGGCGCCCGCGGGCTCCTACAAGTTCAACTACCTGTACGAGTCCGCCACCACCGGCGGCGACATGCAGGGCGACCTCAACCGCGACGGCGACACCACCGACGCCTGGGGCGTGCTGTACGACCCGGCCACCGGCACGGTCCGCGTCGACACCGACGACGACCAGGACTTCGGAAACAACCCGCCGATGAAGCCGTACAAGGACGGCTACCAGATCGGCTACTTCGGCACCGACGACCCGAAGACGGACGTCGTCGAGCGCATCCCGTTCGTGGTCGAGATCCGCAAGGACGTCGTCTACAACTCCTCGGGCGCCACGGCCGATTACGTCAACATCGGCGTGATCGAGTCCGAGCACGGCACCCATGTCGCGGGCATCACGGCCGCCAACGGCCTGTTCGGCGGCAGGATGAGCGGCGCCGCCCCCGGCGCGAAGATCGTCTCCTCGCGCGCCTGCACCTGGTCCGGCGGCTGCACCAACATCGCGCTCACCGAGGGCATGATCGACCTGGTGACCAAGCGGGGCGTGGACATCGTCAACATGTCCATCGGCGGCCTGCCCGCACTCAACGACGGCGCCAACGCGCGCGCCGCGCTCTACACCCGGCTCATCGACGACTACGGCGTCCAGCTGGTCATCTCGGCGGGCAACTCGGGCCCCGGCGCCAACACCATCGGCGACCCCGGCCTCGCCGACAAGGTCATCTCGGTCGGCGCGGCCATCTCCAAGGAGACCTGGGCCGCGAACTACGGCTCGGCGGTGACGACCCCGTACGCCCTGATGCCGTTCTCCTCGCGCGGCCCGCGTGAGGACGGCGGCTTCACGCCGACCCTGACCGCGCCCGGCGCCGCGATCAACACCACCCAGACCTGGCTGCCCGGTTCCCCGGTCGCCGAGGCGGGCTACACCCTGCCCGCCGGGTACTCGATGCTCCAGGGCACCTCGATGGCCTCCCCGCAGGCCGCGGGCGCGAGCGCGCTGCTGCTCAGCGCCGCCCAGCAGAAGCACCTCACGCTCACCCCGGCCGTGCTGCGCACCGCGCTCACCTCGACCGCGCACCACATCAAGGGCGCGCAGGCGTACGAGGAGGGCGCGGGCCTGATCGACGTCGTGGACGCCTGGGACTCCATCCGCGACGGCGCGTCCGCGCACGAGTACACGGTCAAGGCCCCGGTCGACACCGCGCTCGACGGCGCCCTGAAGACCCCCGGCTACGGCACCGGCCTCTACGACCGCGAGGGCGGTCTGAAGAGCGGCCAGCGCAGGACGTACGACATCACGGTCACCCGCACCACCGGCCCGGACCGCGCGGTCTGGCACGCGCTGCGCTTCGTCAACGACCCGGAGCACACCTTCCGCGTCCTCGGCAGCCCCCTGGTGCGGCTCCCGCTGAACCAGCCGGTCACCGTCAAGGTGCAGGCGGCCCCGAGGTCGGCCGGGCTGAAGAGCGCGATCCTCGAAGTGGACGACCCGTTCACCGAGGGCGTCGACAAGCAGATCCTCGGCACGGTCGTGGTGGCGAGCCCGGTGGACTCCACCCGCTCCCTGACCGGCTCGGTGCAGCGCAACAGCACCCGGTCCTACTTCCTGACCGTCCCCGCCGGCGCCAAGGCGCTGGAGGTCGCGATCGGCGGCCTGAAGGCGGGCAGCCAGACCCGGTTCATCGCGATCCACCCCTACGGCACTCCGGTGGACAACACCAGCACGCCGTACTGCTACAACAACTACCTCGACGGCAACGGCTGCAAGCCCGACGTGCGTTCCTACGCCGACCCGCAGCCCGGTGTCTGGGAGGTCGAGGTCGAGGCCCGGCGCACCTCGCCGCTGCTCGACAACCCCTACAAGCTGGACGTCTCCGTCCTCGGCGCGGTCTTCGACCCGGAGACCGTGACGGTGCCCGAGGCCAAGGCGGGCGTTCCCGCCGCCGCCACCTGGAAGGTCACCAACAAGTACGCCGCGCTGGACGGCAAGCTCGTCGGCGGTCCCCTGGGCTCCGCCGAGTCCTCCCGCCCCTCGATCAAGGAGGGCGAGACCCGGACCACCACGGTGACGGTCCCGGAGGGCGCCGAGTCCCTGGACGTGGCCATCGGCAACGTCTCGGACCAGTCGGCCGACCTGGACCTCACGGTGTACGACGCGAGCGGCAAGCAGGTCGCCCAGTCCGCCGACGGCGACTCGGAGGAGGCGGTCTCGGTGCCGTCGCCGGCCGCCGGGACGTACACGATCAAGGTCGCCGGGTACGCGGTGCCCTCGGGCACGACCGAGTACGACTACCGGGACCTGTTCTTCGCCGCGACGCTGGGCACCGTGACGGTCCCGGACGCCCCGGTGAAGCTCGCGAGCGGCGCCTCGGCCACCGTCACCGGGCAGGTCACGGCGCTCGCCGAGCCGCCGGCCGGGCGGGAGTTCTTCGGCCGGGTCCGGCTGGTGAACGGGCACGGCACGGTCGCGGGCAGCGGCAGTGTGAAGATCGGCTCCGTCACGCCGTAACGGGGTGACGTGAGCGGAGGGGCGGGCACTTTCCGGGTGTCCGCCCCTCCGGCGTGTCCGGCCCTCGCGGGTTCGGCCGCGCGGGTTCAGCCGCCGGGGCACGACAGGTGGCGCGAGCCCGGCAGCGCTTTGCCCACCCAGGCGCGGCCCCACTCCAGGGCGTCCCGGGAGCCGTCCCTCTCGGGGGGCGGGTCGCCCGCGCGGTAGGTCTGCGGGTCGCCGGCGGCGGAGCCGGGCACCAGGACGAGCAGCCGGACGCCGGTGCGGTAGTAGCGGGGCGCCCCGGTGTCGTGGACCGTGAACGTCAGCTCGTCGCGGCCGCCGCCCGGCGACTTGTAGAAGCGGTCCACCTTGAGGAAGACGGTGAACTGCCCTCCCCCACCGGCCCGTTCGACCCGTTCGACCGTGCCCTCGGCGACGGCCCGGGCACAGGCGATCACCCCCTCCGGGGTCAGCTTGGCCCCCGAGGCGGCGGAGTCCGCGCTCGCTCCGCCCCGCTCACCACCGCCCTGGGCCGCCATCCAGGAGACGCCGACGCCGAAGAGGCCGAGGGCGGCGGAGGCGGCGAGGGCGAGGAGGGCGGTGCGCAGGCGGCGGGGGCGAGGTGCCGGGCGGGCCGGGGCGGTGTGGAGGACCGCCGCTCCGGGCGCCTTTCCGGCGGGGCCTGGGTCGGCGGGCCTGGAGTCGGTGGGTCCGGGGTTGGCAGGACCGGAATCGGCGGGGCCGGAGCCTTCCGCGGCCGGCCCGGGGGCGGTCCCGCCCGGCCCGTCCCCGGTCAGGGTCTCGGCGATCCGGGTCAGCTCCCGCCGCAGTACGGCCACGTCCGCCTCGGCCGCGCGGTGCTCGCGCCGGAAGCGGGCGTCCCGGCGGACCGCCGCGGGGGGCTCCTCACCGGTGATCGCTGCCATCAGGGCGTCCAGGCCGCCGTACGCGCCCGGACCCACGCCGTCCGTACCCGCGTCACCCGTGCCCGCGTCGTCCTTGTGTCCGGCGGTCATGTCACACCACCTCGTCCTCGTGCAGGCGGGCGCGCAGGGCCCGTACCGCCGTGTGCAGCCTGCTCTTGACCGTGCCCTCGGGTACGCCCAGCTCGGTGGCGATGGCCCGTACCGGCAGGTCGGCGAAGAAGCGCAGGACGACCACCTGGCGCTGGGCGTCCGGGAGCTCGTCCAGGCCCTGGGCGACGGCGAGGGAGAGCAGGCTGCTCTCCTCGCCCGAGGGGAGCTGCTCCGGCGGGCGCAGGGCGACCAGGCGCTCGCCCAGGCGTTCCTGGCGGCGTCTGGCCCGGTGCCAGTCCATGGCGAGGTTGGAGGCGACGACCGCCGCCCACGCCGAGACGTCCCGGGGCGCCTCGCGCCCGCTCGCGGCCCGCTCCAGCAGCCGCAGCCGGACCTGCTGCACCCCGTCCGGCAGGTCCGACTGCGGCACCCCGCCGAGCGCGAGCACCGCCCGCACCCGGCGTTCCTGTGCCGCGTCCAGCGGGTCGTCGCCGGCGCTCTCCGCACCGGCGTACGCCCCCTGGCCACGGCGCGCTCTTCCGCGCAGCACCAGCCACCCCCTCAACGCGTCCGCCCCTACGACGCGGGAGGGGCGGGAAACGTTCGGCCGCGCCCCCGGAGGCGTACGTCACACGGCCGAGGCGTACGTCACACCGCCGTGTGGCCGGGGCGGGCGCGGGCAGGGTCGGCGGGAACCGGTGGCCTCCGTGCCCGTGTCCCACCCCTCGGACAGGCCGGGCGAAGCCGGGCAAAGAATTGGACAGAGGGGCCGGGGTCGGCCGCATGATGGAAAAGCCCCGGTCACCGATGTGGCACAGCAGCAAGAGACAGCCAGAACCAAGGGAGTCGCCGTGAGGGTCGGAATCGTCGGAGCCACCGGTCAGGTCGGCACGGTCATGCGCAGCATCCTCAAGGAGCGGGAGTTCCCGGTCTCCGAGCTGCGTCTGTTCGCCTCCGCCCGCTCGGCCGGGACCGTGCTGGACGGTGTGACGGTGGAGGACGCGGCGACCGCCGACTACTCCGGCCTGGACATCGTCCTCTTCTCGGCGGGCGGCGCGACCTCGAAGGCGCTGGCCGAGAAGGTCGCCGCGCAGGGCGCCGTCGTGATCGACAACTCCTCGGCGTGGCGCAAGGACCCCGAGGTGCCGCTGGTCGTCTCCGAGGTGAACCCGCACGCGATCGCGGACCGCCCCAAGGGCATCATCGCCAACCCGAACTGCACCACGATGGCCGCGATGCCGGTCCTGAAGGTGCTGCACGCGGAGGCCGGCCTGGAGGCGCTGGTCGTCGCGACCTACCAGGCGGTGTCCGGCTCGGGCCTCGCGGGCGTGGCCGAGCTGCACGGCCAGGCGCAGAAGGTCGTGGCCGACGCCGACAAGCTGACCCACGACGGCGAGGCGGTCGACTTCCCCGAGCCGCAGGTCTACAAGCGCCCGATCGCCTTCAACGTGCTCCCGCTGGCGGGCTCGATCGTGGACGACGGCCTGAACGAGACCGACGAGGAGCAGAAGCTCCGCCACGAGTCCCGCAAGATCCTGGAGATTCCGGACCTGAAGGTCTCCGGCACCTGTGTCCGCGTGCCCGTCTTCTCCGGCCACTCGCTCCAGGTCAACGCCCGTTTCGCCCGCCCGCTCCCCCCCGAGCGCGCCACCGAGCTGCTGGCGGACGCCCCGGGCGTGATCCTCTCCGACATCCCCACCCCCCTCCAGGCCGCCGGCCGGGACGCCTCCTACGTCGGCCGCATCCGCGCCGACGAGACGGTGGACCACGGCCTCGCCCTCTTCCTCTCCAACGACAACCTCCGCAAGGGCGCCGCGCTGAACGCGGTCCAGATCGCGGAGCTGGTGGCGGCGGAGCTGAAGGGCTGACCTGCCCGGCATCAGGGGCGCGCGCCCGGAGTGACGCGCGCCCCTGACATCCCCTACGGCCTGCGCACCTCGTACAGGAAGCAGCCGTACTCCACCGCCCTGACGTGCACGAGCGCCACCTCGGGGTCGGCGAACGCCTCCGTGAGGGCGCCCTCGAAGTCCTCGGGCGGCGTGACCAGCCGACCGCCCAGGAGGTGACCGTCCCGGGAGTAGCGGCGCAGCACCCGGTGGGCCCGGGTGAAGGCGAGCGCCTCGGACTGCGGACCGCCGCACGGTTCGGTGTGGATGAACACCGGCCCCTGCTCGTCGTACGCCCCCGGTGCGGCGCCGGTCTCGGCGGCCCAGCGGCGCAGGGGCGCGTACGACACCAGGGCGATCCGTTCCCCGGCCGCGCTGCGGCGCAGACAGCAGCGGAGCGGGGCGCCGCCCTCGGGGTCTTCGACGATGGTGAGCGGGCGGCCCGCGTCGTCCGCCGTACGCAGTGCGGCGAGCACCGGCTCCGTGATGGCGCGCGGGACATGAGGGGGCGTCGTGTGGGTCGTCATGCTCCCCAGGCTCGTCGCCGGGCGGGCCGGTGACCGGCGGGATATGGACATCGCGTTCGCGGAAGTTGCGTGGAAGGATGGCGCAACCCACACATAACGAGGAGATGACCGCGTGCCTGGCACAAACCTGACTCGCGAAGAGGCGCGGCAGCGGGCGCAGCTGCTCACCGTTGACTCGTACGAGATCGATCTCGACCTGTCCGGCGCGCAGGAGGGAGGGACCTACCGGTCCGTCACCACCGTGCGCTTCGATGTCGCGGAGAACGACGTCGAGTCCTTCATCGACCTGGTCGCCCCGGCCGTGCACGAGGTGACGCTGAACGGGGACGCGCTGGACCCGGCGGAGGTCTTCAAGGACTCGCGGATCGCGCTGCCCGGGCTGCTCCAGGGCCGTAACGTCCTGCGGGTGGTCGCGGACTGCGCCTACACCAACACCGGTGAGGGACTGCACCGGTTCGTGGACCCGGTGGACGAACAGGCGTATCTGTACACGCAGTTCGAGGTGCCGGACGCACGGCGGGTGTTCGCCTCCTTCGAGCAGCCGGACCTCAAGGCGACCTTCCAGTTCACCGTGAAGGCGCCCGAGGGCTGGACGGTCATCTCCAACTCCCCCACCCCGGAGCCCAAGGACAACGTCTGGGTCTTCGAGCCGACCCCGCGCATCTCGTCGTACATCACGGCGCTGATCGTGGGCCCGTACCACTCGGTGCACAGCGTGTACGAGAAGGACGGGCAGTCCGTGCCGCTCGGCATCTACTGCCGTCCCTCGCTCGCGGAGTACCTGGACTCGGACGCGATCTTCGAGGTGACGCGGCAGGGTTTCGACTGGTTCCAGGAGAAGTTCGACTACGCGTACCCCTTCAAGAAGTACGACCAGCTGTTCGTACCGGAGTTCAACGCGGGCGCGATGGAGAACGCGGGCGCGGTGACCATCCGCGACCAGTACGTCTTCCGGTCCAAGGTGACCGACGCGGCGTACGAGATGCGCGCGGAGACCATCCTGCACGAGCTGGCCCACATGTGGTTCGGCGACCTGGTCACCATGGAGTGGTGGAACGACCTGTGGCTGAACGAGTCGTTCGCCACCTTCACCTCGATCGCCTGCCAGGCGTCCGCGCCGGGCTCGCGGTGGCCGCACTCGTGGACCACGTTCGCCAACTCGATGAAGACGTGGGCGTACCGGCAGGACCAGCTGCCGTCCACGCACCCGATCATGGCGGACATCCGCGACCTGGACGACGTGCTGGTCAACTTCGACGGCATCACGTACGCCAAGGGCGCCTCGGTGCTCAAGCAGCTCGTGGCGTACGTCGGTGAGGACGAGTTCTTCAACGGCGTGCAGGCGTACTTCAAGCGGCACGCGTTCGGCAACACGCGCCTGTCCGACCTGCTGGGCGCGCTGGAGGAGATCTCCGGGCGCGACCTGAAGACCTGGTCGAAGAAGTGGCTGGAGACGGCGGGCATCAACGTGCTGCGCCCGGAGATCGAGACCGACGCCGACGGTGTCATCACCTCCTTCGCCGTCCGCCAGGAGGCGCCCGCGCTGCCCGCCGGCGCCAAGGGCGAGCCGACGCTGCGGCCGCACCGCATCGCGATCGGCCTGTACGACCTGGACGACGCGGGCAAGCTGGTGCGCGTGAAGCGCGTCGAGCTGGACGTGGACGGCGAGCTGACGGCCGTGCCCGAGCTGTCCGGTGTGCGCCGCCCCTCGGTGGTCCTGCTCAACGACGACGACCTGTCGTACGCCAAGGTCCGCCTGGACGAGGACTCGCTCGGCTTCGTCACCGAGCACCTCGGCGACTTCGCGGAGTCGCTGCCGCGCGCGCTGTGCTGGGCCTCGGCCTGGGACATGACCCGCGACGGCGAACTCGCCACCCGCGACTACCTTTCCCTGGTGCTCTCCGGCATCGGCAAGGAGTCCGACATCGGTGTCGTGCAGTCGCTCCAGCGGCAGGTGAAGCTGGCCGTCGACCTCTACGCCGACCCGGCCGCCCGCGAGGCCCTGCTCACCCGCTGGACCGAGGCGACCCTGACCCATCTGCGCACCGCCCAGCCGGGCAGCGACCACCAGCTGGCCTGGGCCCGCGCGTTCGCGGCGACGGCCCGCACCCCTGAGCAGCTGGACCTGCTGGACTCCCTCCTGGAGGGCACCCAGACCGTCGAGGGCCTGGTCGTCGACACCGAGCTGCGCTGGGCCTTCGTCCAGCGGCTGGCGGCCGTCGGCCGCTTCGACGAGGCGGAGATCGCGGCGGAGTACGACCGCGACCGCACCGCCGCCGGCGAGCGCCACGCGGCGACGGCCCGTGCCTCCCGCCCGACCTCCGAGGCGAAGGCGGAGGCCTGGGCCTCGGTGGTGGAGTCCGACAAGCTCCCGAACGCGGTGCAGGAAGCGGTGATCGGCGGCTTCGTCCAGACCGACCAGCGCGAACTCCTCGCCCCCTACACGGACCGCTACTTCGAGATCCTCAAGGACGCCTGGGACTCCCGCTCCCACGAGATGGCCCAGCAGATCGCGGTCGGCCTGTACCCGGCGATCCAGGTCTCGGACGAGACCCTCGCCAAGACCGACGCCTGGCTGGAGTCCGCCACCCCGAACGCGGCCCTGCGCCGCCTGGTCTCGGAGTCCCGCGCGGGCATCGAGCGAGCGCTTCGGGCGCAGGCG
This sequence comes from Streptomyces sp. NPDC005435, assembly GCF_040703155.1. Taxonomy (NCBI): domain Bacteria; kingdom Bacillati; phylum Actinomycetota; class Actinomycetes; order Kitasatosporales; family Streptomycetaceae; genus Streptomyces; species Streptomyces sp. NPDC005435. The sequence continues at coordinate 66,997 of NZ_JBEXEQ010000004.1, forward strand.
GCGGACGCGGCGGCTTCGGCGTAACCCGCCCTGCGGTTGTGTATGACGGGCGCCCGGCTTCTCGGCCGGGCGCCCGTTGTCGTCGGGGCCGAGCGCCGTCGCACCGCCGTGGCCCATCCCGGATCGCCCTCGGTCTCGGCCGCACCATGGAGATGTCCGAAGACCACCCCACCCAGGAGGACCCCGTGAGCGACAGCGGTTGGGTCAGTAGCTCGATGCCGTATCTGACGCCTCGGGAGCAGGGGCAGGCGGAGGCGTGGGGGGCGGAGGCGGCGGCTCGGGGTGGGAAGGGTGGGCAGCGGGTTGTGTACGCGGGGGAGGTGGCGGCTTCGGAGGAGGTGGCCGGGCTGCTGGGGGTGTCCCCGGGGGAGGCTGTCGTCGTGCGGCGCCGGGTCATCGAACTCGACGGTGTGCCCTGCGAGTTGACGGACAGCTACTACCCCGCCGACATCGCCCGCGGCACCCCGCTCGCCGAGCGGGGGAGGATTCCCGGTGGGGCCGTCACGCTGCTCGCCCGGCTCGGGCACCGGGGCGTCCGGGTGCGCGAGGACGTCACCGCCCGGATGCCCGGCGCCGAGGAGTGCGAGGTGCTGGGGATGGCGCCGGACGAGCCCGTTCTCCTGCTGAGCCGGGTCACCTGGGACGACGGCGGGCGCCCCGTTCAGGCGGACCTGATGGTCATGCCGGCCCGGCGGCAGCGGCTGCGGTACGAGATGCGGACCGGGTGACGGTTACGGCCGCGCCGGGACCAGACCGTCCGCCACCAGGCCCGCCAATACCGCCTCGCTGAGCGTCTGGACCGCCGACAGGGGGCGGACCATCACCGTGAACTCCTTGATGCGGCCGTCGGAGGCGAAGTGGAGGAGGTCTATGCCGTGGATCTCGCGGCCGTTCACCTCGGCGCGGAAGAGGAGGACCGATGAGGGGGTCGGGGTGGGGTCCGTGTGCGCTTCCGCCGTGCCCGTGTGGTCGCCGATGTAGCGGAAGTTCTCGAAGGTGCGCAGGAGAACGCCGAAGAGGCCGAGGACCAGGGGCTTGCCCTCGAAGGGGGTGAACTTGACCGGGCTGTAGAAGCGGATGTCGTCGGTGAAGAGGTCGTCCAGGGCGGCGACGTCGCCCTTCTCGACGGCGGTGCGGAAACGGTCGGCGGTGTTCATGGACGACTCCTTCATAGTCATGAATGTGAGTACTCATGAATATGAGTAGCATGACCGCACGGTCGGTGGACAGGGGCGACGGACGGGAGAAGCCTCCATGGCACTACGGCACGCGGTGCTCGCCGCGCTCCTCGACGGCGAACTCAGCGGCTATCAGCTCGCCAAGGCGTTCGACGTCGGCGTGGCCAACTTCTGGTACGCGCAGCCCCAGCAGCTCTACGCCGAGCTGAACCGGCTGGAGCAGGCCGGGCTCGTCGTGGGGCGGGAGGTCGTGCAGGAGGGGCGGCCGAACAAGCGGCTGTTCCAGGTCACGGACACCGGGCTCGCGGAGCTGGAGGAGTTCGCGGGGGCGTCCGACAAGCCGGCCTTCGTACGGGACGACCTGCTCGTCAAGGTCCAGGCCGCCGACCACGTCGACACCACCGCCCTGATCGCCCGGCTCCGGGAGCGCGCCACCTTCGCCCAGGCCAAGATCGACCTCTTCGGCAAGCTGCTGCGGAACCTGCGTGGCGACAAGAGCGAAGCGGACTTCCTGCTCCACGGCGAGCGCGTCGGGCCGTACCTCACCTGTCTGCGCGGCCTCGCCTTCGAGGAGGGCAACCGTGACTGGTGCGAGCGTACGGTCGCCGTCCTCACCCGGCGGGAGCGAAGCCGGCGGTAAGCACGATCACGCCGGGCCCACGTGCTCCCGCACCGCCCGCTCGGTCTCCCCCGGCTCCGCGTCGTCCGACGCCCAGGCCACATACCCGTCAGGGCGTACGAGCAACGCCGTACGGCGGTCGCCGCGCCACCGGGCCGTCGTCAGGTTCGCCGGACGCGCCCCCTCGTACTCCCCCGGCGTGATCAGCACGAAGTGCCCGTCGCGCAGCGCCTCGTACAGCCGCGTGTTCCCCGCGAGGGCGATGTCCGGGGCCCGGCGGCCGGTCAGGGGGTGGGCGCCGCGGGGGGCGGGGTAGCGGTAGCCGAGGCCGGTGATCTGGGACGTCACCTTGTGGCGCAGGGGCGGGCACGCGGACAGGAGGGTCGCGAGGGCTTCGCGGGCCGCCAGGGACCAGGGGTGTTTCGCCATCGCCAGCCGGATGATGCCGCCGCTGCTGCGCAGGACCGCGCGGCCGACGGGGTGGCGTTCGGACTGGTAGGTGTCGAGGAGGGCGGGGGACGCCTGGCCGTGCAGGACCGCCGCCAGTTTCCAGCTCAGGTTGGCCGCGTCCTGGAGTCCGGTGTTCATGCCCTGGCCGCCCGCCGGGGTGTGCACATGGGCCGCGTCGCCCGCCAGGAAGACCCGGCCCACCCGGTACGACGGCGCCTGGCGTTCGTCGCTGTGGAAGCGGGACAGCCAGCGGGGGTCGTGCATGCCGTAGTCGTGGCCGAGGGCGAGGCGGGTGATCTCCTTGATTTCCGCGAGGTCCACGGGCGCGTCGTCGGGCACGTCGTGCCGCCGGTGCCAGCCGATCGCGCGGTAGTAGCCGTCGCCGAAGGGCGCGAGGAAGGCGAAGGCGTCGCCGACGGCGTTGGCGGTGAGCAGCGAGGGGGGTTCCTCGGCGAGGAGTACGTCCGCGAGGACCACCGAGCGGATCACCGAGCGGCCGGGGAAGGGCAGCCCGATCGCGCGCCGTACCGTGCTGCGCATCCCGTCCGTGCCCACCACGTAGGCCGCGCGCAGCCGCTCGGTACCGCCGTCCGGGCGACTCGCCAGGACCGTGACGCCGCCCGCGTCCTGGGTGAGACCGGTCACCTCCGTCTCGTACCGGAAGGCCGCGCCGGCCGCCACCGCGCGCCGCTCCAGGGCGCGTTCGACCTCGTACTGCGGGATCACCAGGACGTGCCGGAAGCGCGAGGGGAGGCCGGACAGGTCGATCTTCAGGCGGCCGAAGAAGCCGAGCCGGGTCAGGGGCTGTCCGGCCGCTTCGAGTTCGTCGGCGAGGCCGCGCGCGTCGAGCTGTTCGAGGGTGCGGGCGTGTACGGCGAAGGCGCGGGAGAGGTTGTTGACACGGTGGGGGCGTTTTTCGAGGACGGTGACCGGGATTCCGGCCGTCGCGAGGTCACCGGCGAGGAGCAGCCCTGTGGGGCCGGCGCCCACCACGACGACTCCGCGGGCGTTCGGATCCGTGTCCATGGAGGCCTCCTCGGAGCGCCGGGTGACGCCCGTACGGCGTGCCGCGTGCCGCGCCGGGCGGCATACGGCTGCCCGTCCCGGCCCCGCCGGAAACACCGGCGCGAACACCGCCGGGAACACCGCCGGGAACACCGAGGGCGCCGTCCCCTCCCGTACGCGGACGGGAGGAGCGGCGCCCTCGGAGAGCGGATGCGGTCCGTCAGGCCTTGGCGGACGACTTGGACGAGGTGGCGCCCTTGGACTTCGACTTGTCCAGCATGACGACCAGTCCGGCGATGACGACGAACAGGCCGATCGGGAGCAGCACGTAGAGGCCGACGGTGTCGATGACGCTCAGACCGGGGCCGGGGTCGTCACCGTCGTCGCGGGTGAGCGCGAGCGCGGGGGACGACATGAGCAGCATCATCAGCGTCGTGCCGGCCGCCAGAGCACCGGCGCGCAGGGCGTTCTTCTTGTCCACGGTCCCAAACTAGCGAACGGCCCCCGGGCCCGCGCGCCCGGGGTGCCGTACGCACGCCCCGCTCACCTCCCCGGCGCCGCGAGACCCGCCCGCACCACCTCCAGGAGCGCCCGCAGCCGGGGGGAGGCCGTGAGGGTCTCCAGGGCCACCGGAGCGCCCGCCGCGTCGGAGACCGGCAGGCGCCAGTTGGGGTACTCGTCCCAGGTGCCCGGCAGGTTCTGCGGGCGGCGGTCGCCGATGCCGTCGGGGAGCCAGACGCCGATCATCCGGGCCGGGGTGCGCAGCAGGAAGCGGTGGAAGCCCTCGATCTCGGCCGCCTCGTCGGTGCCGGGCGGCCCGGCGGCCGGGCTGTCGAGCAGGCCGAGGCTGCCGAGCAGGGCGAGCCATTCCGCGGTGTCCGCGACCGCCTCCGCGCGCTCGTCGGCGGCGGGGCGGGTGAGCAGGCCGAGCCGGTCGCGCAGGTCGACGTGCTCGCCGGTGAGCCGGGAGGCGGTGGGCGGCAGGTCGTGGGTGGTGGCCGTGGCCAAGCAGTCCGAGCGCCATCGCTCGGGGGGCAGCGGGCGGCCGTCCCCCTCCCAGTCGCGCTCGAACCACAGCACCGAGGTGCCGAGCACCCCGTGCCGCCGCAGCGTCTCGCGCACGCCCGGCTCGACCGTGCCGAGGTCCTCGCCGATCACCAGGGCCCCGGCGCGGGAGGCCTCCAGGGCGAGGAGGGCGAGCATGGCGTCGGCGTCGTAGCGGACGTAGGTGCCCTCGGTGGGCGGGCTGCCCTCGGGCACCCACCACAGCCGGAACAGGCCCATCACATGGTCGATGCGGACCGCGCCCGCGTAGCGGAACAGGGCGCGCAGGAGCCGGCGGTACGGCGCGTGGCCCGAGACGGCGAGGCGGTCGGGGCGCCAGGGCGGCAGGCCCCAGTCCTGGCCGCGCGCGTTGAAGGCGTCCGGCGGGGCGCCGACCGACATCCCGGCGGCGAAGTGGTCCTGCTGCGCCCAGGCGTCGGCGCCCTGCGGGTGTACACCCACGGCCAGGTCGTGCACGATCCCGACGGGCATCCCGGCCTCGCGCGCGGCCCGCTGGGCGGCGCGCAGCTGCTGGTCGGTGAGCCAGGCGAGCCGGGTGTGGAACTCGACCCGGGGCGCCAGTTCGGCGCGGGCCCGCGCGGTCTCCTCCGAGCGGGGGTCGCGCAGCGCGGGCGGCCAGGAGCGCCAGTCGGGGCCGTGCCGCTCCGCCAGGGCGTACCAGGTCGCGTGGTCCTCCAGCGCCTGGCCCTCCTCGGCGCGGAAGGCGTCGTACGCCGTCTGCCGGCCCGGCCCCAGCGGAACCCGCGCGACCAGCTCCAGGGCCTCCCGCTTCAGCTCCCACACCGCGTCGCGGTCGATGAGGGCGCCCTTGTCGAGCACGTCGGCGCGCAGCCGCTCGGCCCGCTCGCGCAGGGCGGCCAGGCGGTGGTGGTCGGCGTAGGCGTACTCCGGGATGGCCTCGGGGCGCAGATGCACCGGATCGGGGAAACGGCGCGAGGAGGGGCGGTACGGGGACGGGTCGGTCGGTGCGCCCGCGCCGGGTACGGCCGCGTGCAACGGGTTGACCTGCACGAACCCGGCCCCGGCCGCGCGTCCCGCCCAGCCGGCCAGCTCGGCGAGGTCCCCGAGGTCGCCCATGCCCCAGGAACGGTGCGAGAGGACGGAGTAGAGCTGGGCGAGAAGGCCGTAGGACCGGGTGGTGGGGGTGGGCAGGCGCTCGGGGGCGACGATGAGGTGGGCGTCTGCGGTACGGCCGTCGGGGGCGGTGGCGGTCACCCGGTGGACGCCGGGGGGCAGGCCGTCGACGGCGTCGCGGGTGTCGCCCTGCTCGGTGGTGATGTGGAGGCGGGTGCCGGGGGGCAGGGCGGCGAAGGGGTCGGGCGGGCCGGACTGGTCCGGGGTGACTGTCGGGGCGTCCGGCGGGGCCGACGGGGCCGACGGCTCGGCCGGGGGGCCGGGTGGCTGGCTTGGGGTGCCGGGCGGCTGCCCCAGGGTGCCGGAGCGCTGACCCGGGGCGCCGGACGGCTGGCCCGGGGCGCCGGACGGCTGGCCCGGGGCGCCGGGCCGCTCCTCGGGGGTGCCCGGCTGTCCGGCCGGCGCATGCCGCCCCTCCACGGGGGTGTCCGCCCGCTCGGCCGGGGGGCCGGGTGGCTGGCTTGGGGTGCCGGGCCGCTGACCCGGGGCGCCGGAGCGCTGATCCGGGGCGCCGGACGGCTGACCCGGGGTGCTCGTCCAGCGGACCACCGTTGGCGGCAGCAGGCGTTCGCTCAGCTCGCGCTCCCGCGCGTCCAGCGCGGCGCGGACCGCTTCGGGCCCCGCCGCGTCCACCCCGAGGGCGGCCAGCGCGGCGACCACGGCGGTGGCGGGCACCGCGACCGTACGGTCCGGGGAGGGGCTGTAGGAGGTGGCGACCCCGTGCAGCCCGGCGAGCCGGTCCAGGTGGGGGTCGTCCTGGGCGGCGCGCCCCGGCTCGGGGCCGCCTCGCGCGGCTCGCCTCGACTCAGGGCCGTCCCCTACGGGGCCGCTCGACTCGGCTACGGCTCCGCTCGGCCCGGCGCCCTGCCGCCCGGCGCTGCCCGGACCGGAACCATCCGCCGCAGCGCGACTCAGCCCCGGGTCGTCCCCTACGGCGCCATTCGACTCGGCACCCTCCTGCCCGGCGCTGCCCGGCCCGGGGCCGTCCGGCATCGCGCGGCGCGGGCCGTCTCCTGCGGCTCCGCTCAGCCCGGCGCTCTCCTGCCCAGCCCCGCCCGGACCGGAACCCTCCATCGCAGCGCGACCCAGCCCCGGGTCGTCCCCTACGGCTCGGCCGGACCCGTTCCGCGCGGTGCCACTCCGCTCGGGGTCATCCCCTACGGCCGGGCCGCACTCGGAGTCACCCCGCCCCGCTCCCCCACCCGGACCGCTCCACTCGGAGTCACCCCCCACCGCTCCCCCGCCGGGACGGCCCCGCTTCGCGTCGTCCTGCGCCGCTGCCACCTAGTGCCCCACGCAGTCGGCGATCGGGCAGTCGGACCCGGTCAGGGGGGTGGTGTCCGCGAGGGGGGGTTCGCTGGTCAGGGGGGCCGCGTCCGGCAGTGGGGGTTCGCTGGTGAGCGGGGTCTCGACGCAGGCGCTCTCCGCGCTGAAGGCTCGCGGGCCGGCGCCGGGCCGGGACACCGTCTCCGGCGAGCGTTTCCACTGGGCGGGCAGGGTCGGGTGAGCCGGTGCGGCCACGGATGCCTCCTGGCGGTCGGTACGGGTTCTCCGGTACGGGTCCGGACCGGAACCCGGCGACCGGGCCCCGGTACGGCACCGCGCCGGATTCGGTACGGGTTTGTGCCGGATTACCGCAGCCCTACCCCGTCCCGGCGGCGACACTCCCACCGCACTCCGGCGCGCGGGTGTACGGACGTTCCGCGCGCCGGGCCGGAACGGAGTGATCCATCGCCGCACCGGCCGTCGATAGAGGGGGTGTGAGACTGTTCCGCCCCATGGGGGGCCACCGGGAGAAGGGCGCCACGGACGACGCCGCACTGCTGCGGGCCGTCGCCGGAGGCGATCCGGCGGCGATGGCCGAGCTGTACGACCGGCACGCCGGCTGGCTGCACGCCCGTCTGTCGCGCCGCTGCGCCGACCCCGAGACCGTGCGGGAGGTCCTCCAGGACACCTTCGTCACCGTGTGGCGCTCGGCCGCCGGGCACCGGGGCCAGGAGACCGGCGGCTGGCTGTGGACCATCGCGGCGCGGCGGCTGGTGGACGCGCGGCGGGCGCAGGAGCGCGCCACGCGCCTCGCCGGACCCCCGCTGGAGGACGGTTCCGCGACGCCGTACACCGCCGCTGCCACGCCGTCCGCCGAGGACCGCGTGCTGGCAGGCCTGGAGTACGGCGATGTCGGCACCGCGCTCGACCGGATCTCCCCCGAGCTGCGCGAGGTGCTGCGGGCGACCGTCGTGGACGGGCTCAGCACCCGCGAGGCGGCCCGGCTGCTCGGCATACCCGAGGGCACCGTCAAGTCCCGCGCCCGGCGCGCCCGCGCCGAACTGCGGGACGCACTCGCCCAGTTGAACCCGTCCCCGCTGGGAGGCACGGCATGACGAAGCACCACGCGGCCGGCTGGCACATCACCGGCGCCCTCGCCGCCCGCTACGCCGACGGCACCCTTCCGGAGTCCGACGCCTGGTCCCTGGAGAAGCACGTGGAGCGCTGCGCGGGGTGCGCGGCACGGGTGTCGGGGGCGGTACGGGCGACGGCGGCGGGGGCGGTGCTGGGGGACGTACGGGCGGCGGTACTGGCAGCGGCACCGGCCTCAGCTCCAGCCCCAACTCCGGCTCCGACCCCGGCTCCCACCACCGCTCCCCTACGGGAGATCCCCACCGGGAAAACCCCGGGCCACCACCCCCTAAGGGCCCCCCGCTCCACCCGACTCCCCCGCCTCGCCCGCCTCCTCTGGGCCGCCGGCCCCGCCGTGCGCGGTGCCTGGCTGCCCGCCGTGCTCGGGGTGGCCGTCGGGGCGATGCTGCTCGGCCTCGGCGGCGGGTTCACGCAGGCCAGGGCGGTGCTGCTGGCCATCGCGCCGGTGCTGCCGGTGGCCGGGGTCGCGCTGTCCTACGGCCCGCACGCCGACCCGCTGTACGAGATCACCGCCGCCAGCCCGGCCGGCGGACTGCGCCTGGCCCTGACCCGTACCGCCGCCGTACTCGCCGTCAGCCTGCCGCTGCTGACCCTTACGGGTCTGCTGCTGCCCGCCTCCGGCGCCCCGGCGGCCGCCGCCTGGCTGCTGCCGGGACTCGCGCTGTCGCTGGCCACCCTGGCGCTCGCCTCCTTCACCGGCTGCCGTACGGCGGCCGGGATCACGGGGGGCGGCTGGCTGTGCGCCGTCCTCGCCCCCCTGCCCGGCGCCCCGGAGGCCGAGGTCGCCGACCGGCTGGCCGGGCAGGTCTCGCGCTGTCTGGACGGCGCGGCGACCCAGGGCGCGTGGGGTGCGGCGGCCGTCCTCGGCGCCGTCCTCCTCGCGGCCCGCCGCCCGGCGTACGACCGCCTGCCCCGCCGCTGAACCCGGCCACGCGGCAACCCCCCTCAACTCCCGACACCTGGAGCCCCGTTGTACGTCCCTTCCGAAACCCCGCCCGCCATCCGCGCGGCCGGACTGCGCGTGGAGCACCGCAAAACGGTCGCCCTCGACTCCGTCGACCTGGAGCTGGGCACCGGTGTGCACGGTCTGCTCGGTCCGAACGGCGCCGGCAAGACGTCGCTGATCCGGGTGCTCGCCACCGTCGCACGGCCCTCCGGCGGCCGCGTGGAGATGCTCGGCGAGGACAGCGCCGACCCGCGCGGCCGGACCGCGATCCGGCGCCGACTGGGTTATCTCCCGCAGGAGTTCGGCTACTACCCCGGCTTCACCGTGCGCGAGTTCGTGGCGTACGTGGCCTGGCTGAAGGAGATGCCCGCCGACCGCGTCCCCGAGGCGGTGGAGCGGGCGGTGGAGCGGGTCGGCCTCGCGGACCGGATGGACGCGAGGATCAAGACGCTGTCCGGCGGCATGATCCGCCGCGTCGGCATAGCCCAGGCCGTCGTCAACGACCCCGCCGTGCTGCTCCTGGACGAGCCGACCGCCGGTCTCGACCCCGAACAGCGGGTGGAGTTCCGCGAGTTGCTGCGCACGCTCGGCGCCTCCGCGACGGTGGTCGTCTCCACCCACCTGGTGGAGGACGTGGCCGCCGCCTGCACCGAGGTCACCCTCCTCGACCGGGGCCGGGTCGCCTACCGGGGCACGCCCCGGGAACTCACCCTGCTCGGCGAGACCTCGGACGGCCCCGGCGACCATCCGATCGAGCGGGGCTACACGGCCGCGCTCCGTACCCACCGCGCGCACGGCGCCCCGGCGGCGAAGGAGTCGGCGCGATGACCGTCACGACGACCAGACCCGCACCGCCGAAGGCCAAGGCGCCGCATCCGCTGCGCGCCGAGGCGATACGCGGCTTCGCCCCACTGGCGGGGCTCGCCGCACTGCTGACCCTCGTGTCCATGCTGGTCGCCGCTCCGGACAACTGGCAGGGCGCCTGGGCCGAGACCGCCCGGGTGCTGCACACCGCCCAGCTGATCACCCTGCCGATGGCCGCCGCGGCGGGCTGCTGGCAGGGCGGCCGGGAGCGGCGGCGCCGTACCGCGGAGCTGTGGGGGACGGCCGTACGGCCGCCGCTGACCCGGCTGCTGGCGGCGGCCCTGCCGTCGGCCGTCTGGGTGGTCCTCGGCTACCTCCTCGCCTTCGCCGCCGCCTCGCTCGCCACCTGGCCGTACTCCATGGGCGACCATCCCCACCTCGCCTCGCTGCCGGGCGACGCGACGGCCCTGGTGGCGGCCGTGCTGGTCGGTCACGTGGCCGGCCGGGCCGTCCCCACGGTCCTGGCGGCCCCCGTCGTCGCGATCGCGGGGTATGTGCTGCTGGGGGTGGCGGGCTCCCACGGCTCCGTGAGTTCCCTCAGCCCCGCCGCGTACATCTGGCCCACCCACGAGCCGGTGTGGTGGCAGCCGCTCGCGATGGCCGGCTGGACGCTGGGGCTGGCCGCCGCCCTGACGCTGGTGTACGCGGCACGGCGCCGGGTGACGGCCCTGCTGCCGCTGACCGCCGCCGCGGCCTGCGGCGCGCTGCTCCTGCACACCGGGAGCGGTCTGTGGCAGCCCGACCCGTACGCCGGGCGCCAGGCGTGCGACACCTCGGTGACCCCGGCGGTGTGCGTGAGCGCCCGGTACGGGCGGCTGCTTCCGCAGGTGAGCGACGCCCTGTCCGGCGTCACGGGCAAGCTGCGGGGCGTACGGAACCTTCCGGTGCGCTGGGAGGACCACGCGGGCGATCCGCACGCCGACGAGACGGAGTTGCCGATGATCACGCCGTTCGGCTCGTCGGTCGTACGGGGGCGGATGACCGAGCCGAAGCGCTACGCGTGGGAGGCGGTCTCGCTGATGCAGGGGCGCGACGACTGCCACAACCCGCCGGCGCGGGTGTCGCTCGCGGACGACGCCGTGTCGGCGTATCTGGCGCCGAGCCCGGAGCAGGACATCTTCGACCGGCTGGACGCCAAGAACGACGCCTCCCACCGCGCCGCTCTCCGCGCCCGCCTCGCCGCCCGGGCGAAGCTGGCCGGGATGGACGAGGAGCACCGCCGGGCGTGGCTGTCGGCGTACTTCGCCGCGCGGCACGACTGCGAGCTGAAGGGGGTGCCCGCCCTGTGAGCACCCACGGTTTCCGCCTCTACGCCCGCTCCCGCTCGCTCCCCGTGACCGTGGCGGCCCTCGTGGCGACGACGGTCTTCGCGGTCTGGGCGGCCGGTCTCATCGACGCCTACCTGGACCCCTACCGCCGGGTGCCGCTGGTGGCGCTGGCCCCGCTGCTGGCCTCCGCCGTGATCGGCACGAGCCTGCACACCCCGTCGGACGAACTGGACCGCACGGCCGTACGCCCCTGGTGGCCCCGGCGCCTGGTCTGGCTGGGCTCGCTGACGGCCCTGGCGGCCCTCCTGCTCACGGTGACGGTACTGGGCCACACCCAGACCTTCGGGCCGCCCGCCGTCATCCGCAACGTCCTGGGCTGTACGGGTCTCACCGCCCTGGCGGCGGTGTTCCTCGGCGCCCGCCTCAGCTGGCTCCCCGCCTTCGCCTACGTCTCCGCCGTCTACCTCGCCTCCTCGGGAGCCCGGGGCCGCGGGGTCGCGCTCTGGGCGTGGCCGGTCCAGCCGGGCCCCCAGCCGGCCGCCTGGGCGGCGGCGCTGACGGCCTTCGTGGCGGGCACGGTCCTGTACACGGTGTACGGCCCCCGCGCGGAGAGCCCCCGCACGGCGTGACCGGACCGCGCGGCGCCTCAGGCGGTGTCCTCGGCCACCAGATGGCGGCCCCAGACCTCGCCGCCCCGGTAGGGGCCGAGACCGTGGCTGTCGTACTGCGGCTCGTCGAACCGCACCACGTAGACGAGCTCGCCCTCGCGACCGCGGCCGTCGCGCACCGGGAAGGGCACCCGCGTCCCGGCTACCGTGCCGGAGAACTCCACCGGGTACGGGCCGTCCCAGTCGGGGTCCTTGATCACCCGCACCCGGGTACCGGGCGGCCAGCCGTCCTCCGGCCAGTCCGCCGGGACCGTCCCGCTGTTCTCCGTCATGGGCTCCCCTTCGTCCGTCTCCCGCCCACCGCGAGCGGCGCCCCTGTACTTGAGTCCCTCCGCCGCCCCAGCGCAACCGGATAACGGGGTCCCGCGGGTCACTCCCGTACCCCGCCCTCGCGCGGACGCGCAACGGCCCGGATCGTCAGGCGGAGATGCCGTCGATCCGGGCCAGGGCGTCGTCCGCGCCGTAGGGCTGCAAGTAGGGCAGCCAGCGCGGGTCTCTGTGGCCGGTGCCGATGATGCGCCAGGCCAGACCGGTGGGCGGGGCGGGTTTGTGGCGCAGGCGCCAGCCGAGTTCGACCAGGTGGCGGTCGGCCTTGACGTGGTTGCAGCGGCGGCAGGAGGCCACCACGTTGTCCCAGACGTGCTTGCCCCCGCGCGAGCGCGGGATGACGTGGTCGACGCTGGTCGCGACACCACCGCAGTACATGCACCGGCCGCCGTCCCGGGCGAACAGGGCCCGCCGGGTCAGGGGAACCGGGCCCCGGTAGGGCACCCGGACGAATCGCTTGAGCCGGACCACGCTGGGTGCGGGGACTGTGACGGTCGCGCTGTGCAGGAAGGCGCCGGATTCCTCCAGGGAGACGGCCTTGTTCTCCAGGACGAGGACGAGCGCGCGGCGGAGCGGTACGACGCCGAGCGGCTCGTACGACGCGTTGAGGACCAGGACATGCGGCACGGGTGCCTCCTTGGGCGTCGGCGGCGCGTGGCTCGCGCCGGGACGATCTGGAGCCAGTCTCCCCTCATGGCTGGTGGAAGCGCCACCATGTGCCGGTAACGGGCCGGGAGTGTTTTCGACCACACCCGAGGACCCCCGGACGATCATGGCTGGTTAAGGCCCAGGTGGGAGGGGGTGCTCCTGTACGAAACGGCGGAGGCGCGCACAATGCCCCGTTAGTGTGGTGGTTCTGTCCCCCCGGTGACCTTTTCGTGATCTCGGACGATCCGGCCGGGGCGGACCGCGCAGCACCATGGAGGTACCAGCCGTGTCCTTGCCCGTCGCCCTACTGGCCGCCGGAGCGTCCCCGTCTCCCTCGCCCTCGGGCTCGGACCCGGCCGTACCGTCGCTCCAGGACGCCCAGCAGAGCGCGACCAACGCCGCGAGCTGGGTGGAGCAGAACTGGTCGACCTGGCTCGCGATGGGCCTGCAAATCGTGCTGATCATCGTCATCGCCGTGGCGCTGCGCGCGGTCGTGCGGCGGGCGATCACCAAGCTGATCGAGCGGATGAACCGCACCGTGCAGGCGGTGGACCACACCGCGCTGGGCGGCCTCCTGGTCAACAACGAGCGCCGCCGTCAGCGCTCCGCCGCCATCGGCTCGGTGCTGCGCTCGGTCGCCAGCTTCGTGATCCTCGGCACGGCCGCCCTGATGGTGCTCTCCACCTTCAAGATCAACCTCGCCCCGCTGCTGGCCTCGGCCGGTGTCGCGGGCGTCGCGATCGGTTTCGGCGCCCGCAACCTGGTCACGGACTTCCTCTCCGGCGTCTTCATGATCCTGGAGGACCAGTACGGCGTCGGCGACACGATCGACGCGGGCGTGGCCATCGGCGAGGTCGTCGAGGTCGGCCTGCGCGTGACCAAGCTGCGCGGTGCCAACGGCGAGATCTGGTACGTCCGCAACGGCGAGGTCAAGCGCATCGGCAACCTCTCCCAGGGCTGGGCCACGGCCAACGTGGACGTCACCGTCCGCTCCGACGAGGACCTGGACAAGGTCAAGTCGGTCCTGGACGAGGTCGCCGAGAAGATGGCCAAGGAAGAGCCCTGGAACGAGCTGCTGTGGAGCCCGATCGAGGTCCTCGGCCTGGACAGCGTGCTGATCGACTCCATGGTGATCCGGATCTCCGCCAAGACCATGCCGGGCAAGTCGGTCAACGTGGAGCGCGAGCTGCGCTGGCGGATCAAGCGGGCCTTCGACCGGGCGAGCATCCCGATCGTGGGCGGCGCGACGGCCCTGGAGGACGCCGAGGCGGCCCCCGCCCCCGACCCGTCCGCCACGATGGCCGCCCCCTCGGCCTACGCGAGCCCGACCTCCCCGCAGTCCCTGGCGACCACCCCCATCGTCACGCCGAAGCCGACGACGTCGAAGTAGCCCCGAGCCCCCCAGCGCGCCCCCGGTCCCGTCCGACCGGGGGCGCGCTCCGTTGACGGCCCCACGCGCCACGGCCTACGTTCGCGCCGATCACCCCCGGCAACGGCAACGCGAGGGAGTCGCCCGTGAAGCTCACCGTGGTCGGCGGAGGCTCGACCTACACCCCCGAACTCGCCGACGGCCTCGCGCGGCTGCGCGACACGCTGCCCGTCGAGGAACTGGTCCTGGTCGACCCCGCCCCCGAGCGCCTGGAGCCGGTGGCGGCCGTCTCCCGCCGCATCCTCGCCCGCTACGGCCACCCCGCCCGCGTCACCGCCACCGCCGGCCTGGAAGCGGGGGCCGAGGGCGCCGACGCCGTCCTGCTCCAGCTGCGCGTCGGCGGCCAGGCGGCCCGGAACCAGGACGAGACCTGGCCGCTGGAGTGCGGCTGCGTCGGCCAGGAGACGACCGGCGCGGGCGGCCTCGCCAAGGCGCTGCGCACGGTCCCGGTGGTGCTGGACATCGCCGAACGGGTACGGCGGGTCAGCCCCGGCGCCTGGATCGTGGACTTCACCAACCCGGTCGGCATCGTCACCCGCGCCCTGCTGAAGGCGGGCCACCGCGCGGCCGGCCTGTGCAACGTGGCCATCGGACTCCAGCGCACATTCGCCGCGCTGCTCGGCACCGCGCCCGGCGAGGTCCACCTCGGCCACGTGGGCCTGAACCACCTCACCTGGGAGACCGCCGTCCGCCTCGGCGGCCCCGAGGGCCCCGACATACTCCCCCGGCTGCTGGCCGAACACGGGGAAGCCGTCGCCGCCCACCTCCGGCTCCCCCGCGCCCTCCTCGACCGCCTGGGCGTCGTCCCGTCGTACTACCTGCGCTACTACTACGCGCACGACGAGGTCGTGGACGAGCTGCGCGCCAAGCCCTCCCGCGCGGCCGAGGTCGCCGCCATGGAGCGCGAGCTGCTGGCGATGTACGCCGACCCGGCACTGGACGAGAAACCCGCACTGCTCGCGAAGCGGGGCGGCGCCTACTACTCCGAGGCGGCGGTGGACCTCACGGCCGCCCTGCTCACCGGCGGCGGCAGCCCGTACCAGGTGGTCAACACGCCGAACGCGGGCACGCTGCCCTTCCTCCCCGACGACGCGGTGATCGAGGTCCCGGCGGCGGTGGGCCCGAAGGGGGCGGTGCCGCTGCCGGTCCCGGAGGTCGACCCGCTGTTCGCGGGGCTGATGGCGAGCGTGACGGCGTACGAGGACCTGGCCCTGGAGGCGGCCCTGCGCGGCGGACGGGAGCGGGTGTTCCGGGCGCTGCTCGCGCACCCGCTGGTCGGCCAGTACGCGTACGCCGACACCCTCACCGACCGCCTCCTCGCCCACAACCGGGAGCACCTGCCATGGGCGTGACCGGCACCGCGCTCGCCGTGGACGCGGGCAACAGCAAGACGGACGTGGCCGTGCTCACGGCGGAGGGCGAGGTGCTGGCCACGGCACGCGGCGGCGGCTTCCGGCCCCCGGCCGTGGGCCTGGAGCGGGCCCTCGACGCCCTGGCCGAACCGGTCGAACGGGCCCTGGCGGAGGCGGGCCTCACGACCGTCTCCCATGTCTCGGCCTGCCTCGCCAACGCCGATCTCCCGGTGGAGGAGGCCGAGTTGGCGGCCGCGCTGGGCACCCGCGCCTGGAGCCCCTCCGTCACCGTCCGCAACGACACCTTCGCCGTCCTGCGCGCCGGGGTCGCCGAGCCCCGGGGCGTGGCGGTGGTGTGCGGGGCGGGTATCAACTGCGTGGGGATGCGCCCCGACGGCCGCACCGCCCGCTTCCCGGCCCTCGGCCGGCTCTCCGGCGACTGGGGCGGCGGCTGGGGCCTGGCGGAGGAGGCGCTGTGGCACGCGGCCCGCGCCGAGGACGGCCGGGGCGGACCGACCGAGCTGTCCCGCACGCTCCCGGCGCACTTCGGCCTGGACTCGATGTACGCCCTGATCGAGGCCCTGCACCGGGGACACCTCCCTTCGGCGCGACGGTACGAGCTGACGCCGGTCCTCTTCGAGACGGCCGCCCGGGGTGACGCGGTGGCCCGCTCGCTGGTCGAGCGGCTCGCGGAGGAGGTCGCGGTGCTGGCCACGGTCGCGCTGACCCGCCTGGACCTCCTCGGGGAGCCCACGCCGGTCGTGCTCGGCGGCAGCGTCCTGACGGCCGGTCACACGCTCCTGGACGACGCCGTACGCGACCACCTCAACTCCCGCGCCCCGCAAGCCGGTCCACGCCCGATCCGCGCCGCCCCGATCCTGGGCGCGGCCCTGCTCGCCCTGGATCACCTGGAGGCGCCCCCGCAGGCCGGGGAACGCGCCCGCGCGCACTGGGAGTCGGACCGCGCCTGAGCCCAACACCACGACGAACCAGCCCTGTTCACCACCCTGGAGGGAACCGATCAGGATTGACCGGGCGTGTTCCTGGACAGTTCGTGCTCCTGGGCGGTCCGTGACATGCCGTCGTCCGGGCGAGATGCGGCGAACGCTGGTGCGGAAGTCGGTGCGGGCGGTGATACTGGGCGGCGAACGATGACCATGGGGGAGGTCGGGTGACACAACCGCCGAGGAGCAGCACACCGCCGACGGCAGGCTCCGCCGTGCCCGCGCAGCCCGCCGTGCCCGCACAGGCCGTCGCGGCCGCGCAGCCCGGCGCGCTCACGCAACCCGCCATGGCCGTCCCACCCGCCGCTCCATCCGTCGTCCCGACCCAGACCGGCCGCGCCCCGGGCGCCCGTCCCGCCGCCGTACCCGAACCCGCCGCCCGCCGTACCGCGTTCGCCGAGGGCGCCGAGCGGCTGCGGTCCGCCGCGACCACCGAGCCGGGGCGGCTGCGGGTCATCGGGGCCGTACTCGCCCTGCTGGTCGTGGCGTTCGGCGCGGTCACCGCGTGGCAGAGCGGGGAGCGCGCGGCCGCCGCCGACGACGTGCTGCACGGCAGCCAGCCGCTCAGCTCCGGGGCCGCCTCGGTCTACCGCTCCCTCGCGGACGCCAACACCACGGTCTCCAGCGGTTTTCTGGCGGGCGGGCAGGAGACGCCGGAGACCCGGGACCGGTACGAGAAGGACATCAGCCGGGCCGCCGCCGGTCTGGTCAAGGCCGCCGGCAACTCCGAGCCGGACTCCCCCGCGGCGACGGCCATCGCCAAGCTGAACCGGCTGCTGCCCGAGTACAAGGGCCTGATCGAGCGCGCCCGGGTCTACAACCGGCAGGGCTATCCGGTCGGCGGCGCCTATCTGCGCTACGCCAACGAGAAGATGCAGCAGGACATGCTGCCGGCCGCCGAGGACCTGTACACCAAGGAGAACCAGCGGCTGGCCGCCGACTACGGCGACGCGACCCCGTACCCGTGGGCGGCCATCGCCCTCGGCGTCCTCGCGCTCGGCGCGCTCGCCTGGGCGCAGCACCGCGAGTACCGGCGCACCAACCGCGTCCTGAACCAGGGCCTGGTCGCCGCCACCGCCGCCACCACGGTGGTGCTGCTGTGGCTGCTCGTCGGCCACACCGTCGCCCGCGCCGGTCTGAACGGCTCCTACAAGCACGGCGTGCGCTCCCTGAACGTCCTGCACAGCGCCCAGATCGCCGCCCTGAAGGCGCGCGGCAACGAGAACCTGGGCCTGGTGGCGCGCGGCGCCGAGACGACCGAGGTCGACGGCACGGTGTACGACACGTACTACTACGGCTTCGACCAGGAGCTGGCCAAGCTGGGCGGCAGCCTGAAGCGGGCCGGCTCCCTCGCCGACGACCCGGCGGGCGCGCGGCCGGTCGCGGCGGCCACCCGGAACATGACGGAGTGGAAGAAGCGGCACGCCGACGCCCACGACGAGGACGACCGGGGCGACTACCAGCAGGCGCTGGCCATGGTGATCGGCGCCAAGGGCACCACCGGCGAGTGTTTCGACGGCGTGGACGAGAACCTCGGCCGCGCCATCGGCCACGAGCAGACGGAGTTCGAGCGCGCGGCCGGGGACGGCCGCGACGCGATGACCGGGCTGCCCGCGGGCGCCGCCGCCCTCGGTGTGCTCGGCGCGGCCGGTGCGGTGCTCGGCATCGGGCGCAGGCTTTCGGAGTACAGGTGACAGGGGGCCGGAACATGGACGCGGCAGGAGGAGGCGCCCGGCCACGCGGCTGGGGCGGGGCCGGCACCCGGCTGCGCGGCTGGGGCGGGGTCGGCGCGATGGCGGTGCTGTGTGCCTTCGCCCTCGCCTTCGTGCTGCTGCTCCCGCGCACCCAGGCGCAGCCGGAGCCCGGCCCGGTGACGTCGGTGGGCCCGGTGGCGGAGGGCAGCCAGGCGCGCGCCTCCGACTGCGTGGACGCGAAGGCGCAGGACCGGTCGCTGCCGCCGTCGAAGGCGAGCGGGAAGACCATCGACGCGATACGGGCCCGTCCCGGCAAGCGCAAGCTGGTCGTCGGCGTGGACCAGAACAGCTACCGCTGGGGCTACCGCAATCCGAACAACCCGGGCGCGGAGCTGGAGGGCTTCGACATCGACCTGGTGCACCGGATCGCCGAGGACATCGTGGGCGACCCGGACGCCGTGCAGTTCAAGGCGATCCCGACCAGCCGGCGCATCGCGGCGCTCCAGGAGGGCCGGGTGGACATGGTGGTGCGCACGATGACGATCAGCTGCGAGCGGCTGAAGGACGTCGCGTTCTCCGCGCCGTACTTCAGGACTGGGCAGCAGGTGCTGGCCCCCAAGTCCTCGCCGGTGAAGGGGTATCGGGACCTCGCGGGCCGGCGGGTGTGCACGGCGGCGGGCTCGACCGCGCGCAAGAAGCTGGAGCAGGACGTGAAGTCGGGGGCGGTGAAGGCGGTCGTCGCCGAGGCCGTACCCAACCAGCTGGACTGCCTGGTCCGGCTCCAACTCGGCGAGGCGGACGCGGTGATCACCGACGGCGCGCTCGCCGCGAGCCAGGCCGCCCAGGACCCGACGCTCGAACTCAAGGGCCCCGCCTTCACGACCGAGTACTACGGCGTGGCCATGAACAAGGACGCGGGGGACCTGGTGGGCCGCGTCAACCGCGTGCTCGCGGACTACCGTTCCGACGGCTGGCAGGCGTCGTACGACAAGTGGCTGTCGGCGACACTGGGCGAGGACGCGAAGCCGTACCGCCCGCCCACGCCGGAGTACCGGGGTGAGAGCTGAGCGGACCGGGCAGGAAGACAGCGCCGACTGGACAGCGAGAGGTGATCGATGGGCGTCACGGACCCCGCCGGGCCGGTGATGGACCGGGACGAGGTGGACCGTGCGCTGGCGCGGCTCGGCCAGGAGCACGAGGCGATCGAGACCTCGCTGCTCGCGCTCCAGGACCACGCGGGCCGCAGACTCCTGGAGGGCGCCGAGCTGACCGGTGTCACCAAGGAGCGCTGGACGGCCGCGGAGGAGGCCATCAGCGTGCTGTGGGCCTGCTTCGACGCGTACACGGCCGCGCTGCGCCGGGCCCGCGAGATCCGCTCCCGGCGCCGTTGGTCCAGCCGTGAGGACCTGGTGGAGCTGACCGGGCTGCTGCGCGGCGACGCGGTGACCCTGGCGGGCTCCGCGCTCCCGGCCGGCAGCGGCAGGCTCAGCGAGAGCTACACGCTGTCCGCGCTGGTCGGCCGGATGAACGAGCTGTACGCGTCCTCCCTGGACGTGGTGGTCGCCGCCGACGCGGTGTGGTCGGCGCTGCCCGCCCGCATAGATTTACTCGCCGCCGAACTCCACCGCACCCGCTCGCTCGCCCACTCCGTCGGGGTGCGCCCCGGTGAACACCCGGCCGGTGACGACCTGGAGGGCATCACGGCCACGCTGACCGCGCTGCGCGCCCGGGTGATCAGCGACCCGCTCGCCTACTGGACGCCCGCGCAGGGGAGTTCGGCGCCCGGCGGCGGCCGCCCGGACACCACGGTCTACGACCGCGAGGCACGCGCCCTTGAGGACGTGCGCCGGGAGATCGACGCGGTGCTGACCGTCCGCCAGGACGCCGAGGAGCGGCTGATCCGGCTGCGGGACATACTGCTGCGCGCCGACCGCACGCTGGCCGAGGCGCGCACCGCGCGCGGCGAGGTCCTGGCGAAGATCGCGGCGACCGAGGTACCGGTGGTGAGCGGCCCGCCGACCGTGCTCCAGGAGCAGCTGGCGACGGCGGCGGAGTACCGCAGGCAGGCCCGCTGGCACCGGCTCTCCCCGCTCCTGGAGTCCCTGGAGCAGCGGGCGGAGGACGAACTGCTGCGCGCCCGCGAGTCGTTGACCGCCGTGACCGCGCCGCTCGCGGTCCGCGCCGAGCTGCGCGGCCGGCTCGACGCCTACCGCGCGAAGGTCGCCCGGCACGGTCTGGCCGAGGACCCGCTGCTGATCGAGCGGTACGACGCGGCCCGCCGCATGCTGTGGAGCGCGCCCTGCGATCTGCGCGTGGCCGAGCAGGCGGTGCTGCGCTACCAGCACATGGCGGCCGAACTGCTCACCGCGCCGAAGGTGCCGGAGCACGGGCCCACGGACGGACAGGGGGACGAGCGGTGAGCGAGGAACGGCACGCGTGCCAGCGCCCGGACTGCGCGGGCACGTACGAGGACGTGGGCGGCGGGGAGCTGTACTGCGACACCTGCGGTCTGGCACCCGTGGTCGCCCCGGCGGTGACGCCGGCGGTGACCCCCATGGTGACGCCCGTGGTGGCCCCGGCGGCGGTCCCGGTGACGGGTTCCGCCGCGACCCGGGAGGCCACCGGCCCTGCGGAGAGCGGCAGTTCGCGCAGCGCCCGCACCTCCTCGCAGTCCTCCCGCTCGCACCGCTCGGTGTCGGGGCGGCTCTCCCGCGCCTCCTCGGGCCGCGCCACCGGGCGTTCGGTGTCGGTGCGCAGTTCGGGCGCGTCCTCGGGCCCGTCCGGGCGGGGACGGCTCGGCGCCGGTCTCGTCGCGGTGCCGCAGGTGCCCAGGCCCGACCCACGCGCGATGGTGCTGGAGAACCCGCAGGTGCCCGAGCGCAAGCGGTACTG
This sequence comes from Streptomyces sp. NPDC005435, assembly GCF_040703155.1. Classification (NCBI taxonomy): domain Bacteria; kingdom Bacillati; phylum Actinomycetota; class Actinomycetes; order Kitasatosporales; family Streptomycetaceae; genus Streptomyces; species Streptomyces sp. NPDC005435. The sequence continues at coordinate 87,958 of NZ_JBEXEQ010000004.1, forward strand.
CTCCCGCTCGGACTGCGGGGCGCCGGTCGGCAGGGCGCGCGGGGAGCGTCCGGGCCGCACGGAGGGTTTCTGCACCAAGTGCGGCCACCCGTACTCCTTCGTGCCGAAGCTGCGCGGCGGGGACATCGTGCACGGGCAGTACGAGGTGGCGGGCTGTCTCGCGCACGGCGGGCTCGGCTGGATCTACCTCGCCGTCGACCGGGCCGTCTCCGACCGCTGGGTGGTGCTCAAGGGCCTCCTCGACACCGGCGACCAGGACGCGATGGAGGCGGCGATCTCCGAGCGCCGGTTCCTCGCGGAGATCGAGCACGCCGGCATCGTGCGCATCTACAACTTCGTCGAGCACCTGGACCAGCGCACCGGCTCCCTGGACGGCTACATCGTCATGGAGTACGTCGGCGGCAAGTCCCTGAAGGAGATCGCCAACGCCCGCCGCACGCCCGAGGGGCGCCGCGACCCGCTCCCGGTGGAGCAGGCGTGCGCGTACGGCATCGAGGCCCTGGAGGCGCTCGGCCATCTGCACAGCCGCAACCTGCTGTACTGCGACTTCAAGGTCGACAACGCCATCCAGACCGAGGACCAGCTCAAGCTGATCGACATGGGCGCGGTGCGCCGGATCGACGACGAGGAGTCCGCGATCTACGGCACGGTGGGCTATCAGGCCCCCGAGGTCGCGGACGTCGGCCCCTCCCCGGCCAGCGACCTGTACACGGTGGGCCGCACCCTGGCCGTCCTCACCTTCGACTTCCAGGGCTACACGACCGTCTACGCCGACTCGCTGCCCGACCCCGACACCATCGAGGTGTTCCGGCGCTACGAGTCCTTCTACCGCTTCCTGGTCCGCGCGACCGACCCCGACCCGGCCCGCCGGTTCGCCTCCGCTCAGGAGATGGCCGAGCAGCTCACCGGGGTGCTGCGCGAGGTGGTCGCGCTCCAGACCGGGCAGCCCCGGCCCGCCCTGTCGACCCTGTTCGGGCCCGAAGTGCGGGTCACGGACACCGAGTTGTTCCCGGTGCTGGACGGCGAGGTGTCCCGCCTCGGCACGCGCGGCCCGGACCGTACGTCCTCGGCTCCGCCCCCGGCACTGGTCAGGGCGGTGGACACGGCCGCCGCCGCGCTCGCGCTGCCGGTCCCGCTGGTCGACCCGAACGACCCGGACGCCGGGTTCCTCGCGGGCCTGACCGCCACCGCCCCGGGCGAACTCCTCGCCGCCCTGGACGCGGCCCCCGCGCAGACCGTGGAGACCCGACTGCGACGCGTCCGGGCCCGGCTCGAACTCGGCGACTCCGAGGCCGCGTTGACCACCCTGGCCCGCCTGGAGGCGGAGCGCCCTGACGACTGGCGGGTGGTCTGGTACCGGGGTGTGACCGCGCTTGCCACCGGCGACCTCGCGCACGCCGCCCTCGCCTTCGACGCGGTCTACGACGCCTTCCCCGGCGAACCCGCGCCCAAGCTGGCGCTCGGCCTGTGCGCGGAGGTGCTGGGCCAGCTGGACAACGCCGCCGAGTACTACCGGCTGGTGTGGGCGACCGACCCGGGCTTCGTCAGCGCCGCGTTCGGACTCGCCCGGGTGCGGCTCGCCGCCGGGGACCGCACCGGCGCGGTGGACACCCTGGAGTCGGTGCCGGAGTCGTCCATCCACTACACCGCCGCCCGGGTCGCGGCCGTACGGGCCCGGCTCAGACAGCGCACGGCGAGCCCGGGTGACGTACCGTTCCTGGACGATCTGACCGCCGCGGCGGGCCAGATCGAGGCGCTGGACGCGTACGGCCTGGACCCGGCGCGGCGCGAGCGGTTGTCGGCGGAAGTCCTCGGCTGCGCCCTGGACTGGATACTCTCCCAGGGCAGGGGCGCCGGTTCGCCCGCCCCGGGCGGACGGGTGCTGCTCGGCAGCGGTCTGGACGAACGGGGTCTCCGGTTCGGTCTGGAACGCGCGTACCGCACGCTGGCCCGGCTGGCGCCCGGCGGCGAGGAGAGGATCGAACTGGTGGAACGGGCCAACCGTTACCGCCCCCGGACGTGGGTGTAGGCGAATGTCACAGATGCCCCAGCAGGCCGCACTGCCGAAGTGCCCGAGCTGCGCGGAGCCGCTCGAACCCGGCGACCTCTTCTGCGGTGCCTGCGGTTACGACCTCTCCCAGGTGCCGCCCGGGGACGAGCCGACGCTCGCCATGGCGGGCGCCGCCGGCGTGGACTGGCCCGACCCCGAGCCGCCGGGACCGGACAGCGCCGAGCCGAGGACGCACCGCGCCACCGACGTGCCCGGCACCGACTCCGGCGGCGCGCCGCTGCCGGGGCCCGAGGCGGCCTCCGGGGGCGTACGCCTGGACCGGCCCAGCGAGCCGGAGGAGTACGCGCTCCAGGCGCCGGACCCGCGCGGCGAGCGCTCTTCCGGTCCGGCCGAGCCCTCTTCCGGTCCGGCCGAGCCCGCGCCGGTCTGCGTGGCCTGCCGGGCCGGCCGGGTGGACGGCGACGGCTACTGCGAGAACTGCGGCCACGCCCAGCCCCGCGAACGCGACCACATGGAACGGGAGTCGGGCCCGCTGGCCGCCGTCAGCGACCGGGGTCTGCGCCACCACCGCAACGAGGACGCCTTCGCCGTCGCGCACACCGCGCTGCCCGACGGCGCGCCCGCCTCCGTCGCCGTCGTCTGCGACGGCGTCTCCTCCGCGACCCGCCCCGACGAGGCCTCCATGGCCGCCTCGCGCGCGGCCGGCGACAGCCTGCTCGCGGCCCTGCCGCGCGGCACGCATCCGCAGCAGGCCATGCACGAGGCGATCGTCACCGCCGCGCAGGCCGTGGACGCGCTCGCCGGGGAGCCCGACGAGGCCCGCGAGCACACCCCGCACCAGAACGCCCCGGCCTGCACCATCGTCGCCTCGGTCGTCACCTCCGGGCTGCTGGTCGTCGGCTGGGTCGGCGACAGCCGCGCCTACTGGGTGCCCGACGACCGCACCGCCGCCCCGGCCCGCCTCACCGAGGACGACTCCTGGGCCGCGCAGATGGTCGCGGCCGGACTGATGAACGAGGCCGAGGCCTACGCCGACGAGCGCGCCCACGCGATCACCGGCTGGCTCGGCGCCGACGCCTACGAACTGGAGCCGCACACCGCGTCGTTCAAGCCCGACCGGGCCGGCGTGGTGATCGTCTGCACCGACGGCCTGTGGAACTACGCCGAGACGGCCGAGGAGCTGGCCCGCATCGTGCCGCCGGACGCGGCGGAGCGTCCGCTGCACGCCGCGCGGGTGCTCGTCGGGCACGCGCTGGACGGCGGCGGGCACGACAACGTAACAGTGGCCGTCGTACCGTTCCCCGCGCCCGCTCCGGGGGCAGGATCGGCCTGAGGCCGTTCGCGCGCGGCGACCACCGCGCGCCGTGGGGCGGCCGCGCACGGGGAAGCAGCCGCAAGACCGGAGGGGACCGGGATCGCGGCCCACGCACCGCCCCGCCTCGGCGGGGTGCTTCTTGGGGGATGTGAAGCAGCATGGCCAATTTCGCGAAACCGGCGGGGCCGGCGTTCTCGGTGGAGGTCTACCAGAACGAGTTCCTGCCGGAGGACGGCCGCGAGGTCCACGCCGTCGTGACGGTGACGGCGACGGGCGGCGGCACGGTGTCCGGGACGACTGGGGTCGCCGGGGCGGCCGGGGTGGCCGGGGTTGCCGGGGCGGCCGGGCCGGCGTCGGGAGCCGGTACGGGCCGGGGCCCCTCGGCCGCCGTCGTGCTCATGGTGGACTGCTCCGGCTCCATGGACTACCCGCCCGCCAAACTGCGCAACGCCCGCGACGCCACGGCCGCCGCCCTGGACGCCCTGCGCGACGGCACCCGTTTCGCGGTGATCGACGGCACGCACGTCGCCCGCGAGGCCTACCCGGGCGGTGGGCGCCTCGCGGTGGCCGACGCCACCACCCGCGAGCAGGCCAAGCGGGCGCTGCGCCGTCTCACGGCAGGCGGCGGTACGGCCATCGGGTCCTGGCTGCGCCTGGCCGACCGGCTGCTCGCCTCGGCGGACGTGGAGATCCGGCACGGCGTCCTGCTCACCGACGGGCGCAACGAGCACGAGGCGCCCGAGGCGCTGCGGGCCACTCTGGAGGCGTGCGCCGGACGCTTCACCTGCGACGCCCGCGGGGTGGGCACCGACTGGGAAGTGAAAGAAGTCACAGCCATCGCCTCGGCCCTGCTCGGCAGCGCCGACATCGTGGCCGATCCGGCCCATCTGGCCGGTGACTTCACCGCGATGATGGAGAAGACGATGGGCAAGGAGGTCGCCGACGTCGCCCTGCGGGTGTGGACCCCGGCCGGCGCCGTCGTCTCGTACCTCAAGCAAGTGGCCCCCTCGGTGGAGGAGTTGACCGGCCGCCGCACGGAGGCCGGCCCGCGCGCCGGGGACTATCCGACCGGCTCCTGGGGCGACGAGTCCCGCGACTACCACCTGTGCGTGACGGTCCCGGCGGCCGGACTCGGCCACGAGATGCTGGCCGCGCGGGTATCCCTGGTGGTCCCCCAACCTGGGGGCACGGCACAGAACCTGGGCGCGCAGGGGCTCGTACGGGCCGTGTGGACCGACGACTTGACCGCCTCCACCGCCATCAATCCCCAAGTCGCCCACTACACGGGTCAGGCCGAACTGGCGCAGGTCATCCAGCAGGGGATAGACCTCCGCAAAGCGGGCGATATGGACGGAGCAACGGCCAAACTGGGGCGTGCGGTTCAGCTCGCGCGGGTGTCGGGGAACGCGGATACTGCGAAACTGCTTGCGAAGGTGGTGGACGTGGTGGACGCCTCGACAGGTACTGTGCGGTTGAAAGCGAAGGTCACCGAGGCCGACGAGATGACCCTCGAAACGCGGTCCACCAAGACCGTCCGCGTGAAGAAGTGACCCTGCAGAAACAAGTGCCTCAGGAGAAGGGGTAGCACCGACATGCCGACCTGCCCGAACGGACACCAGTCGGGTGCCGACGACTGGTGCGAGGTGTGCGGTCACCGCATGGCCGGTGCCGTACCCCCGCCCCCGCCGCCGTCCTCCGGCGGCTACGGCTTCCCGCCGCCGCGCGCCGAGGGCCGCGGCCCCGCGCCGTCCGGAAACCCGGAGCTGTGCCCGCAGTGCCGTACGCCCCGCGAGGGCGGCGCGCCGTTCTGCGAGGAGTGCCGGTGGAACTTCCTCACCAACACGGCCACCTCGTACACCCCGGCGTCCCCGCCCGGCGCGGGCCGTCAGCAGCCCCGCTTCCAGCCGCCGAGCGCCTCCTACGGCGGCGGTGACGGCTACGAGTACCAGGGCTCCCGCCCCTCCCAGGTCAACCGCCCGGCCGAGCCGATACCCCCCTTCGACAACGAGCCCTCGGGCCCGACCCCGTTCGGCGCCGCGCGCGGCGGCGGCCCGGCGACGCCTCCGCAGACGGCGGGGGGTCCGTCGGGGTTCGGCGGCGGCCGTCCGGGCGGGCCGCCGCAGGGGTTCGGCGGGGGCCAGGGCGGACCCGGCGCTCCTGCCGGTGGTCCTGGCGGCCAGGGACGCCCGTCGATGTTCGAACGGGAGCGGCCGGGCCAGGGTGGCCAGGGCGGCGGCCCTTCGCCGTTCGGCGGCGGCCGTGAGCAGGGTGGCCCCGGCGGCCCCGGCGGCCAGGGCGGACCGGGTGGACCGGGTGGACCGGGTGGACCTGCCGGCCAGCCGCCGTTCGGCCGCGAGCCCTCGGGCCCGGGCGGCCAGGGCGGTCCCGGTGGCCCGGGTGGCCCGGGTGGCCCCTCCGGCTTCGACCGGGGGCAGCCCGGCACGCAGGCCGGCGGAGCCCAGCCCCCCTACGGCCGCGACCCCTCCGGCTTCCCCGGCACCCCCGGTGCCCCCGGTGTCCCCGGCCAGGCGCCCTCCGCGTTCGGCGGCGCCCCGTCCCGGCAGACCCCGCCGCCCCCGGGCGGCTACGGCTACCCGCAGGAAGGCGGCGGCCGCCCGAACAACGGCGGCCCGTCCTTCGGCGGCGCCGCCGACGACTGGGTAATCTCCCCGCCGTCGTCGTCCCCGGCGCCGAACGGCCCGTCCGGCGGCTACGGCTACCCGCAGCAGGGTTCGCAGCAGCCCCCCTCGGGCTACCAGCAGGGCCCGGCCACGTGGACGGCGACCATCGGCCCGGACCGCGAGTACTTCATGGCGATGATGCAGCGCTCCGGCCCGGAGGCGGCAGGCCTCAACCTCCCCGCCTACTCCCCCGAGCAGCAGCGCCCCCTCACCGGCAACCAGCTCACCATCGGCCGCCGCCGCCACTCCACCGGCGACACCCCCGACATCGACCTCTCGGTCCCCCCGGAGGACCCCGGCGTCTCCCACCAGCACGCGGTCCTGGTCCAACAGCCGGACGGCACCTGGGCGGTAGTCGACCAGAACTCCACCAACGGCACCACGGTCAACGGCGGCGACGAACCCATCCAGCCCTTCGTCCCGGTCCCCCTCCAGGACGGCGACCGCGTCCACGTGGGCGCGTGGACAACGATCACGATCCGCCGAGGCTGAACCGGCACGCGACCAAAGGGGCCCCGGAGAAATCCGGGGCCCCTTCGCACATCAACGGTGATCAGCTGCGGGCGAGGAACGCGTCAGGCACGTACCCACCGCTCAGGCACACTCCAGCGTCCAGGCGCCGAAGCTGCCGGACACATACGTACCCTCGTCCCCCAGACCGACCCGGAAGAAGAAGCAGGCCCCCTCGTCCACCCGTGAATCCGGGACCTCTCCAGCGGGCAACTCGCCATCCGCCCGCGCGGATGCCGGCCGGCTACCGCCAGGGCGGGGCGGACTTCGGCGGGGGCGTGCGGGTGTCCGTGCCCGGTCTCGGGGTTTCGGCGGCGCATGCTACTTCGGCACCGTACAGATGCCGGTCGAGCCCGGGCTCACTCACACTCACCCGTCTCCGCGGCTATTCCCCAGGCGGAAAGTCCGCACCCCGCGAAGCCGCCTCGTAGACCCGCAACTCCTCCACCATTCCCACCAGTTGCCCGTGGACCGCCTCATAACCCCCCGCCCCCAGCACGATCCGCCGCGGAGGCTCCTCCCGGTCCATCGCGTCCAGGACAGCCCGCACCCCCCGCTCCGGATCCCCCGGCTGCCGCCCGTCCTGCTCGATCATCGCCGTACGGACCGACTCGACGAACGGCAGATACGCGTCGACCGACTCGGACACCGACTCGTCGGCGAAGGAGGCGTACGCGTGGGTCCGGAAGGCCCCCGGTTCGACGGCGAGGACGTGGATGCCGAACGGCGCCAGCTCCTCGCGCAGCGCTTCCGTCAGGCCCTCGACGGCGAACTTCGCGGCGCTGTAGTAGCCGAATCCGGGGACGCCCCGCAGTCCGGCGACGGAGGACATGGTGACGATCCAACCGCTGCGACGCGCCCGCATGCCCGGAAGGACGGCGCGGAGGATCTCCGTGACGGAGAAGAAGTTCAGCTCGAAGGAGCGCCGGACGTCGGCCTCGGGCGTGCCTTCGACGGAGCCGTACCAGCCGCGCCCCGCGTTGTTGACCAGTACGTCGATGCCGCCGAAGTGATCCTCCGCCGTGCGGACGGCGTCGCGGATCTGCTCGGTGTCGGTGACGTCCAGGGGGAGGACGAGCGCCCGGTCGCCGTGGTGGGCGGCCCAGTCGGCCAGGAGTTTGGGGCGGCGGGCGGTGAGGACGACGTTGTCGCCGCGTTCGAGGGCGGCGTCGGCGTAGGCCATGCCGAAGCCGCCGGGGGTCCCGCCGGTGATGAACCAGGTCTTCATGCTTCCTCGAATCCGGTCGTCGTCAGGGGGCGATGTCGAGCCGGCTGATCAGCCCGCCGTCGAGGGCGAAGCGGTAGCGCAGGTCGACGGTGCCGCCGGGGAAGTCGCCTTCGAGGTGCTGGACGACGGTGTAGCGGTCGAGTCCCTCGCTCTCGGCACCGACAAGCGTGGTCGTGTACGTGTACTCGGAGCCGGCCCGCTCCAGCCAGCGCGCGATGGCGACGGTGCCCTCGTAGGTCTGCCCGTCGTCCGCGACAACGGCCTGGGGCGTGAACGCGGCCAGGGCGGCGGGGACGTCGTGCGCGTCGTGCGCCCGCAGATAACGCCGGACGACCTCCGGCAGCTCGACGGCGTCGGGGTTCTCGGTCATGGGAGCGCCTCACAGACAGGGACATGACGACATGGCTCGGTACCGGTCACCCGGTCACTGCTAAAATAGAAGCAAGTAACTTCGACTTTAGCAGTAACCAGGGAGAGTGCCATGCCGAACCGGATCAGGCTGGAGGACCGCGAGTGCCCGCTGTCGACCACGGTGCGGCACGTCGGCGAGTGGTGGACGCTGCTGATCCTTCATGACGCCTTCGACGGCTACACCCGCTTCGACCAGTTCCAGCAGAGCCTCGGCATCTCCACCAGCATGCTCACCGCCCGGCTGAAGACCCTGGTCGGCGACGGCCTCCTGGAGCGGCGCCCGTACCAGACGAACCCCGTCCGCCACGAGTACGTCCTCACCGACCTCGGCCGCTCCCTGCGCCCCGTGATCGTCGCCCTCGCCGCCTGGGGCAACCGTCACCTCGACCCCGAGGACCGCTCCATGATCCTCATCGACGCCGAGACCGGCGAGGAGTCCGACCCGGTCGTGGTCGACGCCCGCACCGGCAAGCGCCTCGACGACAGCGAGGCGTACGTCTTCAGCGCCGGTCCCGCGGCCAGCGACGCGATGCGCGCCCGCTACACCGAACTGGACCGGCGGCGGCGTACGCGCCCCACCGACCCGGACGCGTCGTAGCCCCACGGCACCGGGCAGGGGTCCTACGACCCAGGTCCTCGGTCCCCCCGTCTGAGACCATGGACGGGTGAAAGAGATCCGGCGTGGCACGCTTCAGGAGCAGACCTTCTATGAGCAGGTCGGCGGGGAGGAGACGTTTCGGCGGCTCGTCCACCGCTTCTACGAGGGTGTCGCGGAGGACCCGCTGCTCAAGCCGATGTACCCGGAGGAGGACCTCGGGCCGGCCGAGGAGCGGCTGACGCTCTTCCTCATGCAGTACTGGGGCGGACCGACCACCTACAGCGAGAACCGGGGGCATCCCCGCCTGCGCATGCGGCACGCGCCCTTCGCCGTGGACCGCGCCGCGCACGACGCCTGGCTGAAGCACATGCGCGTGGCCGTGGACGAGCTGGGGCTCTCCGAGGAGCACGAGCGGACGCTGTGGAACTACCTGACGTACGCGGCCGCTTCGATGGTGAACACCGAGGGCTGACAACGGGAGTGGTCAGCGCACGCTGACGCCGAGCGCCCCAAGTCCCGCCCCGCGCACGGCGACCGAGCCGTACGGCGTGCGCAGCCTCAGCCAGGTGCCCGAGGACAGCAGGACGACGTCTTCCACGCCGGTGCCGGGGCGCAGGAAGCCGAGCGAGTGCGCCGCGTGCACGGCGCGCAGCGGCAGCCGGGTCGTACCGATCTCGCGGGACCAGATCTCCCGCCCCGTACGGTCCAGTTCGGCGCGGGTGCGCGCCTCGGGGGCCAGTTCCTCGGTGCGGGCGCGGAACTCCGCGACCGACTGACCGACGGTACGGCGCAGTTCCTCCGGGGCGGGCAGCCCCGGCTCGGGCCGCCAGCCGCCGCGCGGCGGCAGCACCCCGGCCCACGGCGGGCCCGTGACGGCGGTGGGTACGGCCGCGGTGGCCGCCCGGTCGTCCAGGGCCTCCAGCAGCTCACCCGCGGAGACGGTCGCGTCGAGGGTGACGTCGAGCCCGTCCTCGTACGGCTTGGCGAGCCGCGCCGCGCGGATGGCGAGCACCTCGAAGGACGGCGGCCGGCCGAACACGGCGAGCGCCGTACCGGCCGCCTGGAGGCGTACCGCCGCTCCACGGTCGTAATGGAGCAGCCGGGAGAGGAAGGCGCCGAGATCCGCCGCCTCCCTCTCGTCGGCGAGGTGGAGCACCGTCATGCGGCGACGGCCTCCTCCTCGCCGGCCGCGCCGGTTTTGCCGCCGTCGTCGGTGTACTCGCCGAGGAACTCGCGCTCCTCGGCGGTGATCCGGCGCGGCCGCTGGGCCTCGAAGTCGAACGGGACGATCACGGTGGACGCCCGGACGTAGACGAGATCGTCGTCCTTCACCTCGTAGGTGAGGGTGAAGGACGCGGCCCTGATCTCGGTGACCCACAGCTCGATGTCGACCGGCGCGTGCCGGTGGACGAGCTGCCGCTTGTAGTCGATCTCGTGTCGCGCCACGACCGACCCCTGCTGGAAGTCCTTGTCCGGGCGGAACAGGAAGTCGATACGGGCCTCCTCCAGATAGCGGAGGAACACCACGTTGTTGACGTGGCCGTACGCGTCCATGTCCGCCCAGCGCAGCGGGCAGCGGTAGATGTGGCGCAAGGTGTGATCAGCCCCGGGTCAGCTTCTTGTAGGTGGCGCGGTGCGGGCGGGCGGCGTCGGCACCGAGCCGCTCGATCTTGTTCTTCTCGTACGACTCGAAGTTGCCCTCGAACCAGAACCACTTGGAGTCGCCCTCGTACGCGAGGATGTGCGTGGCCACTCGGTCCAGGAACCAGCGGTCGTGGGAGACGACCACGGCGCAGCCGGGGAACTCCAGGAGCGCGTTCTCCAGCGAGGACAGCGTCTCGACGTCCAGGTCGTTGGTGGGCTCGTCGAGGAGCAGCAGGTTGCCGCCCTGCTTGAGGGTGAGCGCGAGGTTGAGGCGGTTGCGCTCACCGCCGGACAGCACGCCCGCGGGCTTCTGCTGGTCCGGGCCCTTGAAGCCGAAGGCCGACACGTACGCGCGGGACGGCATCTCGACCTGGCCGACGTTGATGTAGTCGAGGCCGTCGGACACGACCTCCCACAGCGTCTTCTTGGGGTCGATGTTCTCGCGGCTCTGGTCGACGTACGAGATCTTGACGGTGTCGCCGACCTTGATGTCGCCGGAGTCCGGGGTCTCCAGACCCTGGATCATCTTGAACAGCGTGGTCTTGCCGGCGCCGTTCGGGCCGATGATGCCGACGATGCCGTTGCGCGGCAGCGTGAAGCTCAGGTCGTCGACGAGGACCTTCTCGCCGAACGCCTTGTTGAGGTCGTTGACCTCGACCACGATGTTGCCCAGACGCGGGCCCGGCGGGATCTGGATCTCCTCGAAGTCCAGCTTCCGCATCTTGTCGGCCTCGGCCGCCATCTCCTCGTACCGCGCGAGACGGGCCTTGGACTTGGCCTGACGCCCCTTGGCGTTGGACCGCACCCACTCCAGCTCTTCCTTGAGCCGCTTGGCGCGCTTGGCGTCCTTCTGGCCCTCGACCTTCAGACGCGTCTGCTTGGTCTCCAGGTAGGTGGAGTAGTTGCCCTCGTACGGGTAGGCGCGGCCGCGGTCGAGTTCGAGGATCCACTCGGCGACGTTGTCCAGGAAGTACCGGTCGTGGGTGATGGCCACGACGGTGCCCGGGTACTTGGCCAGGTGCTGCTCCAGCCAGTTCACCGACTCGGCGTCGAGGTGGTTGGTGGGCTCGTCGAGGAGCAGCAGGTCGGGCTGCTCCAGGAGCAGCTTGCAGAGCGCGACGCGGCGCTTCTCGCCACCGGAGAGCTTGGTGACCTTCCAGTCGCCGGGCGGGCAGCCCAGCGCGTCCATGGCCTGCTCCAGCTGGGCGTCGAGGTCCCAGGCGTTGGCGTGGTCCAGCTCCTCCTGGAGCTTGCCCATCTCGTCGAGCAGCGCGTCGGAGTAGTCGGTCGCCATCAGCTCGGCGATCTCGTTGAACCGGTCGAGCTTGCCCTTGATCCCGGCGACGCCGTCCTGGACGTTCTCCAGGACCGTCTTCTCCTCGTTCAGCGGGGGCTCCTGGAGCAGGATGCCGACGCTGTAGCCGGGCGACAGGAAGGCGTCACCGTTCGACGGCTGCTGCAGTCCCGCCATGATCTGCAGGACGGTCGACTTGCCCGCGCCGTTCGGTCCGACGACACCGATCTTCGCCCCCGGGAGGAAGCTCAGGGTGACGTCGTCGAGGATCACCTTGTCGCCGTGCGCTTTGCGCGCCTTGCGCATGGTGTAGATGTACTCAGCCAAGAGAAACCGTCCGGCAGCTTGAAATCTGGCAGTGGGCAGTACCTCCCATCTTGCCGTACGGCAAGGCTTCCGCGGAAACGCGTATCGACCGGGGGTTGTGACCTGCGGCTTTGCCGCTGCCGAAGGTGCCTCTTCTGTCACTGTCGGTGGCCAGGTGTCCTCCGGCGTCCGGTGAGGACCCCGGCGGCCATGGGGGCGGGAATGGAAAGGTCCCCGGGCTTCGGCCCCGGGACCCCGGTAGCGCCGGCGTACCGCCCCCCTCCCGCCGGTTCCCTGGCTCGGGCACCACGGGAATCCGGCACCGCCGAAAAAGGTGACGTGAACTGTCACCTTTGGCGTGCACCGTGGTGGGCATGGAGAACGACACCACCACCCAGGACACCGCCCGCCCCCTCACCCACCGCATCGCCCTCGTCGCCGGAGCCACCCGAGGTGCCGGCCGCGCGCTTGCCGTGGAGTTGGGCCGCGCCGGGGCCACCGTCTACGTCACCGGCCGCACCACGCGCGACCGCGTCAGCGAGGTCGGCAGGGCGACGGAGACCATCGAGGAGACCGCGGAGCTGGTCGGCGCGGCCGGGGGCGCCGGGATCGCCGTCCCCACCGATCATCTGGAGGAGGACCAGGTACGGGCCCTCGTCGAGCGGATCGACCGGGAGCAGGGGCGGCTGGACATCCTCGTCAACGACCTCTGGGGCGGCGAGCATCTGCTCGTCGGTTCGGTGTTCGGGAAGAAGAGCTGGGAGACGCCGCTCGCGGACGGGCTGCGGATTCTGGAGCTGGGGGTGCGGTCGCATGTGATCACGGCGGCGCTCGCGCTCCCGCTGCTGATCCGCTCGGACGCGCCGCTGCTGGTGGAGGTCACCGACGGCACGGCGGAGTTCAACCGCCGCTACCGCGACAACCTCTACTACGACCTCGCGAAAACCGCCCCGATCCGGATCGCCTTCGGGCTGGGCGAGGAGCTGGCGGCGTACGGGGGTACGGCGGTCGCGGTGACGCCGGGCTTCCTGCGCTCCGAGCAGATGCTCGCCCACTTCGGCGTGAGCGAGGAGAACTGGCGCGACGCCGCGGCGAAGGAGCCGGACTTCGCCGTCGCCGAGTCGCCGTACTACCTCGCCCGCGCGGTCGCCGCCCTCGCCGCCGACCCGGAGCGGGCGGCCCGCTGGAACCGCGAGTCCACCTCCAGCGCGGAACTCGCCAAGGTCTACGGCGTACGGGACGTGGACGGCAGCCGGCCGGACGCGTGGGCGTACTTCGACGAGGTCAAGTTCCGCGGGCAGCCCGGCACCCCGGACGACTACCGCTGATCGTCCACATCCACGCCGTACAGCTCGGCCAGCGCCCGCGCCCGCTCACGGAAGCGGGCGCGCAGGCCCGCCGGGGCCAGCACCTCCACCTCCGCGCCCAGCTCGGCCAGTTGGGCGAAGGCGACGTCCTCCGCCTCCACCGGCAGGTCGAGCGTGACCCGCCCGGCGTCGTCGGGCGCGCTCGCGGAGCCCAGCGCCTCACCGACACCTGCCGCGTCCACCACGGCGGGCAGCCGGCGCAGCCCCCGCTCCGTCACGCGCACGGTGACGGTCGTCCGCAGCAGGGCCCGGGCGAACCCGGCGGCCTGGGCCCGCCAGTGCGCGGCCAGGTCGAAGGACGCATCGCGGACGAAGGGTTCGTCGAGGCCGAGGGCCAGGTCCAGCGCCGTCACGCGGTCGACGCGGTACGTACGCCAGGCACCGTCCCGGCCCCGCCCCTCCCCCGGCACGCGCCCCACGACGTACCAGACCCCCGCCTTCAGCACGAGCCCGTACGGCTCCAGCAGCCGCGTCACCGTGTCCGGCGCCGCCCCGTCCCGCCCCGGCCGCGCGTACGCCAGCTCGACCGTACGGTCCGACCACACGGCCCGGGCCAGCTCCGGCAGCGACTCCGGTACCGACGGCTCCCGGAACCACGCCGGCGCGTCCAGATGGAACCGCCGCACCGACGACTCGGCCGCCTCCCGCAGCGACGGCAACAGGGTCGCCGACAGCTTCAGCCGGGCCGCGTCCGCCGCCCCCGCCAGCCCGAGGTCCCGCAGCGCGGTCGGCAGACCGGACAGGAACAGCGTCTCCGCCTCACTGGGATGCAGCGTGGTCAGCCGCGTCCGGTGCCCCGGCGCCAGCCGGTACCCGCCCCCACGCCCCCGCTCGGCCCGGACCGGCACCCCCGCGTCCTGCAACGCCTGCGCGTCCCGGATCACCGTCCGCTCGGAAACCTCCAGCTCCCGGGCGATCTCGGCAGCGCTCACACCGGGCCGCGACTGCACGAGCAGCGCCATACGAATCAGACGAGAGGCACGCATGCCTCCAGCATCCCGGAAGAGGGGGACGGTGCCGTCACCCCACCAAGCCCGACCAGAACGGAATCGCCGCCTGCCTGGCGCGCTCCTGGTCCTCCCGGGTCGGCATGAGACCGCCGAACTCGTTGTGGAAGTAGCCGGCCAGGTCGCCGCCGTAGCAGACGATGTCCGTCTGGTACATCGACAGTACGGGGGCGCCCACACGGTCCGGGTCACCCGGCAGATAACGGTGGCTGTGGACCGGGATCATGCGGGGGACCTCGGTGAGGTGGGCGGCGGCCACCTCCCGGGCCTGCCCGGATGCCTCCGGACGCGGGCCCCAGCCGGTGTGCCAGTACGCGTCGCACTCCACGTCGGACAGCACGCCCTCCACCGGCCACGCCAGGCGTTCCGCCAGGTCCTCCGGTGCGCCGTCCCGCCAGTCGGGCCAGCCCGGGCCCGTCGGCAGACCCGCGCTCAGCAGCGTCCGGTGTTCCGGGGCGAAGCGGAAGCCCCAGTGGGACTCGACGGCGTCGAGTTCCCGGTCCGTCAGGCCCGGCTCGATCTCCGTCCCGGCGGGGAGCATCGCGAGCAGGGCACGGGCCCGGGCCGGGGTGAGCGGGGTCTGCGGGGTGATCTCGGGCATGGGCGGAACGGCTGGAGAGCCCGGGGACGTACGCGCCCCGTCACTCCCCCGCCTGCGCCTCCCGCCCGCGCAGGATCACCAGTACCGCTCCGCCGATCACCACGAGCCCGATCGCCACTCCCGCGATCAGCGGGGTGACCGCCGAGCCGCCCGTCGCCGCGAGGTCCGTGCCGGCCGGGGTGTCGGCGGGGAGGGCCACGGGGGTGGGGTCGCTCAGGGTCTGGGCGGACTTGGTGGTGATGACGCCCTGGGTCTTGCAGTCGAGGACGCCGGTGAAGCGGCGGCTGAAGCCGTTGGGGCCGGTGAGGGTGAAGTCGTAGGCGCGGTCCTCCTGGAGGGGGACGGACACCGTGGTCACGGTGCCGGCGGCCACCGTGTGCTGCTCGCCCATCAGCTCGAAGGTGAACGGCTGGTCGCCCTTGTCGGCGACGGTGACGTCCACGCCTCCCTTGGCGCAGTTCGTGCGGGCCGAGACCGCCGGGATGGCGCCCTCGGCGGCCCAGGTGGCGGTCGCGGTCGCGGAGACCGTGGACTCGCTGGAGCCGGCCAGGATCTGGGTCTGGCTGCGGGAGTCGGAGGCGAAGGCGCGGCCCACCGGCACGGTGGTGGAGGCCTGGAGGGTCAGCTGGGCGGAGCCGTCCGGCGTGCCCTCGGGGACGTCGAAGTACAGCCGGCTGCCGTCCCGCGCCGAGGTGATCACCTTGCCGGTCTTGTCGGTGATCCGTACTCCGGCAGCGGCCGCGTCCGCGGGCGGGGTCACCGTCACGGTGCCGCCGTTGGTGTGCACGGTCACCGGTCCGAGCAGGCCACCGGAGTTCCCGGAGACGGAGGACGGGTTCAGGGTCAGGGAGGACTGCGGCTCGGCGGTGTTCCGGGCGCTCTTCTGGAGGTAGTCCGCGAGCTTCTCGGCGTCCGGGTTCACGGCGTCGACCTTCGCGCCGTCCGAGTAGCGCCAGATGGCCACCTGGGTGCCGGCCGCCGCGTCCTGCTCGGTCAGCCCGCTCGCCCCGGCCCTGCGGGCGAGTGCGGCGAGGTCGTTGACCTGGGGGTAGGAGTTCTGCAGGATCCAGCGGATGCGCCCGGCGTCCTTGTTGGCGCCCAGCGAGGTGCCGCTCCAGGGGGTCTCCTGGTAGTGCGCGTCCCGCTGGGTCGGGTTGTGCAGGTCGACGCAGTACGTCTGGAGGGTGCCGCCGCCGTCGACGGACATCTCGAACAGGCCCGCGGGGACCGTCAGATCCGTACCGTCCTCGTGGATCACGGCCTCGCCGTACGTCTTGAGGCCGTTGATCGTGGCCGTCGCCCCGCCCTGAGTCTGCGGAGACTCGTCGGCCAGGGCCGTACCGGCGCCGGACAGCACACCCACCGCCGCCAGGCCGGAGACCAGGGCCACCGCACCGACACGGGCGGGCACGGCGGACCGGGTTATCCCAGAGAACGCACCAAGCACAGAATTCCCCTTCGAGCAGGACCCGTTGGACGTGGGGGACGGTCCCACCAGCAGAAATCGGCTGCCCCGAGGGGCCACGCCCGGCATCCTATGGATCAACGCGGGCCCCACTCGCCGGGTCCAGGCGCCGGAGGCCGTTCCGAGCCGCAATCGTTATCGCGGACGTTGAGAACGAACCGGGCTTGTCGACAAATCCACCGGTCGGTAAGGGTGGGAAGCGGGTGTTCCGCGTGTTCGACCCGTTCGGCACCCATCCGTCGATAAGCCGCGGCTCCGTACCGGGCGAGCCCTCGGGGCTGACAAACCATCAGCCCAGCCGGGCTGACATCACGTCACCCCCACTGTCTCGACGGGACTTTGCCCGCTCTCCTCCTCCGGCGGCGGTGTCTCCCACTCCGGTTCCGGACGCGTCGCGCGAGGTGGCGCGTCCGGCCGGGCGGCACGCCGGAACGCCGCCGTACCCCGCGCCAGGTCGTGCCCGATCGCCACCGCGTCGATGTCCGCCGACGCCCAGCTCTGCTGCCCCTCCCGTGTCTCCGAACGCACCTTCAACCTGCCCTGCACCACCACCGGTTGCCCCACCTCCACCGACGCGGCCACGTTGACCGCGAGCTGCCGGTTGGCCCACACCGTGAAGAAGTTGGTGTGGCCGTCCGTCCAGGCGCTCTTCTCCCGGTCCCAGTAGCGCGAGGTCACCGCGAGCCGGAACCGGGCCGACGGTCCCGTCGCCATGTCCCGGTACAGCGGCTGCGTCGCCACGTTACCCACCACACACACCACGGTCTCGTTCATCGCGAACCCCTCCTCACCCGGCGCCACGACGCCGGGCCGTCCCGCCGTACGAGCCCTTCCCGTACGGCCTGCGTGCGACCAGACTGCACCCGTTCCGCCGCCCCCGCCGGGCCCTGTGGACCACCTCCCGGCCTGTGGAAAACCCCGCCACCCGAGTGGGTGACGGGGCTTCCCGGCGACGGCGCGAACGGCGGGCGAGCACGAACCGCAGGCGGGCTCGAACAGCGGAAGAACTCACCCCACCCCCGCCCGCATCACCTTCCCGTACTGCTCCCGCACCTCCCGGTACCGCAGCAGCTCCGCCGCCACCGGATCCAGCACCCGGGCCCGTCCGCAGCTCGCCGCCGCCTCCCGCAGCCGTCGCTCCGCCTCCTGGCCGTACCGCCGCGCGGGCCCCCGCGCCGCCAGCCGGCAGCTCCACTCCACGAGCGGCCCGCCGACGATCCCGCACAGCATCAGCAGCACCGGAACCCACAGATTGGGCGCCAGCACCCCGGCGATCTGCCCCGCGAGCCACAGCCCGCCGACGACCTGGAGCAGCGTCATCGCCGCCTGCGCGAGCACCGCCACCGGCCACCACCCGGGCCGGGGCGGGCGTCCCGGCGGCAGCCCCGCCCCCGCCGCCAGCTCGTCCAGCGACTCCGACAGCCCCTGCGACCCGCGTACGGCCGCCTCGCGCACCGCCTGCGCCCACGGCCCGGGCAGCCCGGCCGAGGCGCGGTCGGACACCGTACGGACCGCCTGTTCGACGCGCTGACGGGCGGTGGCCTCCGTGTCGGCGGCGGGACGTACCGGGAGTTTGCCGGTCGGCGGGCCGCCCCGGTCGTGGTACCAGCGCCACAGCCGCAGCCATGGCGTGCCGCAGGCGCGGTTGGCGTTGCGCAGCCAGGCCCGCTCGGCGGCGTCACCGGCGGCCGTGGCACCCACGGCGTCCGCGAGCCGGTCGGCGAACTCCTCGCGCGCGTCCTCGGCGAGTTCGACGCCCTGCCCGGCGGCGTACACCGGCCGCAGCCCGGTCGCGGCGGCGTCCACGTCGGCCGAGACCCGCCGGGCGGCCGCGCCGCGCTCCGCCACGAACTTGCCGAGCGCGCCGCGCAGTTCACCGAGTCCGTCGCCGGTGAGCGCGGACAGGGCGAGGACCGTGGCGCCCGGTTCGCCGTGCTCGCCGAGCGCGACGCCGTCCTCGTCCAGGAGCCGGCGCAGGTCGTCCAGGATCTGCTCGGCGGCCTCGCCGGGCAGCCGGTCCACCTGGTTGAGGACGACGAACATCACCTCGGCGTGTCCGGCCATCGGCCGCAGATAGCGCTCGTGCAGGGCCGCGTCGGCGTACTTCTCGGGGTCCACCACCCAGATCACCGCGTCGACCAGCTTGAGGATGCGGTCCACCTGGTCGCGGTGCTGTACGGCCGCCGAGTCGTGGTCGGGCAGGTCCACGAGCACCAGGCCGGTCAGCGGCGCCTCGCCCTCCGGACCCGGCACCGGGCGGCGGCGCAGCCGTCCCGGGATGCCGAGCCGGTCGATGAGCGCGGCGGCGCCGTCGCTCCAGCTGCACGCGATGGGCGAGGAGGTGGTCGGACGGCGTACGCCCGTCTCGGAGATCGGCACCCCGGCCAGCGAGTTGAACAGCTGCGACTTGCCACTGCCGGTCGCGCCCGCGATGGCGACGACGGTGTGCTGCCCGGAGAGTCTGCGCCGCGCGGACGCCTCGTCCAGGACGCGGGCGGCCTCGGCGAGCGTGTGGTTGTCCAGGCGCGCACGGGAGAGGCCGACGAGTTCGCGCAGCGCGTCCAGGCGGGAGCGCAGGGCGCCGTCGTAGGCGAGGGGCAGGGTGCCGGGGGCGGCGGAGCCGCCGCGGGCGGGGGCGTCGAGCGGGGAGCGTTCTTCCTCGGGGGCGGCGCTGTCGGTGGCGCGGCGGGCGATGAGGCCGTCGTCCCAGGGGTCGGCGGGGGGCCCGCCGCTCTCGTCGGTACCGGACGACGCGGCCGGTACGCGCGCGTGTCCGGCGCCCTCGGCCTCCGTACCGCTGCCGCCAGGGCGCCCCGCCTCCGGCGCGGGCTGAGGGACGTACCCGCTCGCCACGGCGCCCCCGGCGTGTTCCGTACGGCCCGTCGGGCGCGGCGGGCGGTCCCCGTGATCCGGCGGCCCCGTGCCGTCCGAGTGGTCCCTGCGATCCGTGTGGTTCTGGTCGGCGACGGCGGTCACCGGTCACCTCTCCTTCTGCAGTACGGACAGCGCGGCGATGAGTTCGGCCTGCGATTCGGCGTGGACGTCCAGGGCGTCGAGGGGGGCGAGACGGCGTTCGCGCTCGGTGTGCAGGACGCGGTCGACGTGCTCGGTGAGCAGGCGCCCCGCCCGGTCGCGCAGCCGCAGCGCGCCATGGGGGCCGATCCGCTCGGCGAGCCGCTCCCCCGCCGTACGCGCGCGGTGTCCGCCGAGTACGGCGGTGGCGACCAGCGCGGCTGCGGCCTCGGCGTCGACGGCGGCGCCCTTCTCCAGCTCGCGCACCTCGTCCTCGGCGTACTCCTCCAGCTCGCGCCGCCAGCGCCGTACGGCGAGGCCGATGCGGTGCTCGGGGGGCTCCGGGGCGGGGTCGTGGGCGGTCAGCTCGGGGGCCCGGGCGGCGGGCTCGCGGCGCCAGGCCTCGCGTGTCCGCTCGTCGGCGGCGGTCACCGCGCACAGCAGCAGCTCGGCCAGGCTCTCGGCCAGGGCGTCGAGGAGTTCGCCCGCGGTGCAGTCGAGGGGGAAGGCGCGCCAGCGTTTGAGGGCGTCGCCGGCGAGGGCGGCCCCGGAGCCGACGCGTCCGCGTACGCGCGCGTGCTCGCTGTCGTAGGCGTGGTCGACGGCGGAGGTGAGCCGGAGGGCGGCCGCGTACTGCGCGGCGGCGGCCCCGGCCAGCTCGGGCATCCGGGACTTGAGCGAGTCGAGGAGGCCGTGCGCGGTACGGGCGAGGACCTGGCGGCGCGCGGCGGGGTCCTGGGAGTGGTGCAGCAGCCAGGCGCGCAGGGGCGCGACGGCGGAGGCGGGCAGCAGCCCGCCGCCCCAGGCCGACTCGGGCAGCTCGGGCACCGTGAAGCGGGGTACGTCGCCGAGCCCGGCCTTGTTGAGCAGGGCGCCGTACTGGCGGGAGACCTCGGCGACGACCTGGTGCGGCACCCGGTCCAGGACGGTCACCAGGGTGGCGTCGTACTCCTTGGCGGTGCGCAGCAGATGCCAGGGGATGGCGTCGGCGTAGCGGGCGGCCGTGGTGACCATGATCCATACGTCGGCGGCGCAGATCAGCTCGGCGGCGAGGACGCGGTTCTCGGCCACCAGGGAGTCGACGTCGGGGGCGTCGAGGAGGGCGAGCCCGCGGGGGATGCTTTCGGCGGTCTCGACGCGGAGTACGCGCGCGGGGTGCTCGTCACGGGAGTCCTGGTGCCGGTCCTGGTGCCGGTCCTGCTGGGGCAGCGGGCCGCGGGTGAGGTCGGGCAGGACGCGCATCCCGCTGAACCAGTGGTGATCCTCCGGATGGCAGACGAGGACGGGGGTCCGGGTGGTCGGCCGCAGTACGCCCGCCTCACTGACCCGGCGCCCGACGAGGGAGTTGACGAGGGTCGATTTTCCGGTGCCGGTCGAGCCGCCCACGACGGCGAGCAGCGGCGCTTCGGGCGAGCGCAGCCGGGGTACGAGGTAGTCGTCGAGCTGTGCGAGGAGCTCGTCGCGGTTGGCGCGCACGCGCGGTGCTCCCGCGAGGGGCAGCGGAAAGCGGGCCGCGGCGACACGGTCGCGCAGGGCGGAGAGTGTGTCGAGCAGCTGGGGCCGTACGTCCAAGGTCACCACATGTGAAGAATGCCCAATTTTGAGGGAATTCTGAAGCATATGGATACGTCTGCGCGCCGACAGAACAGAACGGACGGACGGGACGACTGGGGCACCGGCACAGTCCAGGCATAACGAGTGCACAACACCCGGCGCGTCGGGGCGCAAAAGCGATGCACGATTCGTACCCGCCTGCGATTATCAGGACCGCTTCACCGAACCTCCACACCGAGCCACGGAGGCGAGGCGACAGGGTCGGGATCCAGTCAGCTTTATCCTTGACCCGCATCGGGCCCCCGTAGCTCAGTGGATAGAGCAGGCGCCTTCTAAGCGCTTGGCCGCAGGTTCGAGTCCTGCCGGGGGCGCGTCTGCTGGCCCTCCCTGCGGGGAGGGCTTTTTGCTGGTCAGGGGCGGTTTGGGTGGGCGTAATGAGGCCCCGCCCCTCTGACGATCACGGGAAGAGTCCTGGGCCGTCCGGCTGCCACCAGATTCTGATACCGGAGCCGATCAGCGACGCTTGGCGTCCGAGGCGAGCAGGGAACGCAGGACGACCGCACAGACTGCGACCGAGGCTTCGGTGAGGGCGACCGCCAGGAGCAGCGAGACGAGGACGGCGCCGAGGATCAGGACCACAGCCGTACCACCGCTGGCCATGGCGAGGCCGGCGCCGGGTGTGAGCGGACGACCGGGCGGCCGGGCGCGGGGGCGGCAGATGCCGGCGGGGCCGGGGCGCTCTGACTGCTGGCGGTGAGGGTGGTCGACTCGATCACGACGGTGATCACCATAATGCCGACACTGGGCCGTCCTGAGTTCCTCAAAGCACACGATAACCACCGACGGTGGCAGACTGACTACAGTCGTCGACCCTACTCTCGCCCATAGCGACACAGGCAGTGCTTCGATGGGCTGGATCTGAGGAGCGCTTCCGTGATCGAAGGCATCGTTGGCCCCCTGGTTATCGCAGCGATCATCGGGGTTGGCGTGTTCCTTCGGCGCTGGGTGAAGCGCGGTAGCCCGCTAACTGTCGCGGGAGAAATACTCGTACCCAAGGCCTGGGAGATGGCCTTGCCATCAGATGATGCGTTGCCACAGCACGTACCTCAGGACACGCGTACTTACCTCCCCATGTACAGGCTGCTGCGCCAACGGGGTGCCGCCGATTTCAAAGCGACGACAGTCAAGCTGTTGGTAGAGAACCGGACAGAACAACCACTCACGATCACCAACATCAAAGTCCACAAGGAGCTGGTAGGCGCGCCCTTCAGCGCTGTATGGGTCAGGTACCCGCCTGCGGGCACGGCGGGAGCTGTCGTATTGGATTTCCTTCTTGATGAGTGCATCCCTGAAGCCTGGCAAGCCTCCTACGAGGACTCGATCGGGCACCTGGCACGGTCCGGAAATCGCCCGTTCTTCGACGACAACGTCATCCCGCTTGCCCCTGGCGAGTCACAGTCTCTGTTGATCACTGGCCGAGCTGAAGTCACCTGGTGCTCATGGTGGTTGAAGATTGAGGTCGTCCAGGCAGGAAAACGGCGCGTGGTCGATGTCGTACCGGAAGATGGTGCATTACTCACCTCTGGTGCCCCGTCTGGCGGGTTCGGGCGCCAATTGGAATGGAGCTGGTGCGAGGGAGCAGATGCGAGATTCGTTTCACCACCATGGATGACATGAACCTCGTGGGCGACGGGAGAACCGAATTGGTTCGTGCACCTTACTGCTTGACAACGTCGACGTACATCGGCGAGAACCACGGACACCTGCTGACAATTAGCGTAGGTGGGAGCCTCATGAGCACCCGACAACACACCCTCCCAGGTTGCCTCAGGACGAAGAGGCCAATGCCCAATTCCCAATGCCCCCAGGATGGTTCCGCTGTCACATCTTGCTCTGACGGACGACATCAGACAACGTGGCTGAGGCCCGATTACGGTGCAGCGAGACACACGCGCGCCGGCCCGATCGGCGCGCCCATCGTCGCGGCTGACCTATCGTCGACTGAGCTACAGATCGGCTTTGTGTCGAACTTTTGGCACTGCTGCCCTAGCTGGCTGGGGGTACAGCAACGAAGTACAGCAATCACAGCAGCCGATCATGTCCCGCAACGCCCTTCTCGGGCCATGACGCGACCGTAATGACCGCCACTGCCCAGTGGTGCAGAGCCACGGATCACATGCTCCTGTGCCATAAGCGCCGACAGGGCACAGCGGCGGACGAGTGCAAACACCTGCGGACACTTGCAGCAGGTGAGAGGCACACAAGCCCAAGGTTCGACTCCCACCCAAGTTGCTTTGGGATCAACAGGTCTTCGAGCAAGGTGCCTGGCCCATTCACGGCGGGAGTCCCAACCCGCAAGCGGGGCCAGACAGGCTGTCAGTGCGGAGGGTTGACGCAAGATGAGGGTCGGCGCGAGGGAGAAGGCTTCGGCCGATGGGTCGGAGGACCGTAAGAGGCAGCGATGCCTGCCCTTGGTCAAGGTCCGCACCCTGGCTAGAGAAAGGGCGCGGCAGATACGGTCGAGCACGCTGCTCAGCTCCTATCGCTGATGGCCCGGTCCCCCGACATCGCCCGTCGTGAGGACCACTTTGCGTACGACCGCTCAGAGGGTGCGGGCGTTCAAGCTGATGGCGCGGAGGCCGAGTTGATCGGCCGCGGAGGCCGGGTCCAGAGCCGCCCGCCATGTCTCGGCGGAGACCTTGTTCGGCATCTCCGCTTCGACCGTCGTGTGCCGGGAGTGTTCCTCCACTCGCGTGAGAAATCCGAGGGGGGCAGCCGGGCGGCGATGGCCTCCGCGCTAACTCCCGAAGCGGGTGCAGGGCAGCCTCCGTCACCGGCGATTAGGGCTAGGGGACTAGATTTTCCATATGTCTGAGCAACCGCCGTACCTCCGCATCGCCGATGAGCTGAGGCGCCGGATCGCGGAACGTGTGTGGGAGCCGGGAGACCGTCTGCCGTCCCGTGCTCAGATCGGCCAGGAGTGCGGCGTGGGCGAGAACGTGGTGCGCCGGGCGCAGGAGTTGCTGATCTCCCAGGGAGTGCTGGAGGGTCGCGCCGGTTCAGGCACGTACGTCGCCGAGCCCCGGCGGCGTGTGCGGGTCGTACGGTCTTCGGCGCGGGAGCAGCCCAGTGGCTCGCCGTTCCGGGCGGACATGAAGGCCGTCGGCAGGCAGGGCGACTGGGAGAGTCGGACGGACGCCAAGGTGCCGGCCCCCGCGGACATCGCGGCGCGGCTGGGGGTCGACGAGGGCGCGTTGTGCGTGCGGACGACTTACGAGTTCCTCGCGGACGGCAGGCCCGTGCAACTGTCCACGAGCTGGGAGCCGTACGACCTCACCGCCGGCACCCTCGTCGTCCTTCCCGAGGGAGGGCCGCACGCGGGCGCCGGGGTCGTGAACCGCATGGCAGCGATCGGCATCACCGTCAGCCACGCCGTGGAACAGCCGGAGCCGAGGCAGGCGACCGCCGAGGAGGCGTCGCTACTCGGCATCCAGAAGGCCGCGCTCGTCACGCACATCAGGCGGACGTACTACAGCGACCAAGGGCGGCCCGTGGAGACGGCGGACATCGTCGTGCCGGCCGCGCACTGCGAGATCGTCTACGAGATCCCCATCAACCGCTAGCAGGACAGCTCCGCGTCAGCTCACGGCCCCTGCACTCGTATCGTGATCGCATGCGCAATGAGCGGCACGATGAGCGGCTGTCGGACGACGAGTTGGAGCTGTTCCTCCAGTACCTCCACAGGTTCGCGAACCATGACCTTGACCTCTTCGCCCTCATGCAGGTGGGAGACCTTGAGAATCCCGTCTACGTGTCCTTGAGCAGGAAGCCGGAAGCGGGTGTCGACCCTTCGGCCTACCGGCGGCCGTGAATCGGCTCCGGGTCGTGTCGAATGCGTGTCGATGGCAGGCGACGAGCAGTCAGCGGAACGGGCTAGAACGCAGATCAGCGAACGACCTTGGGCGAACACGCCAAGCGCTTTCTAAGCGCTTGGCCGCAGGTTCGAGTCCTGTCGGGGCGTGATGACGCCCCGGAGGCGGCGTGTGAGGGGCTCAGTCCTCGACGCCGTCGCGCAGCAGGCGGCGGGCCACCTCCGTGCGGGCCGGGGCGAGTTCCGTGGCGATCAGGGCGGTGCGGTGGGTCTGCGGGAGCACGGTGGCCGGCTCGGGGTCTCCGGCGAGCAGGCAGGCGCGTCGGAGGTGGGTCGGCGGGTGGGTGGAGTCGACCTGGTGCCCGCGCCGGGCTCCGGCGCGCCGCTGCCGTTCGTACTCGTGTTCCGGAATGGACGCGGCGTACGTGGTGAGCAGACCCCACAGTTCGTCGGCCCGGGCCCTGACCTCCCGGGCCGCCCTCGAACCGCCGAGGGCGGCCCGGTTGGCCTCGCTGCGCAGCAGGACGTCGAGCGCCTCGACGATGAGCAACCGGTCCATGAGACCCACCGCCGCCTGGGTGGAAGCGGTGCGGGCGGCCAGCCGGTCGGCCAGGTACTCGGCCCGCGTCTTGGCCTGCGACGTCAGCCGGACGAGCAGCACCAGCAGCCCATGGACCAGCAGGCGCGGCACCACGTAGAGGGCGTTGACAGCCAGCTCGATCGGGGACGGGCGCGAAATCGGCTGGAGAGTGCCGTACCAGAGGGACAGGGTGCGCAGCGCCGTGCCCACCACCAGGGTGTTGCGCGTGTCGCCGTTGGCGTAGTGGCCCAGCTCATGGCCGAGCAGCGCGATCCGCTCCTCGGGCGTGAGGACCTCCCACAATGGCATGCCCAGCGTCAGCAGCCGCCGGCCGCGCACACCGTACGTCCTGACGTAGGCGTTGGTGCTCCCCTCCACGGCGATCGCGTGCACACTTCGGGTGCCGACCGTCTGTGCCACCTCGTCCACCAGGGCGAAGAGTTCGGGCGCGTCGGCGCGGAACAGCACGGGCCGGTCGTCGGGGAGGCGGGAGACCCGCGGGGCGAGCGCCCAGGCCAGCACCAGGAGCACCAGCCCCGCCACCACGCCGGCGCCGCCCCAGCCGGCGACGACGCACCAGACGCCTCCGACGGCGAGCGCGAGGGTGGCGCCGTGCACGGTCAGAGCGAGCGCGATGGCCGCCAGCGCCGAGGCGTCACGCCGGGGGCGCGAATCCCGTCCGCTCAGCATCTCCGCGAGCAGTTGCTCGCCATGCCGTCGGGCCAGGGCGCGTTCGGCTCTCTCCAGACGTCCCGTGTCCGGCCGCGGCTCCTCGGGGTCCACGTTCCAGTCGCAGGCGGCGCACCAGAGGGCGAACCGGCTGTCGCCGTGGATCTCCGTGCCGCATTCCGGGCATGACTGTGTCGTCTCTCTGGCGACGGCGGGCATCACGGTTTCCTTTCCCCCCGCGGCTCCTCCCCGAGCCGCTTACCTGCTGGTGCGAGCCGATCTGATCACACGGCGGAGCCACAATTGAAGGCGCGGTCGCCCTACGGGCCGAACCGTGACCCCGCCGCGATCGTCCGAGGGACAGCGCGGCTGACCGGCGTCATTCCTCACGGCAGGGCTGTCGGTCGTTGTGGCGGTGTGCCGATCGGCATGTCTGGTGGGGCTGGGCGGACCGGCCGGGTGAGGCGTTGGAGCGCTGTCCGGTGCCGGAGCTCTTCCGCTGACCTCAGCGGCGGCGGGGCGACACCACAACCCCTTTTCGAACAACCGTACTTGTGGCAAGTGTTCGAAGATCATATTTTGCGGTCCGTGACTATGACACGCAGAGCCATCCTCAAGGGCATGGCCGCCACCCCCTTCCTCGCCACCGCCGGCACCCTGCTCTCCTCGACGCCCGCCGCCGCGGCCACCATCGACGCGGGGCAGTTCACCCTCGCCGCCCGTTCCTCCAACAGCCATGGCGAGTTCGCCGATCTGACGGCCGGTCTGGCGGGCAAGCTGCCCAAGGTGGACGCCACCGCCGTCATAGCCGACACCAATCGCGACGCCATACATCTGACCAGCGCGCCCAACTCGGCCAAGGCGTTCCAGACGGGGTTCGCCTGGGACAGCGCCGACCAGGCCGTCACCTACTGGACGCCGCAGGGCGTCACCACGAGCGCGGACGCCTACGGCAACGGCCTGTACCCGGACGGCGGGTCGAACAAGGTCGTCCTCGTCTCGTGGTACTTCGACGGCGACCCCAGCCTGACGGACAAGGGCGCCCGGCTCACCTTCATCGACTACAGCAACGCCGCCGCGCCGACCTACCGGCACGTACTGCTGGTGGAGCCCGTCCTCACCAGCACCGGCGAGTACTCCTTCAACCCGCTGCGCAAGCACGCCGGCGGCATCATGTGGTACGGCAACCTGCTGTACTTCGTCGACACCTTCAAGGGGATGAGGGTGTTCGACCTGAACACCCTCTTCCAGGTCCCCACCACCGAGACCGAGGTCTGCGGACTGCACACCGACGGTTCCTACTACGGCTACGGGTACAAGTACGTCCTGCCGCAGAGCCACGCCTACGACAACGCCGGAACGTATCTTCGCTACACGACCATCGGCCTCGACCGCGCCAGCACCCCCGACAGCCTGGTCGTGGGCGAGTACTCGTACGCCGGCACCGTCGACTACACCGACGGGGACTTCAACGGCACGGGCGTCGGCACCACCACTCCCAAGATCGTCCGCTGGGACCTCGACTACACCGACCGGCAACTGCGCTCGCTCACCTCGACCGAGGCCGTCACCGTGAACCAGGAGAAGATCCAGGGCGTGGTCACCCGCGGCGGCAAGCACTACCTCTCCGTGAGCGCCGGCAAGACCACGGGAGGCACCCTGCGCGCCTTCAACTCCGGCGACAACACGACGACCGCCGTCTGCGACCTGGCCATCGGCTGCGAGGACCTCAGCTACCACAGCAGCGGCGCCTCCGGCTGGGCCTTCAGCAAGTCCGTGATCTGGAACACGACCGAGTACGACGGCAAGCGCTACGTCTACGCCGTCCACGCCGACGGCTCCTGACCACATCACCTTTCGATCCGCCGGGCAGGGCGACGCGCGACGCGCAGCCCTGCCCGGCAAACACGGTCGGACGCGAGCCGGGCGAAAGCGCGCCAGCACTTCCCTCGGAAATCAGGCATGCAACCCACGGATTCATCGCAACGCCCCGCAATTGCGACTCCCACCGGCGGAACCGCAGGACGTGTGGACGAATTGCACCATCTCACCCTGCGAACTCGTCGCTTCAACGCTTCAAGAGATCCCCAAGCGGGCCCCATGCATGTCCCATTGGCCTGGACATGGCGATTCCTTGATCATTTACTTACTTCACACAACTCTCTCACCTGGGACGTCGTGTGATGCAAAGCGCCGATCACATGGGGCCCATGCACTGAGGGAGACGTGGCGTCAATGTCTTCGATTCGCAGTTGAGGAGTCTCGTGAGACGTCTGAGTTCACGAACTTTTGCTGCCTTGGCCAGCAAAAGTTTGCTGGCAGGGCTGATATCGGCGGTGGCGTTCACCCCATCCGTGGCAGCAGCGGTGCCACTTCATCACGAACCAAATGTACCGGCACGGAAGTTGGACGTCCCTGCACTGCCGACGGCGGAGCACGGCATGTCCAAGGCTCCCGGCGTATCTTGGCCGAAGGCCGGGCGTAAGACGGTGAATCTGGCCGGGGCCGGAGCGAACGCGAACAAAGTGTCCGTGGTGTCGGTTCACCGGATCAAAACACAAAGTGACACTAAGAAAGCTGCCAAAGGTAAGAAGTCGGCAGTCGGTAAGCGTGGAATCAGCCCGTCGAAAGTGGACTTGCAGATCCTGGACCATCGCAAGGCCGAGGCGGCTGGTGGTCTCGGGCTCGCCGTGCGGGTACTGCGACGGGATGGCGGCACGTCACAGGGTCCGGCGGACATCTCGATCGACTACTCGGGTTTCGCCAAGGCGTACGGTGGTGACTTCGCCGGGCGACTGCGATTGCTGAAGCTGCCCGCCTGCGCGGCCACGACTCCCAAAGCGAAGCGGTGCCGCAAGGGCGAGTACGTCGACGCGGTCAATGACACCAAGGCCGGGAAGCTGACGGCGACGGTGGAGGCCGCTGCGGCTCCGAAGGGGGACGCTGCCCCGGGTCTGTCCACAATGTCGTACGCGACCAGCACGCCGGCAGCGACTGCAACGTCGGGCGGCGCGGTCTACACGCTGGCGGCCGGCTCGTCGTCGGACGCGGGTGACTACCGGGCGAGCACCCTGTCGCCGACCGGCAAGTGGGACGTCTCCACCGGCTCCGGCGCCTTCACCTATTCGGTGCCGCTCCAGGTGCCGGCTCCCCCGGTGGGGGATGCCCCGGATGTCTCCTTCAACTACAACTCGCAGTCGATCGACGGACGTACGTCGGCGTCGAACAACCAGGCCTCTGTTGTGGGCATGGGCTGGGAGATGAACGCGGGCGGGTTCATCGAGCGGAAGTACAGGAACTGCGCGGATGATGGTCTGCCGACCATCGGTGACCTGTGCTGGGCTTCACCCAGTCCCTCGGGGGAGCCGTCTGGTGCGGTGTACACCATCGACCTCGACGGCGTCAGCAGCGAGCTGATCCAGGACAACAACGGCAGCGGCTCGTACCACCTGAAGGACGATCCGGGCTGGCGGGTCCAGAGGCTGACGCACGACTCCAGTGACTGGTCGCAGGACTACTGGGTCATCTCCCAGCAGGACGGCACGCGTTACTACTTCGGCTGGGGCAAGTCCCAGCGCACGGGTGCTGCCACGAACTCGGCCCTGCGGGTGCCGGTGGTCGGCAACGACACGGGCGAGCCGTGCCACGACCAGTTCCCCCAGCCGTGCCAGCAGACCTGGCGCTGGCAGCTGGACCGGGTCGTGACGGCCAACGAGGTCGAATCTGCCTACTTCTACGACACGGAGACCAACTACTACCGGTCGGTGGCCGCGGCGGACAAGGCGCGCAAGTACGACGCGGCGAGCTATCTGACGCGGATCGAGTACGGCTGGTCCTCGCAGATCAGCGGTGCGCAGCTGCCAGCGAAGGTGGAGTTCAGCTACTACAATCGGTGTGTGGAGCGAATGGCGGAGAAGGATCCGCTGGACAACACCGCTCCAGACTGCCCGACGATCGGCTCCAGCCCGTCCTCGTATCCGGACGTTCCGGTCGACCTCATGTGTGACGGTTCGTCGGATGATTCTGCCTGTGCTGGCAAGACGTACTATCCGACGTTCTTTGAGCGCAAGATGCTGTGGGACGTCAAGACATACGTGCGGGACAATGACGCCGCGTCGTGGGATCTGGTGATGCAGTACCAGCTGCGGCACGCACTGATGAACCCGTCCGGCTCGGTCGACGGCCAGTTGTGGCTGGACTACATCCAGCGGCGTGGGTATTCGGGTGACGACATCACGCTGCCGACGCTGAATTTCAACGGTGAGTGGCAGGACAACCTGGTCGGCGACGCGGAGCTCAACTTCCGTCGCGTCAATCAGGTCACCACCGACACGGGATCAACCGTTTTGGTGACGTACGGTCATGCCACGGACGAAGGCGGCACGATATCCCGCGAGTGCGACGCCTCGAACCTGCCCACAGAGTCGGACAACCACTACGAGTGCTTCTGGCAGAAGTGGACGCCCGAAGGTGCGACGAACGCGAAGACGGGCTGGTTCAAGAAGTTCGTCGTGACCAAGGTCGAGGTCGATCCCGGTGACCTCGCCGACGGCGATCCGGCGATGACGACGACGTACGAGTACGACGGCGCGCCGGGCTGGCGTTTCACCGCCGACCCGCTGGTGAAGGACTCCGACGAATCCTGGTCGGAGTGGCGTGGCTATGGAAAGGTGCTGGTCACAACCGGTGCCGGGTCGAACAAGCACTCCACCTACAGCTGGCTCTACCGTGGTCTGGACGGTGACCGGACTTCGAAGACGGACTCGTCCAAGACGCGTTCGGTGAGCGTCACCGATTCCGAGAACAAGACCTGGACGGACTCGCCGTGGCTGGCGGGACAAACGCTGGAGACCTCCGCGCGCGACGACAGCGACACCTCGCAGCAGCGCGTGTGGCACGAGTACTGGGTGCACGACACCGCCCAGTACACCGGTCTCCCCGACGCCCGGTTCGTCCGCGAGGACGAGACCCGCACCTACGACAAGGTCCACACCTCCACCGCCGACCTGGCGACGTGGCGTGAGCACGTGGTGCAGAACGAGTACGACGACACCGAGGCGGCCTCCACCACCTTCGGTCTGCCCATGCGGACCGACGACGGCGGCGAAACCGGCATCTCCGACAACCAGTGCACCGAGTTCGGCCGCGCCTACAACACCGACACCCTGGACTCCACCGGAACCCAGCGGTGGATGGTCTACCAGGACGACATGCGGCACTACTCCGTCGGCTGCAGCACCCAGGCGCAGGACCAGGCCAACGGCCAGGACACCCTGCACCAGGACCGGCGCACCGTCACCTTCTACGACGGCGCAACGTCCTTCACCGACAACAACACGGCCCTGACCGACGGTAACGCCACCGAAGTCCGCACCTACACCGACGCCGGCAACTACCGCAACGTCAGGTCTTCCTACGACAATGCCGGGCGCGTGCTGAAGTCGTGGGACGGCAAGGGCAACCTGACCACCACCGCCTACAACCCGGCCACTTCCTGGCCCATCGACGGCATCACCACCACCACACCCGACCCGGACGGCACCGGACCGGGAACGGCCATGACGTCCACCACCTACACATCGCGGTACTTCGGACAGCCTTGGAAGACCGTCGACGCCAACGGCAACACCACACGGATCGTCTACGACGCGGCCGGACGCCTCTCGCAGGTGTTCCAGCCGACCGAGTCCGCGAACTACCCTGACGGCAATCCGTCCATGAAGTTCGCCTACAGCATCCCTGTCGCCGACACCTCGAGCGGCACGCCCGACGTCGCCACCGGCGGGCCGCTGAAGACCACGTCACAGGTACTGCAGTCCGGTTCGACCTATGACCTCGCCGTGTCGTACACCGACGGCCTCGGTCGCACACGCGAGACACAGGTGCCCGCGCCGTCCGGCACCGGACGCACGGTGACAACCACCCGTTACGACTCTTCCGGCAATGTCGCCGGAACTTCCTCCCCGTTCTACAACTCCGGCACCACTGGTTCGGGGTTGGTGAACCCGGCTGTTTCCGCCATCCCGTCCTACAACGATTTGCAAGTCGACTGGGCCGGACGCACCACGCTCTCCCAAATACAGGTCAACGGCGTCGCCCAGACATCGGGCAAGACGGCGACCATCTATACCGGCGCCGACAAGAAGACCGTCGTGCCGCCCAAGGGAGGCGCGAGTGATTCCTACTCAGACGTCTACGACCAGACCGTGCAGGTGGTTGAACACAACGGTGCTTCGGCCTACTCCACTACCTACGAGTACACGCGTAGCGGACAACTGAAGTACATCCACGACGCGCTCAACAACACGACTCACTACACCTACAACTGGGCAGGCGAACGTCTCACCGAGCAGGACCCGGACACCGGGAGTTCGTCCTCGACCTACGACTCCAACGGCAACCTGTCCACGGCTACAGACGGTGCCAACACACAGCTGACTTACGAGTACGACGCCCTCAACCGCCCGACGAGAACCGAGCAGGGCACCACCGTCCTGACCGACGTCTCCTACGACACTGCCACCAACGGCCTCGGGCTGCCCGCGGCATCGACCAGCTACTCCGGCGGCAAAGCCTACGTTTCGCGTGTGAACGGCTACGACGCTCGCGGACGTGCAACATCCACGTCACTGATCGTCCCCGCTGACGGAACCGGCCTCGACGGCACGTACACCATCGGCTACACCTACGACACCGCCGATCACATCACCGCACTCGACTACCCCGCTATCGGCGGCCTGCCAGCCGAGAAGGTGACAACCTCATACACTGCCCAGGGCAGGATCAATAAGGTCACCAGTGGCCTCGGCACCTACCTGGCCGGCACGGGGTACGACAATTACGGTCGTCTGGCCAACCGTTCAATCGGCACCGTGGGCACCAGCGCTTCGGTCACCCGGGCCTACACGTATGACGACGCCAACGGAACCGGCTGGCTCAAGAACATCACGACCAATGCTTCCACCAACGGTGTGACAACCAAGGCTCAAGACGACACGTTTACTCGGAACGACGCGGGGCAGATCACGGCAGCTCGCGACAATACGGTCAGCCAACAGGAGTGTTTCAACTATGACGATCTGAGCCGCCTGACGGCGGCGTGGACGACTAAGGCGACAGCCTGCACCACGACGCCGAAGTCAGACTTCGCCGCGCCCGACCCGTACCAGAAGTCGTACACATACGATCAGCTGGGCAACATACAGTCCGTCACCGACACCACTTCCAGTGGTTCCGCGACCAAGGACTACCACTACCCCGGCTACAGCGCGGACGAGTCCACCTACACCGCGGGCCAGCCGCGACCTCATGCCATGACAGCTGCCGGCAGCGACACGTTCGCCTACAACGGTGCCGGGCAAATGACGAGCCGCACCGTCTCCGGGGTGACGTCCACGCTCCAATGGACACCTCAGCACCGTGTCGCGAGCATCACCCAGAAGAAGACGGGAGGTGACCAGACCAGCACGTACGTCTATGACAGCGCAGGGAACATCCTCCTGCGCACCTCGCCGACGGAGAACGTGCTCTACCTTGATGGGCATGAGCTCCACAAGGCCGTCGGTGGCAGCGTCAAAGCCACCCGCTTCTACTCTGCAGCCGACACGGCGCTCGCGATGCGAGAAGCGGATGGAACCACCAACGGTAAGCTGACCTGGCTTCTCAGCGACACCCAGGCGTCCACCTCCCTGCTGATCACCATGGGCGGAGTCATCACCCGCCGCCGGTACACACCATTCGGCCAGAGCCGCGCCACCGGCGGCGACCTGCCAGCAGGATTGGACCGAGGTTTCCTGGGCGATAGTGAGGACGATTCCACCGGCCTCTCCGTCCTCGGAGCGCGGATGTACGACGCGAGTCTGGGAAGATTCATCAGCCCCGACGCGATTACGACGCCGTACCTCCCACAGAATCTCAACGCCTACTCGTACGCGATCAACAACCCCGTGGCGTTCACCGATCCATCGGGCCTTTGCTTCGCCGATGTCTGCGGTGTTGGCACTCCGAAGGGAAACATCACTGGCAAACACCGTGAAATCATCACGGACGGCCCGATCGATCCCAGCACACCGAGCGCCGGAAGCTGTCACAACGGCTCATGCACCCACGGTTCCGGGGCCTACACCAAGACCGACAGCAGCAGTCTGCACATCAAGGGGCTCGGAAAGGTCGACAAGCCGACGTACAACTGGCTGACCGACTCCGACACCGGGCTCGGCTACAAGAAGTCCTACGGCAGCTGGAACCAGTTCTTGGCCAATGACATCGACCCGGAGAAGCTCGAAACGGCGCGGGAATTCAAGGACTGCCTGAGCCAGAGCAGCTCGCCATCGAAGTGCATCCCCGATGCACCTTGGGCAGTGACGAAATTCATCCACGACCACCGCAATGCCATCGAGATCGCTGGCGACATCGGTGAAAATACGAACGCGGCTGCGTCAGCTGGTGCGACCCTCTGCGTAGCAGCCACAATCGGCGAATGCGCTGCCGGCCCGGCAGAGCTCATGGAAGCAGTAGCGAAGATCGGTTCAATGGTGGGCCTTGCGTCGGCAGCACTACAGGCTTACGACTCCTGCAACCCCACCTACGGAAGCGGCCTGAGCTGCATT
Organism: Streptomyces sp. NPDC005435; assembly: GCF_040703155.1. NCBI lineage: Bacteria > Bacillati > Actinomycetota > Actinomycetes > Kitasatosporales > Streptomycetaceae > Streptomyces > Streptomyces sp. NPDC005435. The sequence continues at coordinate 122,691 of NZ_JBEXEQ010000004.1, forward strand.
CACGACGGGGTTGGCCTCTGGGGGGCGTCAGCGGCAATCGTCGCGCCCTACATAGCACCCAAGCTGGGCGAGCAAATATCCAACACCATTCAGGAACACTACACATCAGGCCGACGAACCCTGATAGGCATCCTGACAAAGCCGCTTTTCAAGCCGTAGGCAGGCCATAGCGAACAGAATTCCCGCCCGCCCCGAGGTCGGGGCGGGCGGGAATTCTGTCACCCAGACACAAACAGAAGAGACGGAGACGGCTTAAATGAAGAAAATAAGAAGGACCAGAAAGGTGGTGCTGGCCGGCATTGCCCAGGCGGCGGTGCTCGCACTTCAAGCCACGCTCCAGTCCGACCCGGGCGGAACGTGGACATGGGGGGGACGCCTGGCCGCCCTGGCACCCGCTCCATTTGTTCTTTACATGATATGGCGAATAAACATCAACCCTTATGTCTCATTTGAAAAAAACTACTTCCGCATCAATAATATATATACCCTATATTTGATCCCGTATCACACAATCACCGTACTGGAGGGCCGGACGGCACTCACGCTGGGCGTGTCCGGGCAACGCCGCATACCGGTCGTGGCATTTAGTGCCGCACTAATGGGAAAGCGTCAGAGAGACGCTGTCGCAGAAGAGCTTACGAAACACAGAGATGCATCCGTCGAGGACGATGGTATAGCCCTCCAAAAACACACCACACTTGGACTTCCCGAGGCCATGGGACCTTTCCTGTCATTGGCTCTGTTCCTGGCCGCTTTCTTGACATCACTCGCACAGTAACGCACACACTCAGCGACGATCTGTCGACGCGAGCATCATTCGCCCCGGACACGACGACCATATCGCCAGAAATAGCGGTCTATTTTCTAGGCGCTTATCCGCGGGTGCGAGTCCTGCCGGGGTGCCGCATCGAGCCGATCACCGCAGAGACCACTGTCGTCGCGGCCACACTCCCCACCAGCACCAGCAGCACCCCGACCCCGAAGAGCCCGCTGGCGTCGTCCGACCAGTCGTAGAACGCGGCGATGGCCAGGCCGAGCGGGACGCCGACGATCGCGGCGCGGGAGCGCCGGCGGGACGCCGCCCAGCACACCGGCACCAGCAGGGTCAGGACCAGGCCGACGACCTGCCAGGGTTCGTACGGGCCGCTGACCGAGCCGTCCGGGTGCGCGTCGTAGTGCTGGTCCCAGCCGAGCCAGGCGGCCCAGAGGGCGATCGAGAGCGCGGCCAGGGCGAGGGTCGTCAGCGGCTCGGGGACGAGGGACTTCCATGATCTGCTCATGACCCCAGCGTTTCCGTTCGGAGCGGTGTCGAACAGAGTGCGGGTACTCAGGGGCGTACGAGTACGTGAGCGGTGCCGCGTCCCCCGCTCGGCACACATGATCCGGGCTCCAGGGACGGGGGGCGTCGTCGTGTCGCGGGAGCACGTCCAGGGCGACGACGCCCTCGGGGACGATCCGCACGGGGCCCGGCCGGGGCTGCTCGGGCTCGGGTCTTCGACGTCGAGCCGCCGCCCGCCGGCGAGGCGTACCTCGCGGGCTCGCCCGTACGCCGGCTTCCCTGAGCCGGGGACCGGAACAGGCGCCCACAAGCACCCCCTTGACCCGTTTCGCCGCAAAAGGGGGATCTCTTCCGGGCCGCCCGTGACCACCCCCGGCCGGGGCCGTTGAACGGGAAGTGCGGCGGCTGGGCCAGACCCGCCGGCCGCACTCCCCCGAGCAACAACCCGAGCAACAAAAGGAGAACGTGATGTCTCGCATCGCGAAGGCAGCCGTCGTCGCCCTCGGCACCGGTGCCGTGCTGGTCGGCGGGGCCGGCCTGGCGCTGGCCGACGCGGGGGCCCAGGGTGCCGCGGTCGGTTCGCCGGGCGTGCTGTCCGGCAACGTGATCCAGGCCCCGATCAACATCCCCGTCAACCTGTGCGGGAACAGCGTCAACGTGGTCGGCCTGCTGAACCCGGCGTTCGGCAACACCTGCGCCAACGTCGGCGAGCAGACCCCGCCCACCACCCCGGTCGCCCCCGAGGCCCCCGAGGGCTACGGCGACTCCGGCTACGGCGGCTGAGTCACCCCCGCGCGTCACCACAGAGCCCCGGCACTCCGAGCGCCGGGGCTCTTCCCTGTGTTCCGCCCCCGCGGCCTCAGGCGTACCGGTAGATCCCGCTCACGTCCTCCAGCGAGTCCGGCGTGACGTTCCACGGCGGGAGTTTCTGGAAGCGGGCGACGATCCTGCCCTGCTGCTTGTCGCCCGCGCCGGGCGGGTTCGCGGGGAGGTAGCGGTGACTGGTGTGGGCGCGCTGCCAGCGGTACCACTGGTAGTCGATGAAGGCGTGGTGCAGCCAGAACACCGGGTCGTTGACGGAGGCGCCGCCGAGCATGTCGCCGCCGACCCAGCGGTGCACCCGGTTGTGGTTGCGCCAGGAGACGCTGCCGCTGCCGGTCCCCCAGCCCTCCAGTTTGTTGCGGAAGCCCCGGGTGGCGGTGGAGTCCCAGGGGGAGGCGTCGTAGACCGGGTCGTCCAGGGCCGACTGGAGTTCGCTCTTCGTCGGCAGCTGGATGGGGTTGGCGGCGCGGCCGAGGTCGCGGGTGAGGGCCTTGCCGTCGGTGACGTTCACCTTGAGGGTCCAGTGCCCGGCCCCGTAGGCGAACGGACCGGTCGTCACCTGCCGGTCGGAGCGCCGTCCGTTGCCGCCGAGCAGGTCCGCCGTCCAGGGCGCGGCGGTGGTGGCGCGGTCCCGGGTCCAGTCCCAGTACGGCAGGGTCACCGAGGAGTCGACGCGGCGCAGCGCGGTCTCCAGGTCGAGGAGGAACCTGCGGTGCCAGGGCAGGAAGGAGGGGCACATGTGGGCCGCGCGCAGGCCCTTCTCGCCGTCGGAGGTGTAGTAGTCGATGTGGGTGCGCACGAACTCGTCGTACTCGCCGCGCCGTTTCACCTCGAGGAGCGCGTTGACGAACCGGCGGCGCTCGGTCGCGGTGAGGGCCGTGACGTTCTTACGCGTGTACGCCATGCGTGCCCCCCGCCATCTCGTCCATCATCCCGCCCGGGCGGACCGTGCCGCCGCCCGCGTGCCGCATCCCGCCGGCCGGACCCGGCGCCAGATTCCGCACGTGCCGCCCGGGGCCCAGCTCGTCGACGGCCGCGCGGGTCGCCGCCAGGGGCGTGGGGTACGACGTGTAGTGGTCGACCATGCTCATCCAGGTGCCGTCCGCGCGCCGCATGAGGTGCAGCGGGCTGCCGTCCACGGTGATCTGCCAGTCGCCCTCGCCGCTGCGGCGGGTGAGGGTGGGGACGGCGTAGCCCTGGATGTGGCGGCCCCGGTAGGTCTCGTCGAAGGCGGTGTCGGAGGGGTCGCCCGGGGGCAGTGGCCGGGAGGCGGCGACCACCGGGGCCAGGGCGAGCGCGGCGGCGGAGGCCAGCAGCCCCCGGGCCAGCTCCCGCCGTGTCGTTCTCACCGCGCCCCCTCCGGCCGGCGTTCCCGCCCCCACCGCCGCACCATCGGCACCGACAGCCATGTCTCAACTCCTCGTCGCGGATCGGATGTCGGTACCGGTAACCGGCGCGGGCCGCGCGTAGTCACCGCCGCAGGGCCATCCGGGTAGGACGGCCCCGGTCAGCCGGTCCAGAAGTCCCACCAGCGGGTGAGGACGAGGACGCCGACGACACCGAGGTGGAGCAGCGTGACGAGCCAGGTGAAGTCGGTGAAGAAGGTCCGGACCGGGCCCGGCGCGGGCAGGAAGCCGTGCCGGACGGTGAGCGAGGTGACGTACCAGAAGAGGACGATCGTCGCCGCCCAGGCCAGACAGCACCACAGGCACAACGCGTCGACGCGGTACAGCGACTCGAACTGGAGCCAGGAGACGAACCCGACGCCGAACAGGCACCCGGCCCAGAACGTCAGCCAGTACCAGCCGGGGAAGCGGGCACCGGCCAGCAGACCGGTGCCCACGCAGACCACGGCGGCGTAGGCGACCAGGCCCAGCATCGGGTTGGGGAAGCCGAAGACGGACGCCTGGGCGCTCTTCATCACGCTGCCGCAGGAGACGACCGGGTTGAGGCTGCAGCCGGGGGTGAAGGACGGGTCCTTGAGCAGCTTGAACTCGTCCAGGGTGATGACCCAGGAGGCGAGCAGTCCGGCCGCCCCGGTGAGCACGAGCAGTACTCCGGGGGCCCGGCCGCCCGCCCGGGTCCGGGTCATCAGCCGCGCAGGGTGCGGGCCGGGAGCATGACGTGCGCGGCCGCGTGCAGGGTCTCGTCGGCTCCGGCGAAGGCGGCGAGCGCGGCCGGGGTGACGGGCATCCCGGGGCGGCCCTGGGGCCAGGCGCGGGTGGTGAAGACGAGGTAGGCGTAGCCGCGCTGGGCGACGGCGGCGAGCCACTCCGGGGGCGCGTCGGCCTGGGCGACGAGCTGCGGCATGTTGACGACGGCCTGGCCGGCCTCGACGAGCAGGGTGACGGGGAGGCTGGGCCGGGTGGAGCCGTCGGTCACCCCGTCGCCGACGGACAGGCCGTTGAGCGTGAGCAGCTGGTGGACCGCGGCGGCGGTGACGAGCGGGCCGCCGGGCGCGTCGCCGAGGGAGTAGGCCAGCAGGTACGGCATGTCGTAGCCGTCGGGGGCCTCGCCGCTCCAGGCCAGCAGGACCAGGGTGCCGAGGTCGGTGCCGCGGAAGGCGGGGGCGTCGCTTGAGGTTGAGGTCACCGCGCGACCTTATCGACGGAAAGAGCGGGGTCCGGGCGGCTTCTCACTCTTTGGGGGGATCTCTCCGGGGCGCTCCACACGAACGAGGGAAGCGGGTCCGCACCCGGTCGCCTCACACCCCCGGGGCACACCAGGGGCCGGTCGCCGCCCGTACGGGACCGGCCCCCTCGCCTCGCGCCCGGGGCGGGCGGGTCAGCCCTTGAGGGGCAGGCCGCCGAGCAGCTGGTCGGGCTGGTTGAGCGCGGCCGTGGCGCCGTTGACGGTGTTCAGGGCGGACGCCTTGTTCTCCGTGTCGAGGGCGTTCGACTGGTGCTGGAGCGGCATCACGTCGCGCACGGTCAGACCGCCCTTGGCGACCTGGTCGACGGCGCCGTTGAGGCTGGAGGGGGTCAGATCGCCGGTGTAGGCGAACGCGGGCGCGGCGGCGCCGGCGAGGGCGACGGAACCGGCGAGCACGGCGGCGGCCTTCAGGGACTTCATCTTGGTTCCTCTCTACGGCAACTCACTGAAACCGGCCGCCCGCCCGCGGTCGATGCGCGGGCGGACGGCCGGCCGAAGGGGTGCGCCGTGAGGTCAGTCGTTGACGCAGGTGTTGCCGAAGGCCGGGTTCAGCAGGCCGATGACGTCGATGGTGTTGCCGCAGACGTTGACCGGGATGTGGACCGGGACCTGGATGACGTTGCCCGACAGGACACCGGGGGAGCCGGCGGCGACGCCGCTCGCTCCGGCGTCGGCGGCAGCCACACCGGCACCGCCGGCGACGGCCGCGACGGCGGCGGAGGTCAGGACCAGGCCCTTGGCGATACGCGACATGGAGAAGTGCTCCTTGCAAATCGAGACAAAAGTCCGGGCGGGGTGCCCGACGCAGTGTCAACGCGTGGCATCCCCGGGGGTTGTGCCGCCAAAGGAGTGAAGTGCGTGCGGGGTGCTCTCGCCGATCCGGCAGAGTTGTCCTGATTCGCCTTATTGATGACTCGATCGCCGACTCGATTTCCGGCCCCGGAAGGGCCATGGGAGAAGGGCGGGCCGCGTGCGCCCTCCCCCGGGCGCGGTCGTGCGCCGGGCGCGGGCGCGACCCGCTTTCTCCCCCGAATGGCGTAGTGGAGCGCACGACCGGCACGACGGGGTCCGTACTGCCCCGGGTCGAGCGGTGGATACGGCTGTTGCCCGAGGGGCGCTGCCCGCACCCGTCGGGTCTCGATCACGCCCGGCCGCACGGCGGTGACCAGCGGGGCTTTCCTCTCGTTCCCCTCGGGGACGCGACGAGGACCGGTGGCTTCCGCTCCGCGAGGGGCGCCCGGCAGCGCGGCGCGCTCCCGTCCCCGACCCCTGGCGCCCCCCGCTGCGGCCGCAGCCCCGAGCGCCCCCCTTCCCCGAGCGAGGTAGTCCGCGAATGCATCAGCCAGCCCCCGACTCCCGGCCCCGCGTCCTGCACCTCGCGCAACCCGTCGACGGCGGTGTCGCCCGGGTCGTCCTGGACCTCGTACGGGCCCAGCTCGCCACGGGACTGCGGGTGTCCGTCGGCTGCCCGGACAGTGAACTCGCCACCGGAGCACGCGAGTTGGGGGCCGAGGTGTGGGAGTGGACGGCCGTGCGGTCGCCCGGTCCCGGGCTGCGGGGCGAGGTGCGGCGGCTTCGGCGTCTGATAGCGCAGGCGCGGCCCGGCCTGGTGCACGCGCACAGCGCGAAGGCCGGCCTGGCCGCCCGGCTCGCCCTGCGCGGCCGGATTCCGACCGTGTTCCAGCCGCACGCCTGGTCGTTCGAGGCGGCCGACGGGCTCACCGGTCTGCTGGCCCGGCGCTGGGAGCGGCTGGGGGCCCGCTGGGCCGACCGTGTGGTGTGCGTCAGCGAGGCGGAGCGCGAGCGGGGCCTGCGCGCCGGGGTGCGTGCCTCGTACGCCGTGATCCCCAACGGGGTGGACCCGGTGCGCTTCTGCCCCTCCCCGGCCGGGACCGCGCGCGCCGCGCTGTCGGCGGAGTCGGGGGTGGACCTCGGCACCGCGCCCCTCGTCGTCTGTGTCGGACGCCTGTGCCGTCAGAAGGGGCAGGACGTGCTGCTGCGCGCCTGGGAGCGGGTGCGGGCCGAGGTGCCCGGCGCCCGGCTGGCGCTGGTCGGCGACGGCCCCGACCGGGCGGCGCTGCGCGCGGCGGCGGGCCCGGGCGTGCTGTTCCCGGGCGCGGTGCGTGACGTACGGCCCTGGTACCGGGCCGCCGATCTGGTGGTGCTGCCCTCGCGCTGGGAGGGCATGGCGCTCGCCCCGCTGGAGGCGCTGGCCTGCGGGCGGCCCGTGGTGCTCGCCGACGTGGACGGCGCGCGGGAGAGCCTGCCGCCCGCGTCGGCCGGGCTCTGTCTGGTGCCGTCCGAGGACCCGGGCGCGCTGGCCGCCGCCGTCGCCGGGCTGCTGAGCGACGCGCCGCTGCGCGCGGAGTTCGGCGAGGCCGGGCGCCGCCACGTCCTGTCCACCCACGACGTGCGGCACACCGCCGGGCGGATCGCGGACCTCTACCGCGAACTCCTCGGCGCCCGGCCGCCCGTGCCCTGCGAGCACAGGGAGTCCCTTCTCTCGTGACCACGGAAAGCACCGCCCCCGCCCCGCGGGCCCGGGACCAGGTTCCGCTCGTACGGGCCCGTGCCGCGCGCGGCCTCCGGCTGCCGCTGCGGCGGCCGCCCGCCCGGGCCGCCTCGCCCCTGCCGCTGCTCGCCGCCGACCTCGCCGGGGCGCTGGCGGGCGCCGCCGCGCTGGACACGGCCACGCACCGCCCGCTGCTGGTCGCCGCGCTGCTGTGCGGCGCCCTGCTGCTGCGGCCCCGGCCGGCGCACCCGGTGTCCGGGGTGCCGGACGGACTGCCCGCCGTCTGCGGCCGGATCGCGGTCTGCTGGCTGGCGCTCGCCGCGCTCGTCGCGGCCCGTGAACCGGCCGACGCGCTGACCGTGCCCACCCTGCTGCTCGGCTGGGCGCTGCACTCGGCGGTGGCCTGCGCGGGCCGGGGCGTGGTGCGGGCCCGGCGCACGGCGGCCCGGCTGCGGCGGCCGGGGTCGGCCCTGGTGGTCGGCCCCGCTGCGACCGCCCAGCGGGTGGCGGCCGCGCTGCTCAGGCACCCGCGCTGCGGGGTGCTGCCGGTCGGTGTGGTCGCGGACCGGGCGGACGGCAGCGACGGCCTGCCGGTGCTGACCGGTGAGGAGCAGGTGGAGCGTGCCTTGCTCCAGAACGGGGTGCGTACCGTCCTCGTCGTCGGCCCGGCGACCCGCGCCGAACGGGCCCCGCTGCTGCGGGCGCTCGCCGAGTCGGGCTGCGCGGTGTGGGAGGTGGCGGCGGACGGACCGGCGTACGGCGTGCGCGAGCGGCTGGCCGGGTTCGCCGTACGGCGTCTCGACGCGGGCGCGCGGCGCCCTGACAGCCTGGCCAAGCGGCTGGTGGACGTGACGGTCTCGGGCGCGCTGCTCGTGCTGTGCGGTCCGCTGCTGCTGGTGTGCGCGGCGGTGCTGCGGCTGACCGAGGGGCCGGGCGTGGTGTTCCGGCAGGAGCGGATCGGCAAGGACGGGCGTCCCTTCACCCTGCTGAAGTTCCGCACCTACCGCCCGGCCGACGCGCGCGAGTCCGCGACGCGCTGGAGTGTGGCGGGCGAGCCGGAGATGAGCGCCTTCTGCCGTTTCCTGCGCCGGACCTCGCTGGACGAGCTGCTCCAGCTGTGGAACGTCTTCCGGGGCGACATGAGCCTGGTCGGACCGCGCCCCGAACGCCCCTTCTTCGTCGCGCGGTTCAGCCAGCTGTACCCCGGCTACGCGGCCCGGCACCGGATGCGGGCGGGGGTCACCGGGCTCGCGCAGGTCAGCGGGTTGCGCGGGGACACCTCGATCGAGGACCGGGCCCGCTTCGACAACGCGTACATCGACACCTGGTCGCTGTGGCAGGACGTCTGCATCCTGCTGCGCACGGCGGCGGTGCTCGTGCGTTCCACGGGGAGCTGACGATGAGCCCCGCCCTGTGGCTGTGGCGCCGTCCGGTGCTGCCCGTGCTCGCCGTGGTGGCGCTCCTGGCGCTTCCCCCGTCGGGCGACGGCGGCGCCGGACCGGCCGACGCGGCCTCCGCGCTGGTCGTCGGGTACTGCGTCCTGCGGCTGCTGCGCGAGCGGCGGCGCCCGCTGTCCCCTGCGGCCGCGGTGGTGCTCGGGCTGCCGGTGGCCGGGACGGCGCTGGCCGCGATGGGCGCGGTCTCCTCCGGCGCGGGGCTCGCGGGCCTCGGCCGCTACCTGCAGATCTTCGTCCTGGTCCCGGCGGCCGTGCTGCTCCTCGTCCGCGACCGGCGCGATGTCCGGCTGCTGGTCTGGGCGTTGATCGGGCTCGCGCTGTGGGAGGGGGCGGTCGGGGTGCGGCAGTACCTCACGGGGACCGGCGCGTCCTACCAGGGCGAGGACATCCGCGCGGTCGGCACCTTCGGGGCGCAGGACGTGATGGGGATGGCGACGGTGGTGTCGTTCGGACTGATCTGCGCGGTGGGGGTGGCGCTGGGCGGGGGGTCGGCCACTGCTTCGACTCCCGTTCGCGAGCGGGCGGTCGCCGGCTGCTGCGCCCTCGTTCTGTCGGTGCCGCTCGCGCTGTCCTTCAGCCGGGGTGCCTGGATCGCGACCGCCCTGACGCTGACCGTGCAGCTGCTGCTGTCCGGGCCGCGCCGGGCGCTGAAGGTGGGCGCGGTCGCGCTGGCGGCCGGGGTGGTGCTGGTGGGCGGCTTCGGGGTGGGTACGGCGATGCTCCAGGAGCGGCTGGACAGCATCACGCGGGTGGCGGACGCGCCGGACCAGTCGGTGACCGACCGGTACACCATGTGGGCGGCGGCGACCGGCATGTGGCGCGAACACCCGCTGACCGGCGTGGGGTTGAAGGGCTTCCCGGAGTACCGCGACGGACACGCCTCGCTGGCGCTGTCCTCCGGCAGCGACACGGCGGGCGCGGGCGCGGGCTTCCGCCGGCAGCCGCTGCTCTCCCCGCACAACATGTACCTCCTCGTCCTCGGCGAACAGGGCCTGACCGGCCTGCTCTGCCTCGCGGGCTCCTGGCTGGCGCTGCTGGTGCTCGGGGTGCGGAGGCTGCGGGCGACCCGGGCGCGCGGGGGCCGGGAGTACGGCGTCATCGGCTGCGGGCTGCTGGTCTGGCTGCTGGTGGACTTCGGGTACGCCGACATCGGGGGCCCCTCCACCGTGCTGACGGCGGTGGCGCTGGGGCTGGTGGCATGGTGGGCGCTGGCGGGCGGGGCGGAGCGGGGGCGCGCCGCTGGGAGCGGGGCGGGACTCGCGGGACGCGTTCCGGTGGCACGGGAGGCGGGGGTCCTGTGACCATCACGCCGCTGCCGGAGCCCGTACCGGAGACGTACCCGGCCCCTCCGGCCACGTCGGTGCCGGAGCCCACCGCCACTCCGGTGCCGGAGCCTCCCGCCACCCCGGTGCAGGAGCCCACCGCCACCCCGGCGCCGGCAGCCCCCGCCACCCCCGTGCCGGAACCCCCCGCCACCACCCCCCGTTTCCTCGCCCGTGCCGCCCTCCTCACCGCCTCCCTCTCGGCGGCGGGCGCCGTGCTCGGGCTTGTCCGGGACCAGTCGCTGGCGCGGCTGTTCGGGGCCGGGCGGGACACCGACGCGTTCCTGGTCGCCTGGACCGTGCCGGAGTTCGCGGCCACGCTGCTCATCGAGGACGGGCTGGCGTTCGCGCTGATCCCGGCGTTCAGCTTGGCGCTGGCCCGCCGGGCGCGCGGGGCGCCGGGCGATCCGGTGCGCGCGCTCGTCGCCGGTACGCTGCCCCGCCTCGCACTGGCCCTCACGGTGGTGGGCGCGCTGCTCGCCACGGCCGCGCCCGGACTGGTCGAGCTGCTGGCGCCCGGGCTGCCCGACCCCGCGCTCGCCGTGGACTGCACCCGGCTCACCGCGACCTGTGTGCTCAGCTTCGGTCTCGCCGGATACTGCAGCGCCGCCCTGCGCGCCCACCGCGGCTTCCTGGCCCCGGCGGCGATCTACGTCGCCTACAACACCGGCATCGTGACGGCGATGTTCGCGCTCGGGGGTGCCTGGGGCGTGCGCTCGGCCGCGTTCGGGGTGGCGCTGGGCGGAGTTCTGATGGTGCTGCTCCAACTGCCTTTCCTGGTACGGCGCTTACGTACTCGGGAGACCGAGCCGTCCCTGTCCGCCGAGCCCTGCCCGGCCCCTCCGGCCCAGCGCGTCGACCTTCAACTGATGGCCACTGTGCTGCTGTTCGCGCTGTGCCGTCAGTCGCAGGTGCTGATCGAGCGGTTCCTCGCCTCGGGGCTGCCGTCGGGGGCGATCTCGCATCTCAACTACGCCCAGAAGATCGCCCAGATTCCGATGACCATGTCGATGATGCTGTGCACGGTCACCTTCCCGGTGGTGGCGCGGGCGCTGGCCGAGGGCGACACCGAGCGGGCCCGGGTCCGGGTGGAGCGGGACCTCGCGGTCGCCGCCACGCTGGTGCTGCTCGGCACGGCGGCGGTGCTGGCGTGCGCCCCGCAGATCGTCCAACTGCTCTTCCAGCGCGGCGCGTTCACCGCCGGGGACACGGCGGCGACGGCGGGCGTGATGCGGGTGTACGCGGCCGGTCTGCTCGGCCAGACGCTGACCGGTGTCCTGGTCCGCTCCTACTTCTCGGCGGGCCGCGCGGCCTGGTATCCGGTCGGCGCCATCGCCGGCGGGGTCGCGGTCACCGCCTGGATCGGCGCGGCGGCGGTCGGCCGCTGGGGCGTGACCGGGATCGCCGCCGCCAACGCCAGCGGCATCACGCTCACCGCCGCCCTGCTGCTCGGCGGGATGCGCGCGCGGCGGCGTGGTGCGCGGCGCGGGGTGCCGGTCCGGGTCCGGCGGGTGCTGGCCGAGCTCAGCCGTCCGCTGCGCGGGGCCGCCGTGGCCGCGCCCGCCGGGGCGTTCGCCGCGAGCCTGCCCGGCGGCGCGCTCACCGGGCTCGCGGCGGGGTCCGTCACCGTCGCCGCCGTGTTCGCGCTGCTCGGCCTGCCCCCGGGCGCCCCGGGCCTCGCGCCCGCCCTCCGTTCCGTCCGCACCCACACCCGGAGGCTCGCCCATGCCGTCTTCCGTTGAGTCCGCGTCCCTGCCCCGCCACCGCTCCCCGGGCCGGGCCAGACCCGGCCCGGCGCCGTGGATCGCCATGTACCACTCGGTCGGCGACCGCTCCGACGACCCGTACCGCGTCACCGTCACACCCGCCCGGCTGGAGCGGCAGCTGCGGTGGCTGCGCAGACGGGGGCTGCGCGGGGTGAGCGTGGCCGAGCTGCTGGCCGCCCGGGCCCGGGGCGCCGGGCGCGGTCTGGTGGGCCTCACCTTCGACGACGGGTACGCCGACTTCCTCACCGGCGCCCTTCCGGTGCTGGCCCGTTGGGAGTGCACGGCCACCCTGTTCGTGCTGCCCGGCAGGCTCGGCGGCGACAACTCCTGGGACCGCCCCGGCCCGTGCAAACCGCTGCTCACCGCAGACGCCGTACGCGAGGCCCAACGCGCCGGGATGGAGATCGGCTCGCACGGCCTGACCCACCTCGACCTCACCCGCGCCGACGACCGCACCCTGGCCGCGGAGATCACCCAAAGCCGCGCGCTCCTCGCCGAGTTGACCGGCAGCCCGGCCGGCTTCTGCTACCCGTACGGCACCGTGGACCGCCGGGTGCGGGACGCGGTGCGCGCCGCCGGTTACGCGTACGCCTGCGCGATCGACCCGGGCCCGCTGACCGGACCGTACGCGCTCCCCCGGGTGCACATCGGGGAGCGCGACAGCGCCGCCCGGCTGTTCCTGAAGTACCGGCTGCACCGCCTGCGCCGCCGTCCCGTGCCGGGCCCGCGATGAGGGCGCTGCACATCATCACGGGGCTCGGCGTGGGCGGCGCGGAGCAGCAACTCCGGCTCATGCTGCGTCACTTGCCCGTCGAGTGCGACGTGGTGACGCTGACCAACCCCGGCCCGGTGGCCGCCGGGCTGCGTGCCGACGGGGTCCGGGTGACCGACCTCGCCATGGCCGGCAACCGCGACCTGGCCGCGCTCCCCCGGCTGGCCCGCCTGATCCGGCGCGGCCGCTACGACCTGGTGCACACCCACCTCTACCGGGCCTGCCTCTACGGCCGGCTGGCGGCCCGGCTGGCCGGGGTGCGCGCGATCGTGGCGACCGAACACTCCCTGGGCGAGACACAGATGGAAGGCCGTCCGCTCGATTCCGGTGTGCGCGCGCTGTATCTGGCCGGGGAGCGGCTCGGCCGGGCCACGGTCGCGGTGTCCCCGACTGTCGCCGACCGGCTGACCCGTTGGGGCGTCCCCGAGCCGCGTATCGCGGTCGTACCGAACGGCATCGACCTCGCCCGCTTCCGTTACGACCCGGCCGCACGGAAGCACGCCCGGGCCCAACTCGGCCTTCCGGAGGACGCGTTCGTCGTCGGCGGCATCGGCAGGCTGGCCCCGGGCAAGCGCTTCGACGTCCTTGTCCAGGCCCTCGCTCAACTCCCGCGCGACACACGGTTGTTGTTGGTCGGCGGCGGCCCCGAGGAGGGCGGACTGCGGCGCCGTGCCGAGGAGGCGGGGGTCGCCGAGCGGGTGGTGTTCGCCGGTGAACGGCCTTATCTGGCCCATGAGTCGGACGGCCTGGATCTGCCCGCGCTGACCTCCGCGATGGACGTGCTGGCCTCGCCGTCCCCCGAGGAGGCGTTCGGGCTGGCGGTCGTGGAGGCGCTGGCGGCCGGGCTGCCGGTGCGCCACTCCTCCTGCCCGGCCGTCGAGGACCTGCCGTCCGGGGCCGCCCCGGACGCCGTGCGCATCCCCTGCGACCCCGAGGCGTACGCCGCCGCGCTCGCCGGGGTCCGCGCCGCCGGACCCGGCCCGCGCACCGCGCCGGAGGCCGCCCGCCACTACTGCGTCACCCGCAGCGCCGCCCGGCTGATGGACGTCTACGCGGCGGCACTCGTCCCCTCGTCCCGCACCCCTCTGGGAGGCAGCCCCTCATGACCGAGAACCCACACCGGCGTCCCCGCTTCCCCCGCCTGCCGTCCTGGTCGCTGGTGGCGGCCGGGGTCGTCGCGGGCGGGCTGTCCGGCGGCGCGTACGGCCTGGTGAAGCCGCCCGCCTACACCGCGACCAGCTATGTCGTCGCCGTGCCCGCCGAGCGGTCCGACACCGGCTCGGCGCTCGGCTTCGCCCAGGCGTACGGCCGTATCGCCACCCAGCCCGCCGTGCTCGCCGCCGCGCAGGCGAAGGCGGGGACGGACACCGGCACCCTGCGGGAGAGCGTGCGCACGGCCACCTCGCCGGACGCCCCCATGGTCGCCGTCTCCGCCACCTCCACCCGCCCGGCGCAAGCCGCCGCCATGGCCAACGCGGTCGCGGACGCGCTCACCGCGCAGGCGGGCGCGGCGGCGGCCGACACCCATGTGGAACTGCGCCGGTTCGCGCGCGCGGTCGCGCCCACCGAGCCGAGTTCGCCCTCGGCCGCCGTGACGGGGCTGGTCGGGGCGAGCGCGGGCGGACTGCTCGGCGGCCTCGCCCTGCTGGTCCGGCCGCGCCGCCGGCCCGAACCGGAACCCGGCCGCCCGGCCACACTGCCCGCCCCGGCCACCGCCGACGCCGCCGGCCTGCTGTGACGGCCACCTACGCGGCGCGCCCCGCCCGCACCGTCCGTCCCGCGCTCACCACCGAACTGGTCACCGACCCCGGCGCCTTCGCCGCGCTCGCCCCGGCCTGGACCCGGCTCCACCGCCGGTGCGCCACCGCCACCCCGTTCCAGAGCCACGCCTGGCTGCACTCCTGGTGGCGCTCCTACGGCCGCCCCGGACGGCTGCGGCTGCTCCTCGTGCGCTCGGGCCCCGACCTGGTCGCCGCCGCCCCGCTGACCCTGGTCCGCAGCCCGCTCACCGCGCTGGTCCCGCTCGGCGGCGCGATCAGCGACTACGGCGACCTCCTCCTCGACGACGCCGACGACGGCCGCGCCGCCGACGCCCTCACCCGCGAACTCTCCCTCGCCGCCCGCACCGCGCTGATCGACCTGCGCGAGGTACGGCCCGGCGGCGCCGCCGAGCGGATCTACGACCGCTGGCCCGGACCGCGCCGCCGGGTGCCCGACTCCCTGTGCCTGGAACTGCCCGCCGCCCCGATGGCCGACCTGATCGGCCGGCTGCCGTCGAAGAAGGCCCAGCGGGTGCGCGCCAAGCTCCGCAAACTGGCCGCGCTGGGCATCACCCGCCGGGTCGCCGGCCCCCACGACACCGACCGCGCGCTGCGCCGCCTCCTGGAGCTGCACCGGCTGCAGTGGGCCGGGCGCAAGGTGACGGCCGAGCATCTGCGGCCCCGCTTCGGCGCGCACCTGCTGCGCGCGGTGGGCGCGATGGCGCGCTCCGGGGACGCGGTGGTGACCGAGTTCCTGCTCGGCACGGAGGTGGTCGCCGTCGACGTCACCCTGCTCTCCCCCGGCCTCGCGGGCGGCTACCTCTACGGCGCCCACCCGAAACTGCGCGACCTGCGCGCGGACGTCGCGGTGATGCTCCTGGACGCCTGCGCCGCCCACGCCGGTACGGGCGCGCACCGCACCCTGAGCCTCATGCGCGGCGACGAGCCGTACAAGCACCACTGGCGCCCCGACCCCGTCCCCAGCGTCCGCCTCCTCCTGGCCCGCCGCCGCACCGCCCCGCTGCTGTCGGCCGCGCTGTACGACGTGGCGGCCCGGCGGCACGGCAAGGAGGTCCTGCACCGCTGGCAGGACCTCCGGCGCGGCTAGCGCATCCCCCGCCACCGGGTCGCCGGCAGACAGAACCCCTCCCCCAGCCACTCCTGGACCCAGCTGTCCGGCAGCAACGGCGCGCAGCCGTCCGGGAGTCCGGGGTCGGGGGACGGCGCCGGAGACCCGGTGGGAGACGGCGAGGGGCTCGGCGTCTCCGTGGGCGTGGGTGTCGGCGTGCCACTCGGCGTCGGGGTCGGCGTCGGCGCAGCACTCGGCGTCGGTGTCGGCGTGACGCCCGTCGTCGGCTCCCCCGCCCCGCCCGACAGCGCCGCCCGGTACACCGCCGCCGCCCTCGGGTTGGCCGAGCACTGCCAGACGCCGTGCGGGCAGTAGTCCGTGAGCGTGTTGTACACCGGCCGGTGCTCGTCGAACCAGGCGAGCATCCGCCGCATGTACGCGGCGTTGTCGCCGTTGCGGAAGAGCCCCCACTCCGGGTACGAGACGGGCTTGCCGTGGGCGCGGGCGAAGTCCACGTGCGCCTGGAGGCCGTACGGCTCGCTCACCTGCTCGTCGAAGGAGAGGCCGCTCGGCTGGTCGTAGGAGTCCATGCCGACGATGTCCACGGTGTCGTCACCGGGGTAGCACTCGGTCCACGGGACGGCGTCGCGGCCCCGGCTGGGTGCGAAGTCGAAGCGGAAGCGCTGGCCGGGGACCGACCGCATGGCGGTGACGATCCGGTTCCAGTACGCCTTCCACGCCCCGGGGTCGGGCCCGCAGCGGTGGGTGTAGGTGATGCCGTTCATCTCCCAGCCGAGCACGAGCACGGTGTCCGTGACCTTCGCCTCCACCAAGTGCTGGGCCAGGGTGCGGAAGTGCTGGTCGAAGTCGCCGTCCGCGCCCTGTCGCAGCAGCTGCCGTACCCGCGCGTCGGAAAGATGCTCCTCGTTGTGCTCCTGGAGCGGCACGTTGAGCACGAGCGTGCGGTCGGCCTCGGCGCGGCGCCAGTGGGCCCAGGGGGCCAGGAAGGCGGGGTCGCCCTCGATGTCGCTCCAGCGGCCGCCGGGCAGATAGGTGTGGGCGACCTTCAGCTCGGTCCCGCCGAGCCAGCGGCTCAGCTCGGCGATGCGGGCGACACCGAGCGGACCGGAGTCGAGGAAGGCCCCGAAGGCGGGCGCCCGCGCGCTCACCGGGGCCTTTCCCGTCGCGAACCCGGAACCGGTCAGCAGCGCCGCCGAGGCGGTGACCGCGGCCACGGCCGCCGTCAGCCGGACACGTCGTCGCGGTGCGTCCATGACCGCCCCTCTCGTCTCTGCGCTCGCCGTACCTGACACCCAGTCACAGGAAGCGGGTCCGCGCCAGCGCGGCGGGGCTTTCAGGTGGCCGTCCCCCGCCACCCGGGTGAACGGCGCCGGTCACACAAAGGGGCCGGCAGGCTGGCCGGAACCTGCCGGGACGGCGTGGCGGGGCCCCGGAGGATCTCCGGCGCTGAAGGATTCGGTACGGCGCCGTGGCGGTACGGCGCCGCGTGCCGCCGGTGTGCCGGGCGCTCGGGTCCGGCACCCGGCGCACTACCGACGGGAGGCTGCCCGGCCTCGCCGGAACAGCACCGCACCGGCCGCGATCAGCACGGCACCGGCGGCCGAGGCGCCGATCAGGAGCTTCTCCTGTCCACCGGTGTGCGGAAGGGACGGCTTGTGCGGGTGGTGGTGCCCGCCGTGGGGCGGAGGCGTGTGCGGCGGGTGCGTGTGCGGCGGCGGAGTGTGGGGCGGGGGCGAGGTGTGCGGCGGGTGCGTGTGCGGAGGCGGTGTGCTCTCCTCGCCACCGTAGGGCGGCGGAGTGCTGTGGTGCGGCGGAGGCGTGGATTCCTCACCGCCGTACGGAGGCGGAGTGGTCTCCTCGCCACCGTAGGGCGGCGGAGTGCTGTGGTGCGGCGGAGGCGTGGTCTCCTCACCGCCGTAGGGCGGCGGCGTGGTCTCGTCGTCGTCGCCGTACGAGGGCGGAGTGGTCTCGTCGTCGTCCCCGTAGGACGGCGGCTTGGTCTCGTGGCCGCCGTACGCGGGCGGCGCGGTCGTCTCGTCGTCGTCCCCGTAGGAAGCGGGGGGCTTGGTCTCGTCGTCGCCGCCGTAGGCGGGCGGCGGCGTCGTCTCGTCCTCGTCGTCATCACCGTACGACGCGGGCGGTTTCGTCTGGTGGTGGCCGTAGGACGGCGGGGTGGTCTCGTCCTCGTCGTCGTCACCGTACGAGGCGGGAGCGGTCGTCTCGTCGTGGCCGTACGACGCGGGCGGTGTCGTCGCGGGCGCGGTGGTCGCGTGGCCGTAGGCGGGCGGCGGGGTGGTGTGGCCGCCGGAGCCGTAGCCGGAGTCGTCCGAGTCGTCGGAGTCGTCGGCACCGTAGGAGCCGTGGTGGCCGGCGCTCTTGCCGGTGACGCAGGACTCGGCGAGGGCCGGGTCCAGCGCGGCGGAGACGTCGACGGTGTTGCCGCAGATGGTGACCGGGACGTGGACCGGTACGTGAAGGGTGTTGCCGGACAGTGCGCCGGGCGAGCGCTGTCCCGCGCCCGGCGCTCCCGAATCGGCGAGCGCCTGACTGCCGTACAAGGACAGCACGCCGGTCGCGGCCGCGGCGGCGGCCACGACGATGCCCTTGCTGAGGGTCTGTCTCACTCTCGTGGTCTTCCTGCTCGAAGAAGTGGGAAGGCCGGCCCCGGAACGCAGATTCGAAGGGATCGACGGTCCGGGGCCGGCCTGAACGCAGCCGTGCGGCTGGTGCCTTGCGGCGGTGGCGTCAGCCGTTGACGCAGGCGTTGCCGAACGCCGGGTTCAGCAGCGCGATGACGTTGACCGAGTTGCCGCAGACGTTGATCGGAACGTGGACCGGGATCTGGACGACGTTGCCCGACAGGACACCCGGCGAACCGACGGCCGCACCCTCGGCACCGGCGTCGGCGAAGGCGGGGGCCGCCCCGCCCAGGGCCAGGATGGCGCCGACGACGACAGCAGCGGTCTTCTTCATGGTGTTTCCCTTCTCTGCGGTCATGTCCTTATGTCGGCCGAAACCGAGCGAGCACAGCTTGAACGGCTCGCACCATGACCGGCAGGCTGTGAAACGAGGGATAGACAGCCGAGGAAACCATGGAACGCGCGCCGCCCCTCAATTCACTCGAACGCCTCCACGGAATTGACAGGTTGGCGGAGTCGGGGAGGATTCGACGGGGGCGGAAATCGCGGAATATCGCGGGAAACGGCGAAGGCCGCCCCCGGAAGGGAGCGGCCTTCGGTGCGGGCCGGCGAACCGGCCCGGTGGGCGTCAGTTGTTGCCGACGCCGTTGCCCGCGAGGACCGAGATGTCCTCCACCAGGTGGGAGAGCGGCTCGTCGTTCTTCGCCTGGGTGGAGTTCTCCGCGCACTGCTGGTTCTGCGGCGAGGACAGCACCGGGATGTCCTGGACACCGACGTTGACCAGCGCGAGGACCGACTGGACGTCCGCCTTGACGGGCAGGCCGACGCAGAGCTTGTTCAGCGAGCTCTGGACCAGGGTGGCCTGCGGGCTGAGGTTGCCGCCGGTGACGTTGTTGCCGAACGCCTCCGAGGCGCCGTTGCCGCTCAGCGACGTGGTGCCGGTGTCGTTTCCGATGGCGAGAGCCTGGGGGGCGGCAGCCGCCGACACCCCGATGAAGGACGCGGCGACCGCGGCCGCGGCCATTGCCTTCTTCAGCATTTCGCTTTCCTCTTTCCCTGGCTCCACGCCAAGACGCACGTTCCTGTCCGGCATCAACCCCGGGGCGGCGGAATGGTTGCGGTATGTCACCCGATCGGATTTCGGCGCGGCACGGAGTGGATACGGATTTCCCTTGGGAAACCGGGCTTTCGGCCGTATCCCGTGTGGGCCATCGGAGTGAACGGGAGGAACCCCGCGGCAGGCGGGGCAGTTGAGCCGGGCACTCCGGTGACGGGGTTTCTCCAGAAGGGAATCGCAAGTGATCAAGAAGGTTCTGGCCGCCGCCGCGGTCGCCGCCTCCGTTGTCGGTGCGTCCGCCGCTGCCGCGTCGCCGGCCCTGGCCATCGGCAACGACACGGGCACCACCTCGTTCAGCGGAAACGGTGCTTCGCAGGCGTTCGGCAACTCCGCCACGTACGGCAACATGAGCCCGCAGATGGCGCTCATCCAGGGCTCGCTGAACAAGCCCTGCATCGGTCTGCCCGCGAAGGTCAACGCCCAGTCCCTGGTGGGTCTGCTCAACGTCGGCGTGCAGGACATCCCGATCCTGTCCTCGCCGCAGAACCAGCAGTGTGTCGAGAACTCGACCCAGGCCAAGGGCGACGAGCCGCTGTCGCACATCCTGGACGACATCTCCGCGCTGTCCGGCAACGGCGCCGGCAACAACTGATCAGTCACTGATCCGGGGATGTCCGGGGCCCCTCGCGGGCCCCGCGTGGCGGGCCGCCGAGCGATCGGCGGCCCGTCGGCATGTCCGGACACCGGTGAACTCGCTTGCGGGTCAAGGCACTTGGGCGTGACTCCACGAACGAGGGGGCGCTTGTTAACTCATCGCACTGCGCTGCCCCGTTAGGGGCACAGACCGCAACCCCGGTGTCCGCCGCCCCGTTGACGATCACGCAACTCCTCCCCGGAGTCCGCCTTTCGAAAGGGAACGCACATGAAGAAGCTGTGGGCAACCGCGGCTGTCGCCGCCTCCGTCGCCGGTCTCGCGGGCGTGGCCGCCCCGCAGGCCCTCGCCATCGGTGACGACCACGGCACCACCTCGTTCAGCGGAAACGGCGCCTCGCAGTCGTTCGGCAACTCGGCCACCTTCGGCGACATGAGCCCGCAGCTCGCGCTGGTCCAGGGCTCGCTGAACAAGCCGTGCATCGGCCTGCCCGCGAAGCTCAACGCCCAGTCGGTGCTGGCCCTGGTCAACGTCGGCGTCCAGGACATCCCGATCCTGTCCTCGCCGCAGAACCAGCAGTGCGTGGAGAACTCCACCCAGGCCAAGGGCGACGAGCCGCTCTCGCACATCCTGGACGACATCTCCGCCCTGTCCGGCAACGGCGCCGCCAACCGCTGATCGAGCCCGTACCGCGACGGCGGGCCACCGGTTTCCCCGGTGGCCCGCCGTTTCGTGTGCCCGGACACCTCGCCGTCCGGCCGCCCAAGTGCCTTGCGACACCCCGCCGGTGCGCTACGACACCACGTCCTTGCGGGCGAACCCCCGGAAGGCCAGGGCGAACAGGACGAGGGCGCAGGACACCGAGACCGAGGCGCCCTGGATCATCCCGGCCCACTCGGCGTGCGGCTGGAGCGCGTCCGCCCAGGCGAACTGCCAGTGCGCGGGCAGGAAGTCGCGCCAGTCGCCGAGCGCGGTGACGGCGTCCAGGACGTTGCCGACGATGGTCAGGCCCACCGCGCCGCCGACCGCGCCGAGCGGGGCGTCCGTACGGGTCGAGAGCCAGAACGCGAGCGCCGCGGTGACCAGTTGGGACACGAAGATGTACGCCACCGCGACCGCGAGGCGCTGGACCGCGACGCCCGGCTCCAGCGCGCCGCCGGTGGGGATGCGCAGCGGGCCCCAGCCGTAGGCGGCGGTGCCCGCGACGAGGGCGACGGCGGGCAGCAGCACCATCGCGGCCAGGCTCATCCCGAGCCCGACGACCAGCTTCGACCACAGCAGCCGTACCCGGGGCACGGGCGCGGCGAGCAGATAGCGCAGCGAGGACCAGTTCGCCTCGGAGGCCACCGTGTCGCCGCAGAACAGGGCGACCGGGATGACCAGCAGGAAGCCCGCCGAGACGAACAGGGCGACGGCGGCGAAGTTGGCGCCGGAGTCGGTGGCCGTGGCCATCAGGGTGATCCGGGAGCTGCGGGCGCCGGGCTCGCCGCCGATGGCGAAGGCGCCGAGCAGCACGAACGGCAGCGCGGTCAGCAGCAGGCCCATGACCAGCGTGCGGCGGCGTTTGAGCTGGCGGATCAGCTCCACGCGCACGGGCAGGGTGCGGACGGGGCGGTAGCCGGGTGCCGTGTCCGCGCCCGGGGTGAGCGTGCTCACGGGGTGCCTCCGATCAGGGTGAGGAAGGCGTCTTCCAGGCGCCGGTGCGGGCCGACGGAGGCGACGGGCACCTCCAGGCGGACCAGGTCCACGACGAGGGCCTCGGCGGTGGCGCCGGGCTCCAGGCGGACGAGCATGCCGTCCTCGGTGCGTACGGCGGAGGCGACGCCGGGCAGGGCGGCCACCTTCTCCACCAGCGGCTCGCGCACCGGCGATCCGGTGCCGACCAGGAGGGTGTCGCCGGCGCCGATGATGTCGCGGACCGGGCCCGCCTGGACGAGCCGGCCCCGGTCCATCACCACGAGGTGGGTGCAGGACTGCTCGACCTCGGCGAGGAGATGGCTGGAGACGATGACCGTGCGGCCGGCCGCCGCGTAGCGGATCGTCACCTCGCGCATCTCGCGGATCTGGGGCGGGTCGAGGCCGTTGGTGGGCTCGTCCAGGATGAGCAGGTCGGGCAGGCCGAGCATGGCCTGGGCGATGGCCAGGCGCTGGCGCATGCCCTGGGAGTAGGTGCGCACCGCGCGGTCCAGGGCGTCGCCGAGGCCCGCGATCTCCAGGGCCTCGGCGAGGTGGGCGTCCTCGGCGGGGCGGCCGGTGGCCCGCCAGTACAGCTCCAGGTTCTCCCGCCCGGACAGGTGGGGCAGGAAGCCCGCGCCCTCCACGAAGGCGCCGACCCGGGAGAGGACGGGGGCGCCGGGGCGTACGGCGTGGCCGAAGACGCGGATCTCGCCCGCGTCGGGCCGGATGAGGCCCATCAGCATGCGCAGGGTGGTGGTCTTGCCCGCGCCGTTGGGGCCGAGCAGGCCGAGGACCTGGCCCTTCTCGACGCGGAAGGACAGGTCGCGTACGGCGTACCTCTCGGCGGAGCCCGCGTAGCGCTTGCTCAAGTCGCCGATCACGAGCGGGACTTCGGCCAGCTCCGGGTCGGGGGCGGGGGCGCCGGCGGAGCGGCGGGCGGTGAGCAGGAGGGCGGCGGCCAGGGCGGCGCCCGCGAGCGGCAGCCACCAGACCCAGGCGGGGAGCGGGGTCCGGGCGCTGGTGACGCCGGGGGCGGTGGGCACGCTCAGGGCGCCCTTGAGCGAGACGGTGTAGGTCGCCGGGGCGGTCGGGGAGGCGTAGGCGAGGTCGGTGGAGGCGAGGACCAGGCGGAGCCGGTGGCCCTTCTGCACCTCGTGGTCGACGGCCGGGAGGGTGACCGTGACGTCCTTGCCGGCGCGGGCGCCGGTGACGCGCAGGGGCGTGACCAGCTGGGAGGGCAGGACGCGGGTGCCGCCGGGGCCGACGTCGTAGAGCTTGGCGAAGAGCACCGCGTCGTCGGAGGTGGACTTCACGTGGACGCGTGCGGTGGGCGAGCCGGTGACGCGGAGCGTGGAGCGCAGCGGGGCGGAGGAGAAGTGGGCGTTCTGGCCGTCGAAGTCGAGGGAGACGCCGTTGCCGAGGGCGGAGAGCCGGGCCAGGCTGCCGAGGCCGGGCAGCGCGGAGACGGCGGGCGGGCCCGCGCCGGCCGGGTTGGCGACGTGCTGGGTCTTGCCGGTGAGCTTGACGGTGTGCGGGTGGGAGCGGAGGCCGGGGTAGGCGCTCGCGCTCGCGCCGCGCAGCTGGACGGTGCCGTCGGTGGAGTCGACGCCGCCGGTGCGGGTGACGCGGAAGGCGGGGCCGGTGGCGGTGGACTTCTCGTCCTTGAGGTAGCGGTCGAACCAGGAGCGCATCCGGGCGCGGACGCGGTCGGTCTCGTTGTCGCCGCCGTCGTGGCCGCCGGAGATCCAGTCGAGCTTGACGGGGGCGCCGTTGGCCTTGATCGCCCGTTCGGCCGCGTCGGACTGGGCGAGGGTGAACAGGGAGTCGGTCTGGCCCTGGAAGAGGAGGGTGGGCACCTTGATGCGGGCGGCGACGGCGGAGGGGGAGCGTTCCTCCAGGAGGCGGCGGGCCTCGGCGTCCGGGACGCCGGACTGGGCGACGCGCTGGTACATCCGGCACAGGGCGGGCTCGAAGTCGTCGCAGCCGCCGCCGGAGCTGAAGAAGACCCCGGCCCACAGCTTCTTGAACACGCCGTCGGGGAACAGGGCGTCGGCGAGGTTCCAGTAGGTGACGGCGGGGGCGATGGCGTCGACGCGGTGGTCGTACCCGGCGGCGAGCAGGGAGATGGCTCCGCCGTAGGAGGCACCGGCCATGCCGACGCGGGGGTCGCCGGGGGCGTCGAGGCGGACCTCGGGGCGCTTGGCGAGCCAGTCGATGAGCTGGGAGACGTCCTTGACCTCGTGCTGCGGGTCGTTCAGGCCGATCTCGCCGGTGGAGCGGCCGAAGCCGCGCGCGGACCAGGTGAGAACCGCGTAGCCGTGCCGGGCCAGGTCCTCGGCCTGGCCGCGCATGTCCTTCTTGCTGCCGCCGAAGCCGTGGGCGAGCAGGACGGCGGGGCGGCGGCCGGGGCGGCCGTCGGTGAAGAAGGAGGTGGTCAGCCGGGTGCCGTCGGCGGTGGTCAGCTTCTGGTTGACCTGGTGCACGCGGGGGGTGTCGTCGCCGGAGGCGGTCGCCGTCCAGGTTCCGGCGGCCGCGAGGAGCACGGCGGCGGCGAGGGCGGCGGCCGCCCGGCGCGGCCCCTTCAGGAGCCGCGCCACGGGCACTCGAAGATCCATGTCCCCACCGTACGGGCCCCGGGCGGCGGCGGACGGCGCCGCCGGGCTGAACCCCCGGCCCTCCCCGGGGAGTACGCGTCCGGCCGGGTGTACCGCGAGCGCGGTACGCGGTGGGGCGCCCGGCTCAGGGGCGGGTGTCCTCGGGGAGGGAGACGAGCCAGTGGGTGGCGGCGCGGGGGCGGAGGTAGAGGGCCCAGTAGAGGGTGGCGACGGCGGTGATGCCGCCGGTCCACAAGAGGTAGCTGACGTCCTGCTGGGTGAGGACGTAGGTGAGGACGACGATGAGCAGGATCGGCATCGCGGGCCACAGCGGCATCCGCCAGGCGGGGGTGTGGCGGTGGGGGTCGCGGCGGCCCAGCAGGGCGGCGATGGCGACGAGCAGGTACATGGCGGTGACGGAGACGCCGGTGACGCCGTAGAGGGTGTCGAGGTCGACGAAGCAGAACAGCGCGCCGGGGACGCCGACGGCGAGGGTGGCGACCCAGGGGGAGCCGAAGCGGCCGAGCTTGGAGAAGAGGCTGTTGACCGGGGTGGGCCAGGCCTTGTCGCGGGCGGAGGCGAACAGGACGCGGGAGTTCTGGATGACCATCACGATGCCCGCGTTGACGATGGCGAGGGCGACGCAGAGGCTGACGAAGGTGCCGACGGCCGTGTTGGACCAGGCGGTGACCATGGCGCTGATGTCGCCGCCGGTCAGCTCCTTGAGGTCGGTGGCGCCCATGGTGATGGCGGCGACCGGCACCAGGATGATCACCGTGGAGATGGCGAGGGTGGCCAGGACGGTACGGGCCACGTCGCGGCGCGGGTGCTCCAGTTCCTCGGAGAGGTAGACGGCGGTCGAGAAGCCCTGGGTGACGAAGAGGGCGATGGCGAGTCCGGAGACGACCAGGACCCCGGTCACCGTGTCCGTGTGGCCGTGGGCGCCCGCGACCCGCATCGAGACGAGGCTGTCGAGCCCCCGGTGCGCGTGGGCGAAGCCGAGGACGGCGACGACGGCGGCCGCGATGACCTCCAGGACCAGGAAGATGCCGGTGATCCAGGCGTTGGCGCGCAGGTCGAGCAGTCCGGCGAGGGTGGCGAGCAGCATGACGCCGGCGCCGGTGAGCGAGGGGTCCAGGTGGACGACGGGGGCGAGGTAGTCGGCGGTGCCGATCGCGATGACGGGCGGCACGATCATGACGACCAGCAGGGAGAGCACGAAGACGAGCCAGCCGGTGAGCCGTCCGGCCAGCGTGGAGACCATGGCGTACTCGCCGCCCGCGCTCGGGATGAGGGTGCCCAGCTCGGCGTAGCAGAACGCCACGGCGATACAGAGCAGTGAGCCGATGGCGATGGTCAGCGCGGTGGCGGTGCCGAGGGTGCCGAAGAGGTCGGGGACGACGACGAAGAGGGTGGAGGCGGGGGTCACGCAGGAGAGCGTCAGCAGGGTGCCGCCGACGACGCCGATGGAACGCTTGAGCTTCTGGGGGCTGTCGGACGGCTGCCCGGGGGCGGCGTCCTCGGCGGGGCGGAGCGTGTCGGTCATGCGGCGGTCCGATCGACTCGTGCGGGCTCGGAAGGGAGCGCTATCGCCTCCGGCGGTTCGTGGCGTACGGCATGTCTCTCGCTCCTGGCGCGCATCGAACACCGACGAAAACCGGCGCGTCAATGGGTGTCCGGCAACGGAATCCGTAGGCGAATCCGGCTTTCGGTGAGGCGTGGGCGGACATCTCGCGGGTGGTTCCCCGCTTGTCACCGGTGCGGGAACCGCAGGTGCCGTACCAAAAAAAACCGGGCCCGGAAGCGGTTCGGCCGCTTCCGGGCCCGGGAGGGTACGGCCCGGGGTCAGTCCCCGGTGTCCAGCCGGGCCGCCAGGTCGGTCAGTTCCGCCGCCTCCTCGGTGTGGCCGAGGGCGGTCAGCCGGGCGGCGGCGGCCGTGAGGCGGGTGCGGGCGGGGGCGGGGCGTTCCAGGAAGAGGCCCTCCACGGCACCGGCGAACCGGACGCACTCGGCCCACTCGCCGGCGTGGTCCTTGTCCTCCCCCGGGTCGCCGAGCAGGCCGATGGCCTGCTCCAGGGCGGTCAGCGCGTTCTCGTTGTCCCCGGCGTAGGCGTGGACCCGGCCGTACTCGTAGGCCAGCGCGGTCTCCAGGGAGCGGAACCGGCCCCGGTGGCCGGTGGCGGCGGCCTCCTCGGCGAGCCGGCCCGCGTCGGCGAGCAGGGCGAGGGCGTCGGGCAGGCCGTCGGGGCCCCGGCGCTTGGCCTGGAGGCGGGCGATCTCGCGCAGGACGCCACTGAGCTGGTCGTGGCGCGGGTCCTCGGCGTGGACGGCGCGGACCTGCTCCGCGGCCTCGCGGGCGCGGTCGAACTCGCCGGCCTCGGCGAGCAGGACGGCCGTCTTGGCGGCGATCATCGCGTGGCTGTGCCGGTCGTCCTCCCAGCCGGCCGACTCCGCCGCGAGGAGGACGAACTCGACCGTGGCGGCCTTGAGGTCGCCGCCCGCGTGCAGGGCGTGGGCGCGGGTCAGGCGCAGCTGGGCCACGATCCGGTCGTTCACCTCCCCGGCCACGACGTCCGGTTCCCTCAGCAGGGAGTCGGTCAGGGCGATGCAGTCCTCTGCGCGGCCGAGGTCGAGGCTGAGCCGGGCCACGCCGGTGTAGGTGTGGAACGCGTCCGTGCGGTCGCCGTCGCGCAGGTCCAGCTCCGCCGAACGGGTCAGGTGCCGCAGCGCCTCCTCGTGGCGGCCGAGCCGCAGACACGCCTGGGCCAGATCGGCGTGGAGGCGGCTGGTGCCGTCCGTGTCGGCGGGCCACTCGGCGGCCAGGCGCAGCGCCTCGGCCAGGCTCTCGTGGGCGGCCCGGGCGTCGGAGAGGCCCAGCTGGAAGCGGCCGCGCAGGGCGAGTACGCGGTGCGGGTGCCAGGCGGGGCCGTCCTTGCCGAGCCGGTCGAGCAGGGCGTCGGTCTCGGCGACGGCGGCGGGCAGGTCGCCGGTGAGGGCGTGGGTGCTGGCCCGCAGCAGCAGGGCGCCGGAGACCTGTCCGGCGATGCCGTGCCGGTCGGCGAACGCGTACAGCAGGTCCACCTCGGCGCGCAGCGGCGCGAGGTGCTCCTCGCTGCCCGAGGCCTGCAGCCGCAGACCGAGCAGGGTCGCCCGCAACCGCAGCAGCCGGGCCTCCTGGTACGGGGCGAGCCCGGGCGTCTCCTCTTGGAGACGGACCACGGCCGCGTGGGCGCGGGTCAGCGCGGCGGTCCTCGCCGCGGCGGGGTCGGGGGCCGGGGCGGCGGCCGGGTGGGGAGCGTCGGCCGGGTCGGCGGGGGCGGGGGCGTCAGCCGGGTCGGTGACGGCGGCCGAGTCGGCGGTGTCAGCGGCGTCGGTGGCGTCGGCCGGGTCGGGGGCGTCAGCGGCGGTGGCGTCGGCCGAGTCGGGGGCGTCAGCGGCGGTGGCGTCGGCCGAGTCGGGGGCGTCAGCGGCGGTGGCGTCGGCCGAGTCGGGGGCATCGGCCCGGTCAGCGGAGTCGGCAGCGCCGGCCCGGTCGGGGGCATCGGGCCGGTCGGCAGCGTCGGCCAAGTCGGAGGCGTCAGCCGGATCGGAGGCGTCAGCCGAGCCGGTGGCGTCCCCCGGCCGGATCTCCGCGCGGGCCAGCAGGGCCGTGGCGCGGGAGAGGGTCGCGTGGGCCGGTTCGCCGGCCTCGTCGTACAGGGTGGCGGCCTCCTCGTGGAGGTGCGCGGCGGCGGCGTGGCGGTCCTTCGCGCCCGCCCGGTCCGCCTCGTGGTCCAGCAGGTCGGCGCGCAGCCGGGCGAGCGGGCCCACGGCCGGGTCGTCGGGGTGGACGTAGCCGGGGGCGGCGACGAGGGTGCGCAGCCGGGTCCAGTACACGCGGGCGTTCGGGTGCCCCAACTCGTCCAACTCCCTTGCCTTCAGGACGAGTTCAGGCAGTGACTCGGGGAGGCCCTCGGGGGTGGCGGGTGCGGCGGCCGACGCCGTGGGGGTCACCTCGTCCAGGGCGCGGGTGCGCAGGGTCAGTTCCAGCGCGTCCAGGAGCGGGGCGCGGTCGAGGCGGGTCCGGCGGCGGTCGGTGTGGGCGGTGGTGCCGTTGCGCGCGTCGAAGCGGGCGGCGAGGCCGTCGGCGCGGTCGCGCACCTCGGCGCGCAGGGCGCTCACCGTCCAGGTGCGGCCGGGGTATCCGGCGGCGGGCAGCTCGCCGTGGCCGAGGAGTTCGACGCGCTGGAGGAGGACCTCCACGCCGGTGAGGAAGTCGTACTGGTCCAGCGGCGAGTCCACCTCCTCGAACAGGCCGCGGTTCTCGGCGAGGAGTTCCAGGCCGCGCGCCTCGTTGCCGGTGAGGGCGCAGAACTCCAGGTGGCGGCCGACCTCGCCGGACATCGAGGGGTTGCGGCGGCACGCGCGGTAGCCGGCGAGGTGCAGGGCGCGGGCCCGGTCGGTCCGGCCGGTGCGCAGCAGGGGCAGCAGCGCGTACGAGATGGAGCGGGCCGGTTCCTCCTGGCAGGACTCCTTTCCGGCGAGGACGGGGTCCCAGGTGTCGAGCGCCCGCTCGTCGTGGCCGTCGGCCAGGTGGTACTGCGCCCGCTCGCAGATCTCGCAGGCCTCGCAGTCGCTCAGCTCGGTGCGGGTGCGGGCCGCCCACAGGTCGTGGGCGGGGCCGGCGTCCTCGCCGGTGTGGACGGCGAGCTGATAGGCCTGCGCGTAGTACGGCTGGAGGCCGTACCCCGCCTTCTCGTAGCGGTCGCGCATCTCGGTCAGCCACTGGCGCAGGCTCGCGAGGGGGATCTCGGGCAGGGCGCGCAGGGCGTTGGAGACCCACTTGAACCGCCAGAACAGCGTGTGGCGGGCGCGGGCGTCGAAGGCGTCGGGCTGCTCGTCGTAGAGGCTGAGCAGCCGGGCGAAGACGACGGGCGACTTACGGGGCTCGGCGCCGTAGGTGTAGGCCTCCTGGAGTTCCAGGAGGGCGTGGAAGAGCGGCAGGGGCTCGGCGAACTGCTCGGCGGCCTCGGCCAGTTCCTCGGCGGTGACGGTACGGGTGCGGCCGTAGGGGCGCTCGCCGTTCTCCTTCAGCGCCCGCAGCAGCTCGGCGGTGGTCTGGGGTGCGGTCGGCATCGTCAGCTGTCCTTGCGCAGGGCGTGGGCGAGAAGGTCGAGGAAGGAGCGGTTGATGAGGCTCGACTCGGCGGGGCGGAGCGGGCGCCGGGACAGCATCGCGGCCTGGCCGTAGAGGGCTTCGGCGCTGGTGCGGGCCAGTTCGGGTTCGTCGATGGTGACGGCGGTGCGCACCAGGGGGTTGAGCTGGTTGAGGATCAGCTGGGCGCGGGGGGCCTCCTGGCGCAGATGGCCGAGGATGTCACCCCACAGGCCGCCCTCCTGTTCGCGGGCGAGCTGGGAGCGGGTGCGCTCGTGGCGGGCCTCGCGGCTGTCGATCAGGAGGGCGGGGGCGGCGGCGGGCTGGAAGGTGCGCAGCGCGACGTCGCAGTCGAAGACGGCGAGGGCGTCGCGGGCCTGGGCGAGGTAGGAGGCGGCGGCGAGTTCCGTCTCGCGGTCGACGGGGTCGAGGTGGGCGGTGAGGGTCGCGGGGTCGAGGTCGGCGACCGTGACCTCGGGCCTGATCTCGGGGAGCCGGTGGACCAGTTCGCGGTCGTAGGTGTAACCGCCGTTGACGACGCCGAGTCCGGCGGCCGAGGCGATGGCCGCGACCTGCCGGAACTCCTCCACGCTGGAGGTGACGAGCACGGTGCGGTGGCTGCGCGCGAACTCGTCCAGGGTGGCGTGGCCGTCGGTGGTCTCGAACGGCAGCCAGGGCAGCAGCATCCGCAGGATCTCGTCGTCGTGCACGGCGAGGGACTTCACGGCCAGGTGGTGGACCTGGAGGAAGCGGCCGAGCAGCTCCGGGGCGCTGGCGGCGGTCCGCGCGAGCCAGGCGCGCAGCCGCTCGGCGAGGGCGTCGCGGACGGCGGCGAGGGTGTCGTCCTCGTACAGCGCCTCGCGCGACGCGGTCGGGCGCAGACTCTCGGCGTCGACCACGCAGCGCACGAAGAACGCCCACTCGGGCAGGATCTCCGCGGCCTGCTCGGACAGCAGCATGCCCTTCACGTGCACGCGGTGGCCGTGCCGGCGCCCGGCGGGCACCGCCTCGGGCAGCACGCACGCGATGCCCTTCAGGCCGACGGCGGGCAGGTCCAGCTCGATGGTGTCCAGCGGGGTGAACCCGAAGACCTGCTCGCCGTAGGCGGCCAGCGCGCGGTTGCGGGCTCCCGGCGTGGGGTGGGTACGGGCCCAGGGCGCGGGCTCGGGGTTGACCGGCACCGGGTCGCCCCTGCCGTCGTCGAAGGTGACGGGGTGGCGCAGCAGCGAGCCGAAGTGCCCGGCGAGCGACCGGACTTGGTCCGGCCGGGTCCACTCGCGGGCGTCGGGGCGCGGGGTCAGGGTGACGGTGGTGCCGGGCCGGGTGCGGGCGGAGGCGGGCAGGGTGCGGACGGTGTAGCTGCCGTCGCCCCGGCCGCGCCACTCCACGGCGGGGGCGCCGGGGGTACGGGCGCTGCGGCTCAGGACGTGGATCTCGTCCGCGACCAGGAAGCAGGAGAGCAGTCCGATGCCGAACTGGCCGATGTAGTCCGCGCGTTGCTCGGCGATCTTCTCCGCGCGCTTGCTGCTGCGGCCGATCGTGGCGAGGAAGGTGTGCACATCGGCCTCGGTGAGCCCGACCCCGTCGTCCTCGACGCGTACGGAGGAGCCGTCGGCGTAGAGCCGGATGCCGAACTCGCTTGCGGATGCGCCGGGTTGGAGGGCATGGCGGGCGGTCAGCGCGTCCACCGCGTTCTGCAGGAGTTCGCGCAGATAGACGCGGGGGCTGGAGTAGAGGTGGTGGGAGAGGAGGTCGACCAGGCCGCGCAGGTCCACCTGGAAGGTGCGGTCGGCGGCGGTGTCGTGCTGGGTCATCACAAAGTCCCGGGTGGGGTGTTCGGACGGGCGGAGGGCGCGGTGGAGCGGTGGGCGGCGGACCGCGGCTCAGGCCTGACGGCGGTAGTAGGCGTACATCCTTCTCGGCTGCGCCATGTACCGCCACGGCCACCGGGTGTACGCACCGCCCAGCGCGCGGAAGACGCGCGGGGCCACGACGCTCTCGTTGGACAGCGCCAGGGCCATGGCGAAGACGTTGAAGTCCTCCTGCCAGCCGAGGCGCCGCTCGTACGCGGGGTGGAGGATGCTGTGCAGGGCGGCTTCCCGCAGCTCGGTCTGGATGTGGAATTCCTTGAGGCTGTTCCTGTCGCCGGACTCCACCCACTCCTCGATGTGGGCCGTGGCGAGCACGCAGCCGAGGCGGTGGCCCTCCGGTGCGCGGTGGAACGCCTTGCGCGCGAACGCCAGGGCCTGGCCCGGCTTTCCGGTCCACCGGGGCTGCAGCTGTGACACCCACTCGTTGTGGGTCTCCAGGTCCAGCGGGTCGCGGCGGAGGGCGGCGTCGCGCCGGGCCCTGTTGACGACGGGCCCGAGCGACATGCCGCGCCCCGACCTCAGGAGCACGCGCCACGGGGTGATCCACTCCGGCCGCAGCTCGGCGGCCTCCAGGAGCTGTTCCTCGGCGATGCGCAGCCGCTCGAAGAAGACCTGCCACCGCTCCCGGGAGACCTGCGCGGCATCCGCCCTGGTGCGCGCCTCCCACCCCCAGCTCACATGCCGCGCCCCGGAGATCAGCAGGGCCGTCGCCCGGTGCTCCTCGTCCTCCTCGGCGGCCCGGCCGATCCAGTCCTGCACGCCGTTCACGGCCGCCAGCTCCTCCAGGACCTGGTGGTCGCGGCCGAGGTCGAAGGGGGCCAGCGCCTCCTTGACCGTCCCCCAGTCCCCGGCCCGGGCCCCCCGCACCGCCGCGCGCACCCGCGTGTCACCGAGTGCGTCGAGCCGGTACGCGCCGATCCGGCGCCGTGGCACCGCGTACGGATTCGCCTCCGGTCTCTCCCCGCCCCCGAACAGCCTGCCGAGCATGCCGCACCCTCCCCTGGTCCCGCTGATCGTCGGGGGCAGCATAGGCACCACCGGCCGTGCGGCCACAGGGTTTTCGGACGGCCGGCCCCGGCGTCCGGGGCCGGCCGTCACGCGGTACGGCTCGGTGGCCGGCGCTGCGGCTCAGCGGCCGGCGCTACGGCTCAGTGGTTGCGCGGGAAGCCCAGGTCCACGCCCGCCGGGGCGTCGGCGGGGTCGGGCCAGCGGGTGGTGACGACCTTGCCCCGGGTGTAGAAGTGCGTGCCGTCGTTGCCGTAGATGTGGTGGTCGCCGAAGAGGGAGTCCTTCCAGCCGCCGAAGGAGTGGTAGCCGACGGGGACCGGGATGGGCACGTTGACGCCGACCATGCCGGCCTCGACCTCCAGCTGGAAGCGGCGGGCGGCGCCGCCGTCGCGGGTGAAGATCGCGGTGCCGTTGCCGAAGGGCGAGGCGTTGATGAGCGCGATCCCCTCGTCGTAGGAGTCCACGCGCAGCACGGTCAGCACCGGGCCGAAGATCTCCTCCTGGTACGCCTTGGCGGTGACCGGCACCTTGTCGAGCAGGGAGATGCCGATCCAGTGGCCGTCCTCGTAGCCCTCGACGGTGTAGCCGGTGCCGTCGAGCACGACCTCGGCGCCCTCGGCGGCGGCGCCGGAGACGTAGGAAGCCACCTTGTCGCGGTGGGCCGCCGTGATCAGCGGGCCCATCTCGGAGGCGGGGTCGGTGCCGGGGCCGATCTTGATCTTCTCGGCGCGCTCGCGGATCTTCTCCACCAGCTCGTCGCCGATGGCGCCGACCGCGACGACCGCCGAGATGGCCATGCAGCGCTCGCCCGCGGAACCGTAAGCCGCCGAAACCGCAGCGTCCGCCGCCGCGTCCAGGTCGGCGTCCGGCAGGACCAGCATGTGGTTCTTGGCGCCGCCGAGCGCCTGGACGCGCTTGCCGTGGGCGGAGGCGGTGGTGTGGATGTAGCGGGCGATCGGGGTCGAGCCGACGAACGACACCGCCTGGACGTCCGGGTGCTCCAGGAGCCGGTCGACGGCCACCTTGTCGCCGTGCACGACGTTGAACACGCCGTCCGGCAGCCCCGCCTCGGCCAGCAGCTCGGCGATCTTGAGCGAGACCGACGGATCCTTCTCGGACGGCTTCAGCACGAAGGTGTTCCCGCACGCGACGGCGATCGGGAACATCCACATCGGCACCATGGCCGGGAAGTTGAACGGCGTGATGCCCGCGACGACACCGAGCGGCTGGCGGATCGAGGCCACGTCCACGTTGGTCGCGACCTGCGTCGACAGCTCGCCCTTGAGCTGCACGGTGATCCCGCAGGCCAGGTCCACGATCTCCAGCCCGCGCGCGACCTCGCCGAGCGCGTCGGAGTGCACCTTGCCGTGCTCGGCGGTGATCAGCGCGGCGATCTCGTCGCGGTGCTGGTCCAGCAGGGCGCGGAACGTGAAGAGGATGGAGGTGCGCTGGGCCAGCGAGGAGTGGCGCCAGGTCGCGAAGGCGTCCTTGGCGGCGGCGACCGCCGCGTCCACCTCCGCCACCGTGGCGAAGGCGACCTGGGTGGTGACCTCGCCGGTGGCCGGGTCGGTGACCGGGCCGTACGTACCGGACGCGCCCTCGGCGGTCTTGCCGCCGATCCAGTGGTTGACGGTCTTCGTCATGTCCTCGGGCTCCTTGTCACAGAGGGCGGCGGCGGGCCGACCGGTGCCGTTCGTACAGCTCGCGGGCCTTGACCGCGGACGGCCTGGTCGCGGTCTCGGCCACGGGAACATCCCACCAGGCCTCGGCCGGGGGCGCTCCCGACACACTGTCGGACGTTTCGGTCTCGACGTAGACACATGTGGGAGTGTCGGCGGCGCGCGCCTCGGCGAGGGCCGCCCGCAGCTCCCCCACCGTCCGCGCCCGCAGCACCCGCATCCCGAGGCTCGCCGCGTTGGCGGCGAGGTCCACGGGCAGCGGGGCACCGGTGTACGTGCCGTCGGGCGCGGTGTGGCGGTAGGCGGTGCCGAAGCGCTCGGCGCCGACCGACTCCGACAGGCCGCCGATGGACGCGTACCCGTGGTTCTGGATCAGCACCATCTTGAGCGCCACGCCCTCCTGCACGGCGGTGACGATCTCGGTCGGCATCATCAGATACGTCCCGTCGCCCACCAGCGCCCAGACGTTCCGGTGCGGCGCGGCGAGCTTCACGCCGAGGGCGGCCGGGATCTCGTAGCCCATGCAGGAGTAGCCGTACTCCAGGTGGTACTGGTCGCGGGAGCGGGCGCGCCAGAGTTTGTGCAGGTCGCCGGGGAGGGAGCCGGCGGCGTTGACGATGATGTCGCTCTCGTCCACCAGGGCGTCGAGCGCGCCGACGACCTGCGGCTGGGTCGGTACCGCGTCCGGGTCGGGGGCGGCGAAGCAGGCGTCGACGCGAGCCTCCCAGCGGGCCTTGCCCTCGGTGTACGCGGCCACATAGGTGTCCGGCACCCGGTGGTCGTGCATCTGAAGCGCCTCGGTCAGCTCGCCGAGCCCGCTGCGGGCGTCCGCGACCAGCGGGAGCCCCGCCATCTTGTGGCCGTCGTAGGGCGCGATGTTGAGGTTGAGGAAGCGCACGCCCGGCTGCTCGAAGAGGGTGCCGGAGGCGGTGGTGAAGTCGGTGTACCGGGTGCCGACGCCGATCACCAGGTCGGCGGCGCGGGCGAGTTCGTCGGCGGTGGCGGTGCCGGTGTGGCCGATGCCGCCCACGTCCTGCGGATGGTCGTACGCCAGGGACCCCTTGCCCGCCTGGGTGGAGGCGACCGGGATGCCGGTGACGGAGGCGAACTCGGCGAGGGCCTCCTCGGCGCGGCTGTGGTGGACCCCGCCGCCCGCGATCACGAGAGGGCGCCGGGCCTGCCTGACCGCCCTTACCGCTTCGGCGAGTTCGGTCGGGTCGGCCCCCGGCCGCCGTACGGTCCACACCCGTTCGGCGAAGAACTCCTCCGGCCAGTCGTACGCCTCCGCCTGCACGTCCTGCGGCAGCGCGAGGGTGACGGCGCCGGTCTCCACCGGGTCGGTGAGCACCCGTACGGCTGCCAGCGCGGCCGGGATCAGGGCCTCGGGGCGGGTGATCCGGTCGAAGTAGCGGGAGACCGGGCGCAGGGTGTCGTTCACCGACACGTCGCCCGCGTACGGGACTTCGAGCTGCTGGAGGACGGGGTCGGCGGGGCGGCCC
This sequence comes from Streptomyces sp. NPDC005435, assembly GCF_040703155.1. Classification (NCBI taxonomy): domain Bacteria; kingdom Bacillati; phylum Actinomycetota; class Actinomycetes; order Kitasatosporales; family Streptomycetaceae; genus Streptomyces; species Streptomyces sp. NPDC005435. The sequence goes on from NZ_JBEXEQ010000004.1 coordinate 157,932, forward strand.
GCGAACACGTCGCCGGGGAGGAGCAGGACGGGGAGGTGGTTGACGGTGGCGAGGGCGGCGCCGGTGACGAGGTTGGTCGCGCCGGGGCCGATGGAGGTCGTCACCGCGTGGGTGGAGAGACGGTTGGACTGGCGGGCGTAGCCGACGGCCGCGTGCACCATGGCCTGTTCGTTGCGGCCCTGGTGGTACGGCATCAAGTCGCCGTGTTCGACGAGGGCTTGGCCGATCCCGGCGACGTTGCCGTGCCCGAAGATGCCCCAGGTGGCGCCGATGAGCCGTCGTCGTTCGCCGTCGCGCTCGGTGTACTGGGCGGCGAGGAAGCGGACGAGCGCCTGCGCGACCGTGAGCCTGGTGGTCACTGGTACCCCCCTGTGTGGTCCGGGTGAAAGCGGATGCGCCATTCGCGGGTCGCGCCGGGGCCTGCCATCACGTTCAGGTAGTACATGGCGTGGCCGGGCTGGGCGATCGACGGGCCGTGCCAGCCGTCCGGGACGAGCACCGCGTCACCCGTGCGGACCTCGGCGAGCACGTCGGCGCCGCCTTCGCGGGAGGGGAAGACCCGCTGGTAGCCGAGGCCGCCGTCCTCGATCTCGAAGTAGTAGATCTCCTCCAGCTCGGACTCCTCGCCGGGCAGGTGCTCGTCGTGCTTGTGCGGCGGGTACGAGGACCAGTTGCCGCCGGGGGTGATCACCTCGACGGCGATGAGCCGGTCGCAGTCGAAGGTGCCGGCGGCGGCGAAGTTGCGCACCCTGCGGGCGCAGGTGCCGCTGCCGCGCTCTTCGACGGGGACCTCCGGCGCGGGGCCGTAGCGGGCGGGGAGTCGTCGCTCGCACTTCGCTCCTGCCAGGGCGAAGCGGCCTCCCGCGCCGGAGGCGATCTGGACCCGGGCGTCACGGGGTGCGTACGCGAAGTCGGTGACCTGCGCGAAAACGCTTTCCCGGCCCTGGATCAGGTATTTCTCATCATCAATTTGTACGGTACATGCACCCTGTAGAGGCAGCACGATCCACTCCGCGTCCCCGGTGTCGAAGGTATGCGCGGCACCGGGTTCCAGGTGGACGACGCGCAGGGCGGTGTGCGCCCAGCCGGGGCGGCCGGGGGCGATGTCCAGCGCGTACGGGCCGCTCGCCGCGGCTCCGGCGGGCAGATGCAGTCCTTCACTGGTCGTCATGCGGCCCTCACAGCAGTCCGGCGGCGGTGTCCACGGCGGCGGCCACGTCGCCGTCCGCCGGGTACAGCAGCGAGCGGCCGACCACCAGGCCGCGCACGGTGGGCAGTTGGAGCGCGCCGCGCCACTTCTCGTAGGCGGCGGCCTGCTCCTCCGGCGAGCCGCCGGCCTCGCCGCCGAGCAGCACGGCGGGCAGCGTGGTGGTGGCCATGACCTCGGCCATGTCGTCGGGGTTCTCGGTGACGGGCACCTTGAGCCAGGTGTAGGCGGAGGAGCCGCCGAGTCCGGAGGCGATGGCGAGCGAGCGGGTGACGGCCTCGGCGGACAGATCGTTGCGCAGCCGTCCGTCCAGGCCGCGTCTGCTGAGGAACGGTTCGACGAACACCGGGAGCCGGCGCTCCGCCATGGCGTCCACCGCGCGGGCCGCGCTCTCCAGGGTGGTCAGCGAGCCCGGGTCGGTGTAGTCGACGCGCAGCAGCAGCTTGCCCGCGTCGAACCGCAGCCGCGCGATGTCCTCGGGGCGGTGCCCGGTGAAGCGGTCGTCCAGCTCGAAGCTGGCGCCCTGGAGTCCGCCCCGGTTCATCGAGCCCATGACGACCTTGCCGTCCAGGGCGCCGAGCAGCAGCAGGTCGTCCAGGATGTCGGCGGTGGCGAGGACCCCGTCCACCCCCGGCCGGGACAGCGCGAGACACAGCCGCCCCAGCAGCTCGGCCCGGTTGGCCATGGCGAACTCCCGGCCCCCGGCCCCGAGCGCACCGCGCGCGGGATGGTCGGCGGCGACGATCAGCAGCCGCTCACTGGCCCCCAGCAGCGGCCGCCGGACGCGCCGGGCGGCGGCCTCGGCGATGGCCTCGGGGTGCCGGGTGCGCAGATGGACGAGGGTGGAGACGTCCACCCGGACGCCGTCGAAGGTCCGGCCCCCGCTCATCGCACCGCTCCGGCGGCGAGCGCGGCGGCCACCTCGTCCGGGGTCGGCATCGCGGACGAGCACTCCAGGCGCGAGGCGACGATGGCCCCGGCGGCGTTGGCGTGCCGCATCACCGTCTCCAGGTCCCACCCCGCCAGCAGCCCGTGGCACAGCGAGCCCCCGAACGCGTCCCCGGCGCCGAGGCCGTTGAGGACGGTGACGGGCAGCGGGGGCACCTCGGCGCTCTCCCCGTCGCGGCGCACCGCGAGGACGCCCTTGGGCCCCTGCTTCACCACGGCCAGCTCCACCCCGGCGGCCAGCAACGCCTCGGCGGCGGCGTGCGGTTCGCGGGTCCCGGTGGCGATCTCCACCTCGTCCAGGTTGCCGACGGCCACCGTGGCGTGCCGCAGGGCCTCGGTGTAGCAGGGGCGCGCGGTGTCGGGGTCCCGCCAGAACATCGGCCGCCAGTCCAGGTCGAAGACGGTGACACCGGCGCGGGCGCGATGCGCGAGGGCGTCGAGGGTGGCCGTACGGCTCGGCTCCTCGCTCAGGCCCGTACCGGTGACCCAGAAGACGCGGGCCGCGCGGATCGCGTCCAGGTCGAGTTCGCCGGGGTGGATCTCCAGGTCGGGGGCCTTGGGCTGCCGGTAGAAGTAGAGCGGGAAGTCGTCCGGCGGGAAGACCTCGCAGAAGGTGACCGGGGTGGGCAGTCCGGGGACCGGGGTGACCCAGCGGTCGTCCACGCCGAAGCCGCGCAGCGCCTCGTGGAGGTAGTCGCCGAAGGGGTCGGCGCCGGTGCGGGTGATCACGGCCGTACGCAGTCCGAGCCGGGCGGCGGCGACCGCGACGTTGGTCGCCGAGCCGCCGAGGAACTTGCCGAAGGACGACACCCGGTCGAGCGGGACCCCGGTCTGGAGCGGGTAGAGGTCCACCCCGATCCGCCCCATGGTGATCAGGTCGTACGCCATCGGCTCCCCTTCGTCCCGGGTCTCTTCCCGGTGTTCTAGTCCGGTCCGGTGAGCCCTGTCAATGTTTTGTCCGGACATTCGGACGAGGTATTGACACCCCTTCCGGCGGACGCCCACGCTGGCGCTCATGACGTCGCTGCCGACTTCCCCACTGTCCCGTATCCGCGTCGGATCGGCCCCCGACTCCTGGGGTGTGTGGTTCCCGGACGACCCCCGGCAGGTGCCCTGGGAACGCTTCCTCGACGAGGTCGCGGCCGCCGGGTACGAGTGGATCGAGCTGGGCCCGTACGGCTATCTGCCGACCGACCCGGCCGTGCTCGCCGAGGAGACGGGCCGGCGCGGTCTGAAGGTGTCCGCCGGGACCGTCTTCACCGGGCTGCACCACGGCCCGGCGGTGTGGGAGAAGACCTGGGAGCACGTCGCGGCCATCGCGGACCTCACCCGGGCCACGGGCGCCCGCCATCTCGTCGTCATCCCCTCCTTCTGGCGCGACGACAAGACCGGCGAGGTGCTGGAGCCGTCCGAACTGACGGCGGAGCAGTGGCGGAACCTGACCTCGCTGACCGAGCGCCTGGGCCGCGAGGTGCGCGAGCGGTACGGCCTGACGATCGCCGTCCACCCGCACGCCGACACCCACATCGACACCGAGGAGAACGTCACCCGCTTCCTGGACGGCACCGACCCCGCCGATGTCTCGCTCTGCCTGGACACCGGGCACTACGCGTACTGCGGCGGCGACAGCGTCAAGCTGATCGAGACCTACGGCGAGCGGCTCGGCTATCTCCACCTCAAGCAGGTGGACCCGGAGATCCTGGCCCAGGTGCGCGCCGAGGGCACGCCGTTCGGTCCGGCGGTCGCGCGGGGCGTGATGTGCGAGCCGCCGGCCGGGGTGCCCGCGCTCGGCCCGGTCCTGGAGGCGGCCGCGCGCCTGGACACCGACCTGTTCGCGATCGTCGAGCAGGACATGTACCCGTGCGAGCCGGACCGCCCGCTGCCGATCGCGCGGCGGACCCGGGCGTTCCTGCGCTCGTGCGGGGTATGACGTACGCGGGAGGTTGACGCCGGACCCCCGCCGGGACCCCCCGGCCGCGCCCGCGTCAACCCGCCACGCCTGCCGCTCGTCATACTGATCGGCTGCGGTTCCGTCACGAATACGCCCCTCCTGTCACATACGTCGCGCATACGCGGGTTCTCCGTCACACCCGTCCCACAAACCCCTCCCGGTGGTCACGCTGCGTCGTTGAGTCGGCACAGGCTTGTGATCACCAGCGCTGCGCCCGGTCCCCCGACGGCCGCCCCCGGCCGTGCCCGCGGCGCGCGCGCAGGGAGGTGCGACTCATGACCGACCGAAGGCTCTGGTCCTACAAGGAGATCGCGGCGCACATCCGGGTGCAGCCGGACACCGTGCGGTCCTATCGCAAGCACGGCCTGCTGCCCCCGCCCGACCTCGTGGAGGGCGGCAAGCCCTACTGGTACGCCGACACGGTGCGCGCCTGGGTCGCCTCGCGGCCCGGCAACCGCGGCCGCAGAGACTGAGCCTCCGTCACCACCCCGTTCCGCGCACGCCCGTACGCCGTCCCCCGAGGGGCGGTGTGCGGGCGTTCGCCGTACTGCGACAAAGCGCGCGTATGCATAGGGTGCGGGAGGATTCACCCACCATCGGGGAGCCCTTGGGGAATACCCCCTAGGGGTATAGTGTTGACAGAGGTGAGGTTCCCCCCGCGAACCCCACCGGCCACACCGGCCCCGCCCCACGCACATCCGACGAGGAGAACGACATGAGCGCCCAGACCGACACCCCGGGCTCCGTCACCGCCGTCTACCAGGTGAGCGGCATGAGCTGCGGCCACTGCGAGGGCTCCGTCTCGGCCGAGATCTCCGAGATTCCCGGCGTCAGCTCCGTCAAGGCCGTCGCCTCGACGGGCGAGGTCACGGTCGTCTCCGCCGCCCCGCTCGACGAGGAGGCCGTCCGCGCCGCCGTCGACGAGGCCGGCTTCGAGCTGGCCGGCCGCGCCTGACGGCACCGGTCACGCCTCCGGCCCGCACCCCGAGCGCGGCCGGTGATCACTTTCCCCGACCGGGCCGTACCGACCAGCTCATACTGGATTCCGTACGGCCCGGTCCGATGTCTGGAGTCCGGACATGACCAGCACCACCGAAGAGACACGGCAGGCGGACGGCACCACCGCGCAGGTCGAGCTGCTCGTCGGCGGCATGACCTGCGCGTCCTGCGCCGCCCGGGTGGAGAAGAAGCTCAACCGCATGGACGGCGTGAGCGCCACCGTCAACTACGCCACGGAGAAGGCCAAGGTCAGTTACGGCCCCGGGGTGAAGGTCGCCGACCTGATCGCCACCGTCGTGAAGACCGGGTACACCGCCGAGGAGCCCCCGCCGCCGGAGCCGGAACCCGAGTCCGCGTCCGAGTCCGCCGAGGAGCGCGACCCGGAGACGGCCGCGCTCAGGCAGCGGCTGCTCGTCTCCGTCGTCCTCGCCGTCCCGGTGGTCCTGCTCGCCATGGTCCCGGCGCTCCAGTTCACCAACTGGCAGTGGCTCTCACTGACGCTGGCCGCGCCCGTCGTCGTCTGGGGCGGACTGCCCTTCCACCGGGCCGCCTGGACCAATCTGCGGCACGGCGCGGCCACCATGGACACCCTGGTCTCGGTGGGCACGCTGGCCGCGTTCGGCTGGTCGCTGTGGGCGCTGTTCTTCGGCGACGCGGGCATGGCCGGGATGCACGACTCCTTCCGCTTCACGGTCTCGCGCGCCGAGGGTGCCTCCTCCATCTATCTGGAGGTTGCCTCCGGGGTCATCGCGCTGATCCTGCTCGGCCGCTATCTGGAGGCCCGCTCCAAGCGCCGTGCGGGGGCCGCGCTGCGGGCGCTGATGGAGCTGGGCGCCAAGGACGTGACCGTGCTCCGCGAAGGACGCGAGACGCGGGTGCCGGTGTCCTCGCTGGCCGTGGGCGACCGGTTCGTCGTACGGCCCGGCGAGAAGATCGCCACCGACGGCACCGTGGCCGAGGGCGTCTCCGCCGTGGACGCCTCCATGCTGACCGGCGAGTCCGTCCCCGTGGACGTGGGCCCCGGCGACAAGGTCACCGGCGCGACCGTCAACGCGGGCGGCCGGCTCGTGGTCGAGGCGACCCGGGTCGGCGCGGACACCCAGCTCGCCCGGATGGCCCGCCTGGTGGAGGACGCGCAGAACGGCAAGGCCCAGGTGCAGCGGCTCGCCGACCGGATCTCCGCCGTGTTCGTGCCCGTCGTCATCCTGATCGCGCTCGGCACCTTCGGCGTCTGGCTCGGCGTCACCGGGGACACCGCCGCGGCGTTCACCGCCGCCGTCGCCGTCCTGATCATCGCCTGCCCCTGCGCGCTGGGCCTCGCCACCCCGACCGCGCTGATGGTCGGCACCGGGCGGGGCGCCCAGCTCGGCATCCTCATCAAGGGCCCCGAGGTCCTGGAGTCCACCCGCCGCGTCGACACCGTCCTGCTGGACAAGACCGGCACCGTCACCACCGGCCGGATGACCCTCCAGGAGGTGCACACCGCCTTCGGCGAGAACGAGGAGGAGGTCCTGCGGCTCGCCGGCGCCCTGGAGCACGCCTCCGAGCACCCCGTCGCCCGCGCGATCGCCGCAGGAGCCGAGGAGCGGGTCGGGACGCTGCCGCCGGTCGAGCACTTCGAGAACGTGCCCGGGCGGGGCGTACGCGGCCGTGTGGAGGGCCACGACGTGGTCGTGGGGCGCCTGGACCACAAGCTGTTCGAGGAACTGGTCGCCGCCCGCGCCATGACCGAGGAGGCGGGCCGTACGGCCGTCGCGGTCAGCTGGGACGGGCGCTCCCGCGCGGTGCTGGCCGTCGCGGACGCGGTCAAGGACACCAGCGCCGAGGCGGTGCGCGAGCTGCGCGCGCTCGGCCTCACCCCGGTCCTGCTCACCGGCGACAACCGCACGGTCGCGGAGACGGTCGCGCGCGAGGTCGGCATCGACGAGGTGATCGCGGACGTCCTCCCCGAGGACAAGGTGGAGGCGGTACGGCGCCTGCAGCGGGAGGGGCGGACCGTCGCCATGGTCGGTGACGGCGTCAACGACGCGGCCGCCCTCGCCGCCGCCGACCTCGGACTCGCCATGGGCACCGGGACCGACGCGGCCATCGAGGCGGGCGATCTGACCCTGGTGCGCGGCGATCTGCGGGTGGCCGCCGACGCCATCCGGCTGTCCCGCAGGACCCTCGCCACCATCAAGGGCAACCTGGTGTGGGCCTTCGGCTACAACGTCGCCGCGCTGCCGCTGGCCGCCGCGGGGCTGCTCAACCCCATGATCGCGGGGGCCGCAATGGCCTTCTCGTCCGTGTTCGTCGTCACGAACAGCCTGCGACTGCGTCGCTTTGCCTGAAATACCCCCCGGTTACCGGGGGTTCGGGCGGGGAGAAGTAAGAGTCCCCCTAGAGTCGGGCCCGCGCCTCACATAAGCTCTTCACAAGCCTCGCGCATCATCCTTACGCTTGGGCACCCGATCGCCGTATCGGGGCTCTTGTGCACCTAAGGGACATATGCAAGAGACGCAGATCACAGTGATGCGAACGTAACCATCGAAGGGGTTCGAAGGTCTAAGTTGGCGGTGTCAGTCCAGCGTCTTGGGGGGCGCCGGCTGGCATCTGGGGTTGTCTTGGGGGACTGCCTCAGAGATGCGTTGCCGGGGCACGTACACCGGGAAGCTTTGAGCGGCCCTCCCAGCGTGCGCTGTCCCGGCAGACCGCAACCGTTTTATGCATCACTGGAGCGCGGTGGGTTCGCCCGTCGTGCTCAGGCAGCGAATTCAGGCGCTGCCTCTCCGAGCGCCCGGCCCGGATCCCGTGGGGGGAATCCGCACCGGGGCATGGGAAGGCGCCCTGGACGTCGGCCCGTGGGGGGACCGACGCGCCAGGGCGCCTTCTTCTTTGCTTTTTTCCGGCTCGGTTCGCCTCCGGGGCGCCGCGTGGCACCCCGGAGACCGCAGTCTTACGGCGCTGAGGTCAGCGCTCCTCGACCGGGATGAAGTCGCGCTCGACGATGCCCGTGTAGATCTGGCGCGGGCGGCCGATGCGGGAGCCGGGCTCCTTGATCATCTCCGTCCACTGGGCGATCCAGCCCGGGAGCCGGCCGAGGGCGAACAGGACCGTGAACATCTCGGTCGGGAAGCCCATGGCGCGGTAGATCAGGCCGGTGTAGAAGTCGACGTTCGGGTAGAGGTTGCGCGAGACGAAGTAGTCGTCCGAGAGCGCGTGCTCCTCCAGCTTCAGCGCGATGTCCAGCAGCTCGTCGGACTTGCCGAGCGCGGAGAGGACGTCGTGCGCGGCGGCCTTGATGATCTTGGCGCGCGGGTCGAAGGACTTGTACACCCGGTGGCCGAAGCCCATCAGACGGACGCCGTCCTCCTTGTTCTTCACCTTGCGGATGAAGGAGTCGACGTCGCCGCCGTTGGCCTGGATGTCCTCCAGCATCTCCAGGACCGACTGGTTGGCGCCGCCGTGCAGCGGGCCCCACAGCGCGTTGATGCCGGCGGAGATCGAGGCGAACATGTTGGCCTGCGAGGAGCCCACCAGGCGCACCGTGGAGGTCGAACAGTTCTGCTCGTGGTCCGCGTGCAGGATCAGCAGCTTGTCGAGCGCGGAGACCACGACCGGGTCCAGCTCGTACTCCTGCGCCGGCACCGAGAACGTCATGCGCAGGAAGTTCTCGACGTAGCCGAGGTCGTTGCGCGGGTAGACGAACGGGTGGCCGATCGACTTCTTGTAGGCGTACGCCGCGATCGTCGGCAGCTTGGCGAGCAGCCGGATCGTGGAGAGGTCGCGCTGCTGCTCGTCGAACGGGTTGTGGCTGTCCTGGTAGAAGGTGGACAGCGCCGAGACGACCGAGGACAGCATGGCCATCGGGTGGGCGTCGCGCGGGAAGCCCCGGTAGAAGTTCTTGACGTCCTCGTGCAGCAGGGTGTGCCGCGTGATGTCGTTCTTGAACGTCGTCAGCTCGTCGACGGTGGGCAGCTCGCCGTTGATGAGCAGGTACGCCACCTCAAGGAAGGTGGAGCGCTCGGCCAGCTGCTCGATCGGGTAGCCGCGGTAGCGGAGGATGCCCGCCTCGCCGTCGAGGTAGGTGACGGCGGATTTGTACGCGGCCGTGTTGCCGTAGCCGCTGTCCAGGGTAACCAGACCGGTCTGGGCGCGGAGCTTCCCGATGTCGAAGCCCTTGTCACCGACGGTGCTGTCGACCACCGGATAGGTGTACTCGCCGTCGCCGACCCGCAGTACTACAGAGTTGTCGCTCACGTCTTCCCTCACCGACTTAGTGCCTCATCTTCGAGGTGCCCTGACTGTCTCTACCATCCCCCATTTGGCTCAGGAGAGTGCACTCGGGGTCGCCACTTGGCCTGTTGGCGGCACTCAGTGCCGTCAACCTGCACATCCTGCCGCCTGTGCGGACCGTGCGGAAGTGCTCTGTGACCTTCGTGACTCATTTGATCGATCATTTTTCCAGGAGTGTTTCGCGGGCGGGTCCGCGGGCCGGCTCCCGGGGCCAGCCGGAAGTCCAGCGCGGTGCACCGCCGTCCCGCCGAGACGGTGCGTACGGCCTGCCCGATCGCCTTGCGCGAGCCGACCAGGACGACCAGCCGCTTGGCCCGGGTGACCGCCGTGTAGAGCAGGTTGCGCTGGAGCATGGTCCAGGCGCTGGTGGTGACCGGGATCACCACCGCCGGGTATTCACTGCCCTGCGAACGGTGGATGGTCACGGCGTAGGCGTGGGCCAGCTCGTCCAGTTCGTCGAAGTCGTACGCCACCTCCTCGTCCTCGTCGGTACGCACCGTCAGACGCTGCTCGACCAGGTCGAGGGAGGTGACCACGCCGACGGTGCCGTTGAAGACGCCGTTCTCGCCCTTGTCGTAATTGTTGCGAATCTGGGTGACCTTGTCGCCGACGCGGAAGACCCGGCCGCCGAACCGCTTCTCCGCGAGGCCGGGGCGCGCGGGCGTGATCGCCTGCTGGAGCAGGCCGTTGAGGGCGCCCGCGCCCGCCGGGCCCCGGTGCATCGGCGCGAGCACCTGCACGTCACGGCGCGGGTCGAGCCCGAAGCGGGCCGGGACGCGGCGCGCGGCGACGTCCACGGTGAGCCGGCCCGCCTCCTCGGTGTCGTCCTCCACGAAGAGGAAGAAGTCCTTCATGCCGTCGGTGAGCGGATGCTGCCCGGCGTTGATCCGGTGCGCGTTGGTGATCACGCCGGACTGCCGGGCCTGGCGGAAGACCCGGGTGAGCCGGACGGCGGGCACCGGGCCGCCCTCGGCGAGCAGATCGCGCAGCACCTCTCCGGCGCCGACGCTGGGCAGCTGGTCCACGTCCCCGACGAAGAGGAGATGGGCGCCCGGGGGCACCGCCTTGACCAGCTTGTTGGCGAGCAGGAGGTCCAGCATGGACGCCTCGTCCACCACCACCAGGTCGGCGTCCAGCGGGCGTTCGCGGGTCGTAGGCGGCGTCGCCTCCGGGCCTCAGCTCCAGCAGCCGGTGCACGGTGGAGGCCTCGGTGCCGGTCAGCTCCGCGAGGCGCTTGGCGGCGCGTCCGGTGGGGGCGGCGAGCAGGACCCTGGCCTTCTTGGCGCGGGCCAGCTCCACGATCGAGCGCACGGTGAAGGACTTGCCGCACCCGGGGCCGCCGGTGAGCACGGCGACCTTCTCGGTGAGCGCGAGCCGTACGGCGGCCTCCTGCTCGGGGGCGAGGTCGGCTCCGGTACGGGACTTCAGCCAGCCGAGCGCCTTGTCCCAGGCCACGTCCCGGAAGGCGGGCATCCGGTCCTCGCCGGTGCGCAGGAGCCGCGACAGCTGGGCGGCGAGGGAGAGTTCGGCGCGGTGGAAGGGGACGAGGTAGACGGCGGTGACCTCCTCTCCCCCGTCGGGCCCGGGGACCTTCTCCCGTACGACACCGGGCTCCTCGCCCTCCTCGCCGGGCGCCGCGAGTTCGGCCAGGCACTCGATGACCAGTCCGGTGTCGACCTGGAGGAGCTTGACCGCGTCCGCGATGAGGCGTTCCTCGGGGAGGTAGCAGTGGCCCTGGTCGGTGGACTGGGACAGGGCGTACCGCAGGCCCGCCTTGACGCGTTCGGGGCTGTCGTGGAGTATGCCCACGGACTGGGCGATCTTGTCGGCGGTGAGGAAGCCGATGCCCCAGACGTCGGCGGCGAGCCGGTAGGGCTGGTTCTTCACCACCGAGATCGACGCGTCGCCGTACTTCTTGTAGATCCGCACGGCGATGGACGTGGACACCTCGACGGTCTGGAGGAAGAGCATCACCTCCTTGATCGCCTTCTGCTCCTCCCAGGCGTCGGCGATCTTCCCGGTGCGCTTGGGGCCGAGCCCGGGGACCTCGATGAGCCGCTTGGGCTCCTCCTCGATGATCCTGAGCGTGTCGAGCCCGAAGTGCCGGGTGATCCGGTCCGCGAAGACCGGTCCGATGCCCTTGACCAGACCGGAGCCGAGATAGCGCCGGATGCCCTGGACGGTGGCGGGCAGCACGGTCGTGTAGTTCTCGACGTGGAACTGTCTGCCGTACTGCGGATGGGAGCCCCAGCGCCCCTCCATCCGCAGCGACTCCCCCACCTGCGCCCCGAGCAGCGCCCCCACCACCGTGAGCAGCTCCCCGCCGCCCCGGCCGGTGTCGACCCGCGCGACGGTGTACCCCGTCTCCTCATGCGCGTACGTGATCCGCTCCAGCACCGCTTCCAGCATGGCGAGCCGCGGCCCGCCGCCCTCCGTCCCCGTCTGCTGCGCCATGGTTTGACGGTACCGGTGGGGTGCGACAGGCAGCGGTGGGCCCGTCGAGTTCGCGGAGTTCGGCGGCGGCCTCGGCCTGGCGCGGATTGTTCATCCGGCGGAGCCCGTCATGAGCGGCCGCCAGGGTCTCGCGGGCCTCGTCGTGACGGCCGAGCCGGCGCAGGACGATCCCGAGGTCGAGCCGGGCCGGTTCGCTCCAGGGCGGCATGTGCGCCGCCTCGAAGTGCACCACGGCGTATCGCAGGGCGGCCTCGGCGTCGGGCCAGCGGCGCAGGGCGGCCAGGTCGTTGCCGATGTGCTGGCGGCTGGAGGCGAGGTACAGGCCGATCAGTTCGGGCCGCTGCCCGGGCATTCCGGCCCGGCAGATGGTCTCGCTGCGCCGGTGCACGGTCAGGGCCTCGTCCGCGTGGCCGCTCTGGCGCAGCTGCCGGCCCAGGGTGTTGAGGGTGGAGAGCTCGGCGAGGCGGCTCTGGGGCGAGGTCTGGCCGGCCAGCAGCGCGGCCGCCGTACGGAGCCGGGTGATGGACTCCTCCGCCCGTCCGAGCCGGTGGAGCGCGTCGGCTCCGTAGCCCAGTGCCCAGGCGACCTGGAGCTGGTCTCCGGCCCCATGTGCCGCCTCCTGGGCGGCCTGCGCGGTGGCCAGGGCGGCGGTGTGGTCGTAGACGCAGGTGTTGTAGGCCCAGGCGAGGTAGTTGAGGTGGACGGCCTCGTCGCGTCCGCTGCGCAGGGCGCGGGCGGAGTCGACGGCCCGCTGGAACACCTCCACCCACAGTTCCCAGTGCCCGCAGCGGTCGGAGAACCAGTGCATGGCTTCGGCGGCGTCGAGGACCCGCCGGTGGTGTCCGGCCGCCTGGGTACGGCCCAGGGCCGCGAGCCACTGGGCGCGCTCGGCCTCCAGCCAGGTCCGGGCCTGCTCGCGGCCGGCGGGCGCGGTGGCCGGGTCGGGGTCGCCGTCGTCGGCCGGGCCGCGGCGGTGGTCGGCGTCGAAGAGCAGCGCGGTGGCGGTGGCCCGGCGCAGTATCCAGCGGTCGGCCCGTTCCCGGGCGGCGGAGAGGTCCGCGGGGTCGTCGTCCTCGGCCAGTTGTTCACCGGCGAACAGGCGGAGGAGGTCGTGGAAGCGGTAGCGGTCGGCGGTGGGGTGGGGCTGGAGCAGTCCGGCGTCGGCGAGGCGTTCCGCGCTCCTGGTGGCCTGACGGGCCGGCAGACCGGCGAGGAGCGCGGCGGTTCCGGGGCTGAAGTCGGCTCCGTCCGCGAGCGCGGCGCGGCGGAGGACGAGCCGGTCGGCCGGGCTCAGCCGCCGGTAGGACAGGGCGAAGGCGGCCCGCACCCGCAGCGAACCGGCTTGCAGGGCGTCCAGCCGGTCTTCCTCCTCGGTGAGCCGTCCGACGAGCTTGGCGATGCGTTCGCCGGGACGGGAGGCGAGGCGCTGCGCGGCGATACGGAGGGCCAGCGGAAGGTGCCCGCACAGCTCCGCCAGATCGCGGGCGGCCTGGCGCTCCCGCTCGACCCGCTCCGGGCCGATGACGCGGACGAGCAGCTCGACCGCCTCCTCGCGGCGTAGCAGCCCGAGTTCGGCGCGGTGGACCGATTCGAGGCCGGGCAGGGTGTGCCTGCTGGTGACGAGGGTGAGCGAGGCACCGGTGCCGGGAAGCAGGGGGCGGACCTGCTCGTCGTCCGCGGCGTTGTCCAGCAGGAGCAGGGCGCGCCGGTCGTGGAGGACGGAGCGCAGCAGGCCGGAGCGGTCGTCGGTGCCGGCGGGTACGGCGCTGTCGGGCACGCCGAGGGCGCGCAGCAGCCGGGCGAGCGCCTCGCGCGGCGGGGTGGGCCGCGGGTCCATGCCGCGCAGGTCGACGGCGAACCGGCCGTCCGGGAAACGCGGCGCGAGGGTGTGGGCGGCATGGACGGCCAACGCGGTTTTACCCAGGCCGGGTTGACCGCAGATCAGCGCGACCGGCGGACGGGCCGGGTCCTTCTCCTCCGCCAGGGCCAGCAGCCGGGCGAGGACTGGGCCGCGGGCGGTGAAGTCATGGAGGTCCCGGGGCAGGGCGAGCGTGTGGTGCGGGGTTGGGTGCGGGGCCCTCCCCTCGGCGGGTCCCCCCTCCGGCCCGGCACCCGCGGCCCGGGCATGCCCGGCACTCCGGGCGGGACCGGCATCCCCGGCGGGCCCGGCACCCCCGCCGCTCCCCCCGCCCGCGTCTCCGGCCTGTCCGGGCCGTCCCGAGGCCGGCCGTGAGCGTCCCAGGTTCGCCGCGTGTTCCAGTTCCCGGGCGCCGTCGGCGTCCAGGCGCAGCGCGGCGGCCAGGGCCTTGACGGTACGGCGCTGCGGCCCCCGGGAGCGTCCGCACTCCAGGTACGACAGCGCCCGCACGCTCACCCCCGCGGCCTGGGCCAGCTCTTCCTGGCTCAGGCCCGCGCTCGTACGCAGACCGCGTAAGCGCGCGCCGAAGTCACCGGTGGCGGGTCTGCCGCTGTCCATGCCGAACGTGTCCCCTCTGGTCGGCGCGGTCCCACCGCGACGCGAGCGCGCACCACGAACCCGACCGGCAAAAGTACGCGTGCCCCTATTTTTGCGGGTCGGAGTTCGTGGTCCCGCCCCGTCCCGTCGAGTTGGCTGAAGACAACCCAGCGAACTCGAACGGGAGTCCCATGTCCCCCACCACCCCACCGCGCCGGCGGCCGCGCCTTCTGGCGCGTCTGACGACGGTCTGTCTCGCCCTGAGCGCGGCCCTGCTCACGCCCGCCACCGCCGGGGCGGCCGGGTCGGGCAACGCCGACGCCTACCGGAGCATCGGGTCGGTCGACCGGACCGACTGGATGAAGGACATCGCGAGCGACACCTCGCTCGCGGCACTGTCCCTGCCCGGCACCCACGAGACGCTCGCCATCCACGGCGGCGTCTTCACGGAGACCCAGGAGGACTTCGGCGACAGCGCGAACACCTTGGCGGCGCAGCTGCGGGCGGGCATCCGGGCCATCGACATCCGGGTCCGCGTCACCGACAGCCACTTCTTCGCGATCCACCACGGCGTGGTCTACCAGAAGGCCAACTTCGACGACGTCCTGAGCAAGACGCAGGCATTCCTCAAGCAGCACCCGAGCGAGACCGTCGTCATGCGGCTGCGGGCCGAGTGCCCCTACTCGGACCCCGGCATCGCCGACTGTGTCAACGACGGGCTGAACATCACCCCGCAGCGGATCGAGTCGATATTCGCCACCTACGTGGCGAACTACCCCGGCCTCTTCTACACCCCGTCGACCAACCAGCCCAAGAGCGCGCCGGGTCCCAGCCTCGCGCAGGTCCGCGGCAAGCTGGTGCTGGGTGCCTTCGACAACATCGGCGACGACAGCGGCAAGTTCGGGATCAGCACCTTCAACGACCACAAGGAGGACCACTGGGGCGCGTCCACCGTCCAGGAGAAGTGGAACTACGTCAAAGCCAACATCGACCAGGCGGTCGGCGGCCCCCGCGATCAGCTGTACGTGACGTACACCTCCGCGTCCACGGCCCCCGCCCGGTCCCCGTACGAGTACGCGGGCGGTGTCAGGGCCACCACCGGGGTCAACTACGCGCTGATGCAGTACCTCAACGGCGGTGGCGGCAACGGCCGGCTCGGCATCGTGATGATGGACTATCCCGGCTGGGCGCTGGTGGGCGACATCATCTCGCGCAACGACGACAGCGTGGTCAAGGGCGGTGACCGGGCCATCTGGCTGGTCAACTCCGACAAGACGTACGTCAACACGCAGTACAACCGCTGCATGGTGCGGGGCCCCGAGTTCGACAGCTCCAAGACCGGCGGTCTGGTCACCCAGCACGCGTGCCAGTCGACGCCGCCCAGCAGCCACCAGTGGGGCGCCGAGCTGCCCTCGTCCTTCGACGGCAAGGGCTACTACTGGATCAGGGCCGCCAACGGCAAGTGCCTGACCGTGCCCTACAACAACGGCACCCCGCCGTCGGCCGGGACCCAGCTGTTCTGGTGGGACTGCGAGTCCCGCTGGTTCTCGGGCAACCAGATGTGGAACATCATCCCGACCAAGGTCGGAACCGCCAACGGGTACCGGCCGGCCTACATGTTCATCAACAACTGGACGGGCCAGTGCCTGTCGATGGACCCGGCGACCGCGGCCGACTCGGGCGGCAAGGTGACCCAGGACGCCTGCCCGAAGTAGTACGCGCACCCGCGAGAAGGCGGCCCCGTCACAGCCTCCGCGCGCACCCCACCGGATTCGGGCCGCCCACCTGGACGTACAGGGAGGTGGACGGGGGGCAGGCGGGGCGGGCGGGGACGGTGTCCGTGACCTTGTAGGAGGGTGGGTGGGGGCCCGAGCCGTCGCAGGGGGTCTCGCGGACCTGGCCGTCGCCGGAGTCGTACACGCAGTCGCCGGGGACGGTGCGGGGGCCGCCGCCGCGGCCGGGGTCGCCGGGGTGCGGGGGCTGGAGGTTGCGCATGCAGGCGTAGCCGCGGGGGACGGCGGGGGCGGTGGTGCGGCCGGTCGCGGGCAGGCCGCCGCCGATGTGCAGGACGAAGTCGGTGGCCGGGGGGCAGGGCGGGCCTTCGGTGACCGGGCCGTCGTAGCGGGCGACGACGCGGGCACCGGCCCGCTCCCCCGAGCAGGGCACCTCGGTGAAGCTGGTGGGCCCGAAGGAGCTGCACTCGCCCTTGGCCAGGAAGGTGCCCGTGTGCGCGGGCGGCGCCGACGAGGGGCGCACCTCCGCCGAGGGTGCCTCGCTCTGGCAGCCCGTCACGAACAGCAGCCCCGCCAGCGTCAGCAGCAACGCGGACGGCAGCCGTGTCGCCGTGCCCACGGCACCGTTCCCGCGCATCGCACTCCCCCCGAAGACCCCGCCCAGCGTGACGCGCCGCGCGGGCGCCGCGCCAGTCGGCCGGGGTGCTTTCCGCCCTTCGGGGGTGTCCTGCCCGGTGCGTGACGTATGTCTAGTACGTCAGCCCGTGCCCGAGCGGGTACAGCACCTGCGCCGGGTCGTCCGCCCGCTGTACCGGCACCGGGAGCTTGCCGCGCGGGGCGACCTTGCCCGCGACGACCCGGGCGGCGGCGCGCACCTCGACGTCGGTCCAGCCGTACGACGTCAGGTACGCCTTGACGGCGGGCAGCTGGGCCACGTCGTAGGGGTTGCGGACGGCCACGGCGACCACCGGGCGCTTGGTGGCGAGCAGCTTCTCGACCAGGGTGCGCTGGGGGTCGGTGGCGGTGAGGTTGTACGTCAGGACGACCACCGCGTCCGCCTTCCCGGCCGCCGTCACCGCCTTGGCCACGGTCGCGGAGGAGGGGGCGGTGCCGGTGGCGAGGACGGTGGTGGTGAAGCCGAGTTCCTTCAGGGCGGCGGCCATGACGCCGGTGGGCGGCCCGTCGGTGCCGGACGGGGAGGCCGGGTCGGCGCCGACGACCAGGACGCGCGGGG
Organism: Streptomyces sp. NPDC005435; assembly: GCF_040703155.1. Classification (NCBI taxonomy): domain Bacteria; kingdom Bacillati; phylum Actinomycetota; class Actinomycetes; order Kitasatosporales; family Streptomycetaceae; genus Streptomyces; species Streptomyces sp. NPDC005435. The sequence goes on from NZ_JBEXEQ010000004.1 coordinate 175,188, forward strand.
TGCGGCGGCGGTCGAGCGGGAGCACCTTGCCCTCGTTGACCAGCAGGGTGGTGGTGCGCTCGGCGATGCGGTCGGCCGTCGCCCGGTGGGACGCGGTGCCGACGGCCGAGGTCACCCGGGCGTGAGTGGTGTAGGCGTGGTCGAAGAGGCCGAGGCGGGCCTTCATCCGCAGGATGCGCAGCACGGATGCGTCGAGGCGGGCCTCGGTCAGCTCGCCCCCGCGCACCGCGTCCCGTACGGCGTGCCAGGCCACGTCGATGGAGGGCGGGTTGAGGAGCTGGTCCACGCCGGCCTTCAGGGCGAGCACCGGCACCCGGTCGTCGCCGTACTTGGTGCGCACGCCCTCCATGCCGAGGGAGTCGGTGATGACCACGCCGTCGTAGCCGAGGTCGCCGCGCAGGATGCCGGTGACGATCGGGTGGGAGAGGGTGGCCGGGTCGCCGGAGGGGTCCAGGGCCGGGAACTGGATGTGCGCGGTCATGATCGAGTCGATGTGCGCGGAGATGGCGGCCCGGAAGGGCACCGCGTCCAGCTTCTCCCACTGCTCGCGGGTGTGGGTGATGACCGGGAAGCCGGTGTGGCTGTCGGTCGCGGTGTCGCCGTGGCCGGGGAAGTGCTTGGCGGTCGCCGCGACGCGGGCCGTCTGATAGCCCTTCACCTCGGCGGAGACCATGAGCCCCGCGAGGGCCGGGTCGGCGCCGAAGGAGCGCACCCCGATGACGGGGTTGGCCGGGTTGATGTTCACGTCCGCGTCGGGCGAGTAGTCCTGGTTGACGCCCATCGCGCGCAGCTCGGCGCCGGAGATACGGCCGAGGGCGAGGGCGTCGTGGTAGGACCGTCCGGCGGCGACGGCCATGGCGCCCGGGAAGAGCGTGGCGGGCTTGCCCACCCGGCACACCGCGCCGTGCTCCTGGTCGGTGGCGATGAGCACGGGCAGCCCGCGCTTGAGGCCGAGGGACGCCTTCTGGATGCCGTTGGACAGGTCCGCGATCTGCTTCGGGTCGCGGGTGTTGTGGGCCCAGGTGAAGTAGATGATGCCGCCGACGCGGTACGTGGAGATCAGCTCGGCGGCGGTGGAGACGCCCAGCTCCTGGCGGTTGGCGTCGATGTCCGCCTGGTCGGGCTTGGTGGCGGAGTGGCCGTAGACCCGCATCACGAAGAGCTGGCCGACCTTCTCCTCCAGCGTCATGCCGGCGATCAGCGCGCGGAGCGTCTTGTCGTCCGGCGTGGCGGCGGCGTGGGCGGCCGGGGCGGGCGCGGCGAGCGTCGCGGTGAGGGCGGCGGTGGCGGCGAGGACGGCGCGTCTGGACGGCCGTGCGGTGTTTCCCGTGCTTGCCGTGCGGGTGTCGGGCACGTGCGCCCCTTCCGAAGGTGAGTCACTGAAGGAAACTTCCGAGGAATCACCAATATCCGGGAAGTTTCTTTCCGTCAAGGGACCGCACAGGGAGGGTCGCCGCGGTGGACGGGGCGGGGGAAAAGGGCCGGGAAAAGGGGCCGGGGAAGGGGCCGCCACCGGCGCATGGGAGGGGGGGCGCGCCGGTGGCGGGGACGCCGGTCGCGGTGCGGCTTGGGAGGGTGATGTCGGTTCCTGGTCTGCGGACCCGGCCGACACCGCACCACGGACTCGTCCGGCGTTCCCCCCTTGGACGGACGAGGGCGCCGGCCGGTTCCCTCCCGGCCGGCGCCCTGTGGAACGTTTTTCCGGCTACGGGCGCAGCGCGGGCTCGCGCTCCACGTCGCGTACGTCGAGCCGCGCGTCGAAGCGGGCCAGCGGCTTCGCGGCCGCCGGGTCGTCCTGGACCGCCGTGGTGGCGACCCCGGCCCAGTCGAGGATCCGGGCGGTGGCCAGGGCGCGCTGGTCGGCGACCAGTCCGGCCACGTTGGCGCCGTGGTTCATGCCGGGCGCGGTGAACACGTAGGAGTCACGGGCGCCCGCGCCGGGACGGAAGCGCTCGGCGCCCCACGGGTCGTTCTGGCCGTAGACGAACAGCATGTGACGGGCGTGGTGGCGGACCCAGGTGTCCACGTCCCGCATGGCGCCGGGCTGGAAGCGCATCGGGATGGAGCGCGGCACGAAGTTGCGCGGCGGCTGGTAGCCGTAACGGATCAGCCGGCGCTCGATGTGCGGGAAGTGGATGGTGGGCGAGCCGAGCTGGGTGCCCGCCTGGTAGTAGTACGGGGTGTACTGCTCCAGGCCCTGGTCGGTGTAGGCGGAGAAGCCGGAGATCGTGTCCACCGAGTCCCAGATGGCGTCGTCGCTCGCGTGCGCCGCGTCGGCCGGGATGCCGTCGCAGTCGGGGCCGTTGTACTGCCAGAAGCCCCAGACGTAGTCGAGGACGACGGCCTCGTAGGCCTTGTCCAGGGAGCCGACGGTGGTGAAGGTGTAGCCGCCGTCGGCCGCGAACCGCGCGTACCGCTTCTCCAGCGCCTCGCGGCGCACCAGGGCCTCGCGCTGGACGGCGTTCAGCCGGTCGCGGCACTCCTTGGTGCCGACGTGCTCGAAGAAGCGGTCGTAGGCCGAATCCTCGTTGTTCACCACGTCGTTGGGGGCGACGTAGGCGACCACGCCGGCCATGTCGCGCGGGTAGAAGCGCTCGTAGTAGGTGGCCGTCATGCCGCCCTTGGAGCCGCCGGTGGCAAGCCAGTTGGCGGAGTAGACGCTCTTCAGGGCCTGGTACACGCGGTGTTGGTCGCTCGCCGCCTGCCAGATGTCGAGCTTGGACCAGTCGGCCGGGGCCGGGCGGGAGGGGGTGAAGTAGCGGTATTCCAGCGAGACTTGGTTGCCGTCCACGATCTGGGTGGGTTCGCGGCGCGACGGGGTGGTGGAGACGTTGTAGCCGCCGGTGTAGAAGACGGTCGGGCGGCTGGTGTCCTTGTGCAGCACGGTGATGCGCTGCTGGAAGGTGCCGCGGGCCGGGTGGCGGTGGTCCACGGGCTGGGTGAAGTCGAGGACGAAGAAGCGGTAGCCGGGGTAGGGCTTCTCCTCGATCAGGCTCATGCCGGGTATGGCGAGCAGCCGGTCCTTGATGTCGGCGGGTGCGGCGGTGGCCGCCCCCGCGGTGCCCGCCGCGCTCAGCGTGCCGAGCAGCACGGTGAGCGCGAGCAGCCATCTGAGGGCCTTGCGCATTGGACTCTCCCCTGTGAGACACATGTGCGCCGGAAGTTATCCGAGCAACTGCTGTGACACCAGAGGGTGTTGAGCGTGTCAGCCGGTCAGCACAGAATCCAGCCGGAGCCGACCGAGCCGTCGCCCACCGAGCCGCGCACCCGGACGCAGCGGTGTCCGGCGTGCACGGTGACCGGGCCCGCGTGATGGCGGTAACGGCCCTTGTCGGTCACCGGCCGGTTGCCGCGCGCCTGGAGGCTGACCGACATCGCGCGCGGGGCGCCGGGGACCTTGGCGACGGTGACCGCGCAGACGTAGCCCTCGCGCTTGTAGAGCCGGACGACGCCGGTGCGGAACGGCAGGGCGCGCACCTCGCGTCCGGGGCAGTCGCCGCGCGGGGCGGCTCCCGCGCCGGGCGCGGCGAGGAGGAGCACCCCGAGGGCCGTCAGCACGGCCACGCCCACCGCCGACAGCCGGCGTATCGCATCACGGCCCACTCCCGTGCCTCCCCCGCGTCCCGGACATACGCCGTCGATGTACGTACTGGTGTACGGACGCGCGGGATGTACCGGATGGTTGCACGACCGTCAGCGAAACGCGCGGGGCGCGGGCGCCCCGGCGCGCGTTCCACCCCGCGCGCCTCCCGCCGTCCCGCGTCCGCCGGGCGCCCGGTTCAGCCCGGCGCTCAGCCCGTCACGCCCACCGGCTCCTCCGGCTCCGCCTCCCCCACGAACGTCCGCCACAGCCGGGCGTACCGGCCGTCCAGGGCCAGGAGTTCGTCGTGGGTGCCGTCCTCCGCGACCCGGCCGTGGTCCATGACCACCACGCGGTCGGCACGGGCGGCCGTGGTCAGCCGGTGGGCCACCACCAGGGTCGTACGGCGGCCCGCGAGGCGGTCGGTGGCCTGGTTGACCTGGGCCTCGGTGGCCAGGTCCAGGGCGGCCGTCGCCTCGTCGAGCAGCAGGATGTCGGGGTCGACCAGCTCGGCGCGGGCGAGCGCGATCAGCTGGCGCTGGCCGGCCGAGAGGTTGCGGCCGCGCTCGGCGACCTCGTGCAGATAGCCGCCGTCGAGCGTGGCGATCATCTCGTGCGCGCCGACCGCCCGCGCCGCCGCCTCCACCTCGGCGTCGGTGGCGTCGGGACGGCCGTAGGCGATGGCGTCGCGGACCGTGCCCGGGAAGAGGTACGCCTCCTGCGGCACGACCCCGAGCCGGTGCCGGTACGAGGTGAGGTCCAGGGCGCGCAGATCGGTGCCGTCGACGGTGACCCGGCCCGAGGTCGGGTCGTAGAACCGCGCGACCAGCTTGACCAGCGTGGACTTGCCCGCGCCGGTCTCGCCGACGAAGGCGACCGTCTGCCCGGCCGGGACGGTCAGGGCGACGCCGGTCAGCGCCTCCTCCTCGTCGCCGTACGCGAAGGACACGTCCTCGAAGGCGATGTCGCCGCGCAGCGAGAGGACCTCCAGGGGCTCGGTGGCCGAACCGGTGGAGGCGGGCTCGCGCAGGAGCTCCTGGATACGGCCGAGGGAGACGGTGGCCTGCTGGTAGCCGTCGAAGACCTGGGAGAGCTGCTGGACGGGGGCGAAGAACAGGTCGATGTAGAGCAGATAGGCGACCAGCGCGCCCGTGGTCAGCGTGGCCGCCTCCACCCGCCCGGCGCCCGCGATGAGCACGGCGGCGGCCGCGACCGAGGACAGCAGCTGGACGAACGGGAAGTAGACGGAGATCAGCCACTGGCCCCGGATGCGGGCCTGGCGGTAGCTGTCGCTGCGCGCGGCGAACCGGCGCCCGCCGTCGCCCTCGCGCCGGAACGCCTGCACGATCCGCAGCCCGGCCACCGACTCCTGGAGATCGGCGTTGACGACCGAGACCCGCTCACGCGCCAGCTCGTACGCCTTCACACTCGCCCGGCGGAAGAAGAAGGTGGCCACGATCAGCGGGGGCAGCGTGGCGAAGACGACCAGCGCGAGCCGGAGGTCGAGCACCAGCAGGGTGCCCATGATCCCGAAGAAGGTGACGACGGAGACGAACGCGGTGACCAGACCCGTCTGGAGGAACGTGGACAGCGCGTCCACGTCGGTGGTCATCCGGGTCATGATGCGGCCGGTCAGCTCGCGCTCGTAGTAGTCGAGGCCGAGCCGCTGCAGCTGGGTGAAGATCTTCAGGCGGAGCGCGTAGAGCACCCGTTCGCCGGTACGGCCGGTCATCCGGGTCTCGCCGTACTGCGCGACCCACTGCACCAGCACCGTGAACAGGCCGAGCAGGGAGGCCGCCCAGACCGCGCCGAGGGCCGCGCGGGTGACGCCCTGGTCGATGCCGTGCCGGATCAGGATCGGGAGCAGCAGGCCCGCGCCCGCGTCGACCGCGACGAGCAGCAGGCTGATCAGCAGGGGGCGCCCGAAGCCGTGCAGCAGACGGCGCAGCCCGTAGGAGTCCTCGGGGCGGACCGCGCGCGCCTCGTCCACGCCGGGGGTGTCGGTGGCCGGAGGGAGCGCCTCGACCTTGGCGAGGAGTTCCGGGGTGGCGGGGGTACCGGCGAGCGCGCGGTCGCGGGGTGCGCGGTCGCCGGTCCACAGCCTCGGGGTGAGACCGCGCTCGGCGTCGAACTCGGCGTCCAGCTCCTCGCGGACGGTGGTGTCCTCGCGCGGCTCGGCCGGGCGGGCGTGGCCCGGGGAGACGCCGCCCAGCTCGTCGGGGTCGGTGAGCAGCCTGCGGTAGAGCGGGGAGCGCTTCTGCAGTTCGGCGTCGGTGCCGATGTCCGCGAGGCGGCCGTCCGCCAGGACCGCGATGCGGTCGGCGAGGTTCAGGGTGGAGCGGCGGTGGGCGATGAGCAGGGTCGTACGGCCCCCCATCACCTGTTTCAGCGCCTCGTGGATCTCGTGCTCCACCCGGGCGTCCACGGCGCTGGTCGCGTCGTCCAGGACCAGCAGGCGGGGGTCGGTGAGCAGAGCGCGGGCGAGCGCGACGCGCTGGCGCTGGCCCCCGGAGAGGGTGAGGCCGTGCTCGCCGACCTTGGTGTCGTAGCGCTCGGGCAGCTCGCTGATGAACCCGTGCGCCTGGGCGGCGCGCGCGGCGGCCTCGATCTCCTCCTGGGTGGCGTCGGGGCGGCCGTAGGCGATGTTCTCACGGACGGAGGTGGAGAACAGGAAGGAGTCCTCCGGAACCAGGCCGATCGCGGCGCGCAGCGAGTCGAGCGTCAGCTCGCGCACGTCGTGGCCGCCGACCAGGACGGCGCCGTGGCTCACGTCGTAGAAGCGGGGCAGCAGCAGGGAGAGCGTGGACTTGCCGGACCCGGAGGTGCCGACGACGGCCAGGGTCTCGCCCGGCCGGATCTCGAAGCTGAGCCCCTTGAGGACGGGCCTCTCGGCGTCGTAGCCGAAGGAGACGTCGTCGAACTCGACGGAGGCGGGGGCGTCGGCCGGGAGGTTCTTGGTGCCGTCCTTCAGGGTCGGCTCGGTGTCGATCAGTTCGAGGACGCGCTCGGTGCCCGCGCGGGCCTGCTGGCCGACGGTGAGCACCACGGCGAGCATCCGCACCGGGCCGACCAGCTGGGCCAGGTAGGTGGAGAAGGCGACGAACGTGCCGAGCGTGATGTGGCCGCCCACCGCGAGCCAGCCGCCGAGGGCGAGCATGGCGACCTGGCCGAGGGCGGGTACGGCCTGGAGGGCGGGGGTGTACTTGCTGTTCAGCCGGATCGTCCGCAGCCGCGCCGCGAACAGCCTGCGGCCGACCTCGCGCAGCTTCCCGGTCTCCTGCTCCTCCTGCCCGAACCCCTTCACCACGCGGACGCCGCTGACCGCGCCGTCCACCACTCCGGCGACGGCGGCGGCCTGCGCCTGCGCGTACCAGGTGGCGGGGTGCAGCCTGCTGCGGCTGCGCCGGGCGATCCAGCCGAGCGCGGGGCCGACCGCGAGCGCGACGAGGGTGAGCGGCAGCGACAGCCAGGCCATGATCCCGAGCGAGATCAGGAACAGCAGGACGTTCCCGACGGTCATCGGGAGCATGAACAGCAGGCCCTGGATCAGCTGGAGGTCGCTGGTCGCTCTTCCGACGACCTGCCCGGTGGACAGCTCGTCCTGCCGGCGGCCGTCGAGCCGGGTGATCGTGCGGTACATCTCGGTCCGCAGATCGTGCTGGACGTCCAGGGCGACCCGGCCGCCGTAGTAGCGGCGGACATAGGTGAGCGCGTACACCAGCAGCGCGGCACCGATCAGGGCGCCGGCCCAGGGGGCCATCGAGCGGGTGTGGCCGCCGATCACGTCGTCGATGATCACCTTCGTGATCAGCGGGACGACCGCCATCACGGCCATTCCGGCGAGCGAGGAGCCGAGGGCGAGGACGACGTCCTTCGGATACCGCCAGGCGTATCCCGCCAGTCGCCGTGCCCATCCCCGTTGCGGTCCCACGCGGGTGTCCTCCGTCTGTCGCCTGATCTTCCGTGAGGCACAAACGCGGGGTGGAAGGGGGGTATTCCGGACGGGGTGCCGTCCGGCGGTTGGACAGGGGAGTGGGGCGGGGCTGAGGGTGTCGTCCGCCGGGATGAGGGTGCGGCCCGGCGGGCGCGGGACCCGGCAGGGCGGCGCCGATCGGCGGGTGCGTGGCCCGACACGGGCGTGCCGTCCGCTGGGGGCGGGCTCGGTGTGGCGGTGTCGTCCGCCGGCAGGGCGGTGCCGCCCGGCGGGTACGGGGCCCGGCACGGGATTGTCGTCCGCCGGCATCGAGGCGCCGCCGCCCGGCGGGGGGCGGCCCGGCAGGGGCGCGGCCCGGCAGGGGCGCGGCCCGGCAGGGGCGCGGCCCGGCAGGGGCGCGGCCCGGCAGGGGGCCTCCGATGGGGGCATCCGGTGGGCGGAGCATCCGTATCTGTGCTGGAATGCGTCGCGGTGCAGGAATCCCGCGGAACCGCCGGAGGCGCACGTATGGAGCAGGGAAACATCGGTACGCCGGACGCCGCCGATCTGGACGCCGCCGCCCGGCGGCACAGCGCCGCCGAGGGCTGGGCGCTGCCGGACGGCAGTTATCCGGTCCGCCCGGCGGACCTGCACGGCGCGGAGGATCTGCGCCGCGCGATCCACGCGGTGGGCCGGGGCCGCCGCGACCCGCACGACACGATCCGCCGCCACATCATGGACCGGGCCCGCGCGCTCGGGCTGTCCTCGGAGATCCCGGACGACTGGAACCCGGACGGGAGCCTCAGCAAGTAGCGGCCGTCCGCACCCGGAGGTAGTAGAAGCGGGTCGTCTGCGCCGGGTTCTGGTTGTCGTCACTCACCAGGAGCACCTTCAGCCGGCCCCTTCCGTCCCGTCCGGTGACCGTCATGCCCTCGATGTTGTCGAGCAGCGGATTGGGCTGGGGCTGGCGGGCGGTCGCGCCGAGTGTGGGGCAGTCGGCGATGTCGGCGAGCGGGGTCTTGCGCAGGAGGCGTACGCCGGGCTGTCCGGTGAGGTGCTCGACGCGTGAGGTGTCCGTGGCGTGGCGCGGGTCGGCGAGGTAGAGCCGGACGGTGTTGCCGACGCCCGCCGTGAACCCGCGCTCCAGGACGAGGAGGCGGCCGTCGGGGGTGGCCTGCACCTCGGGCACGCCCAGTTCCGGGCTGTCCGTCCGGTACGCGTACTGCGCGCCGAGCCGGAACCCTCCGTGCCCCCGCGTCCACGTCTGGAAGCGGACGGTGCCGGGGTCGTCCCCGGCGAGCGCGTACTCCATCGACGCGAGCAGGGTGCGGCCGCCGGGCAGCAGGGTCAGGCCCTCGAAGGTCTGGTTGGCGGTGGCGCGGCCGGCGGGGGCGACGTTCAGCTCGGCGGGTACGGGCAGCCGCTCCAGGATCTTCCCCGCGCGCGAGTACCGCCGTACGGACGGCTCGGTCTCGGACGTGACCAGCCGGGTGCCGTCCCGGTCCACGACCAGCCCCTCGGAGTCCAGCTCCTTGCCGCTCTCGTCGGCCAGCGGCAGCGCCTCGGCCGGCCGCAGCGTCTTCGCGTCCAGCCGGAACAGCGTGGACCGGTCCGCGAGCGCGGCGAGCGACCCGTCGCGGTCCACGGCGAGGGCGGAGAGGTTGCCGACGTACGTGCCGTCGTACGTGGTCTTGTCGAGCGCGTCGGAGAAGCGGTCGAGGGTGACGGCGGGGGAACAGGCATGATTCTGCGGCGAGTTGGCCACGGCTGTTCCAGGGGCCGCCGCGAGACAGAACGCGGCGGCGAGGGTGGCGGAGAGGACGGGGCGGGTTCTCTTGCGCGGGGTCATGGGGGTCACGGTAGGGGTCGGGGCGGCGGGCCCCAAAGTCGTTTGGTCGTACGGCCGTTGAACGCCAGGTGCCGCTGCCCGCCGTCACAGCGTTCCGGCGCGCGGCCAGAACGACCAGTGGGTGTTCGGGGGTGCGGTGGGCCGGTAGCGGCCGGGGTCGCCGGTGGCGAGGACTTCGGCGAGCTGGCGGAAGGTCTCGTGATCGCTGGGGAGGGTGTCACCGAGGTCGGTGGGGTGGGTCCACTCGTCCAGCCGGAGGACGAGGGGGAGGCCGGCGGGGAGCCGGGCGCGGAGTTCGCGGTCGTCGGCGAGGTAGCGATGGCGGGCCGTGGACACGCGTGCGCGCAGTGCGTCGATGAGCGGCGGGCCGGCGGCCGGCTCGGCGAGGGGCAGGTCCCGGTCGAGGAAGTCGTCGTTGCCGAAGCCGGGTTCGCCGGTGGTGAGGCGGTCGCCGAAGACGTGGAGGACGTCGGTGAGCCGGCGGGCTCGGGGGACGTAGCCGAGCAGTTCCACGACCATGGCCCAGCCGCCCGGGCCGTGGAACAGGGACATGCGGGCGTCGACCGGCTGGTAGTAGCCGTTGTCGAGGTCGGGGAAGAGGGCGTCGTCGGCGCAGCGGTCGAACTGGGCGAGGATCGCGGCCGTGGTGAGCACGGGGGAACAGTACGGGCCCGGCCCCCCGGGGCGGGGGGCCGGGCCCGGGTGGGGTGTCAGCCCTGCGGCGGGGTGGCCACGAAGGCCTCGCGCGGGGTGCTGGTCGGGACGTAGACGGCCGACTTGGACGCGGTCGGGACCAGGTCCTTGTGGATGGCCTTGGCGACGTTCTGGATGGTGGTGACGCCGTAGCTCATCGTGCTGTTGTCCTGCGTCAGCACGGTGATCATGTAGTCGTGGCCGCCACCGTCGAAGGTGCCGAGGCTGTGGACGCGCCAGCCGTGGGTCGCGCGCTGGAGCCAGCCGTTCTTGACGTGCACGGCGACCGAGGAGGGGGCGCCGGCCGGGGTGCCCCAGCGCTGGGAGGAGACAACCTGGCCCATGAGCTTGAGGATGTACGCCCGCGAACTGTCGCTCAGCACGCTGTTCTTGGCGGTGACCAGCTTGAGCAGCTTCTGCTCGTCGGTGACGTTGATCTGGGTCAGTCCCCAGTAACCGTTCGCCCCCGGCGTCGTCTTGGTCATCCCGGCGGCCGCCAGAAAGCCCTTGACCTTGGTCACGCCGAGCTGCTTCCACAGCTTGCTGGTGGCGGTGTTGTCCGACTGCGTGATCATCGCCTTGGCGAGCGAGGACTCGGTGCTGGTGAGATACCGGTTGTGCTTCTTGGCGTCCCAGAGCAGCGTGGCGAGCACGGTGACCTTGACGGTGCTGGCCGAGTCGTACGCGCTGGTCGCCCGCAGCGTGCAGGTGGTCCCCGTCGAGCGGTCGTACACACCGAGCGCCACGGAGCTCTTCCGGTTCGCGAGCGCCGCCGTGATGTCCTTCTTCAGCTTGTCCGCGAGCCCCGCCTTGTTCGACGTACAGCTGACGGCCGAGGCCGCGGACGCCGGCGTGGCGGCCACGGCCGGCATGAGCATGCCGACACCGAGCGCGGCGACGACCGCTGCGGTACGACGTGGAGTCCGGGTTTTCATGCATCGGTTGACTCACGGAAGTGGGCGAAAGTTGCACGGGAGTGTTCGGAAGTTGACGACTTCCTTCGCCGGGCGGTCCACCGGCTTGCCATACTCACGGCCCATGACCATCAAACGGGCGGCCTGGGCGGCCGTCTGCGCGGCAGCCCTCCTCTCCGGCTGCGCCGGCCCCCACTCCGCCGCCGATGACGCGACGGTGAAGGACGGCGTCAGCAGTTGGCCCGCGGCCCACCGCCGGGCGATGCCCGTGCTCCGGGGCGACGGAGCCGACGGCCGGCCGGTGCGCCTGGACGCCTTCAAGGGGAAGGTCGTGGTGCTGAACGCGTGGGCATCCTGGTGCGGGCCCTGCCGCGCCGAGGCACCCGGACTCGCCCGGATCCAGAAAGCCCTGGGCAAGCGGGGTCTTCAGATCGTCGGCCTGGACGGCGGGGACGAGGCGGCCGGCGCCCGCGCCTTCATCCGCGGGCACCGTCTGAACTACCCGACCCTCATCGACAAGGGCGGCAAACAGGCACTGCGCGTCCCCCGCGGCACGGTCAGCCAAGTCGGCCTCCCGTACACGGTGTTCCTCGACCGCCAGGGCCGCATAGCCGCGTCCGTCTCCGGCAGCGTCACGGAAGAACAGGTCAGGGATGTCGTGACGCCACTGCTTGCGGACCGGTAGCGGCTCCGCCCGTCCGGCGCTCCGGGAGCGCGTCCCCAAGGAGAACGGTGAGGGCGACCGCCGTGTCCGAGTGCGGCTTCGCCGTGTAGGTGATCAGACGGTGGCCTGACGGGGACGGCAGCGTCAGGGTCTCGAAGTCCAGGTCCAGGTCGCCCGCCACGGGGTGACGCAGGTGTTTCACGCCCGAGGTGCACGTGCGGACCGGGTGGCGGTTCCAGTGGGTCGTGAAGTCGTCGGAGTGGATGGTGAGGTGGCCGACGAGGTCGGTGAGGCCGGGGTCGTCGGGGTGGCGGGCGGTCTGCTGACGGAGGGAGGCCACCGCCAGCACCGCTTCCTCGGGCCAATCGCGGTACAGGGCGCGGTAGTCGGGGTCCAGGAAGAGCATGCGGGTCAGGTTGGGGCGGCCGGCCCGGGCGGCGGGGGCCTCGAAGGGCAGGTGGGGCGCCAGGAGGGCGTGGCCAACGGTGTTCCAGGCCAGGATGTCGTTACGGCGGTCCAGCGCCAGGGCCGGCACCTCCCGCATCGACGCGAGGAGTTGGCGTACCGACGCGCTCGCCTGTTCCGGGCGGGCGGGGGTCGTACTACGGGACCGTACGGGACGCGCCAGCGCCTTCAGGTGGGCCGTCTCGTCCTCGGTGAGGCGCAGGGTGCGGGCGATCGCGTTCAGGACGGAGTCGGAGGCGCCGGCCGCGCGGCCCTGTTCCAGGCGGGTGTAGTGGGTGACGCTGACGCCGGAGAGCATGGCCAGTTCCTCCCGGCGCAGGCCGGTCACCCGGCGGCGGTTCGGGAGCGGGGTGAGGCCCACCTCCTCCGGACGCAGGGCGGCACGGCGGGACTTGAGGAAGTCGCCCAGGTCGGACGGGGCGTCCATCGCTGCCTCCACGGTTCGGGGTTTCCATGATGGCCGCCGGCGGCCCGGACGGCGCCCGCCGAGGGTGGTCACGTCATGACCACCCTCCCGGTGAATGCCCGGAACGGGGTTCTGGCTGCCCCCTTCCCCGCCGACAAGCCTGGCTTCGCCGAGCCGGCCCAGTCGACCCGTCGAAGGGAACCCCGCCATGCCGATCACCGAGACCCGCCCCACGGCCACCACCCTCACCCCCCGCCTCCGTCTCGTCCTCGTCCTCCTCCTCGCCGCTCAGTTCATGCTCGCCGTGGACTTCTCGATCCTGAACGTCGCGCTCCCGGTGATCGGACAGGGCCTCGGCTTCCCGCTCGGCCAACTCCAGTGGATCGGGACCGCGTTCGCGCTCTGCGCGGCAGGCTTCACCCTGCTCTTCGGCCGCGTGGCCGACCTCTTCGGACGACGGAGGCTGTTCCTCGGCGGCCTCGCCGTACTCGCCGTCGCCTCCCTCGCGGGCGGTCTCGCCACCAGCCCCGGGGTACTGCTCGCGGCCCGCGTGCTGCAAGGGCTGGCCACCGCCGCCGTCACCCCGGCGGGGCTGTCGCTGCTGACGACCTCGTTCCCGGAGGGCCCGCTGCGGGAGAAGGCGCTCGGGCTCAACGGCGCCTTGATGTCGGCGGGGTTCACCACCGGGGCGGTCCTCGGCGGGGTCCTCACCGACCTGCTGTCCTGGCGGTGGGCGTTCTTCGTCAACGTGCCCGTCGCCCTCGCGGTGCTGCTGGTCGCCCCGGCGGTCATCGGGGAGTCGCGGGACAGCGGCGAGCGCCCCCGGCTGGACCTCCCGGGCGCCCTCACCGTCACCCTCGGTCTGCTGGCGGTCGTCCTGGGCCTCACCCTGGCCGGCGAGCGCGGCTGGGGTTCGCCGTACGCACTGGGCGCCCTGGGAACGGGAGTCGCCCTCCTGCTCGTCTTCGGCGCGGTGGAACGCCGGGTGGCCGAACCCCTCGTACCGCTGGGCATCCTCCGCCGGCGCACCGTCGCCTGGGGAAACCTGGCCGGCCTCGTCGCGTTCCTCACCGAGACCTCCCTCGTCTTCCTGCTGACCCTGTACCTCCAGCGGGTGCTGGGCTTCTCCCCGCTGGCGGCCGGGCTGTCCTTCGGGGTGCTGGGGGCCGGTACGGTCACGGGCGGCGCCCTCGCGCCGAGGGTCATCGGGCGGATCGGCAGCCGGCGGACGCTGATCGCCGGCGGAGTCGTCCAGGCGGTGTTCACGGCCGCGCTGCTCGGCCTCGGCACGACTCAGGCGTCCCTGTGGCCGCTGCTCGCCGCCACCTTCGCGGGCGGTGTCGGCAACATGCTCGTCATCGTCGGCTTCATGGTGACCGCCACGTCGGGTCTGGCCGACGGCGAACAGGGCCTGGCGACCGGGCTCGCGACCATGACTCAGCAGATCGGCATCACCATGGGCACCCCGGTGATGAGCGCGATCGCCACCGGCGCGATGCCCGGCACCGGCCCACACGCCGTCCTGACCGGCCTGAAGCCGGCGATCGCGGTGAACGCGGCCGTCGTCCTCCTGGGCGTGCTCGGCAGCGCGGTGTTCCTCCGGGGCGACTCCGGGCGCCCCTAGGCCGTGTTCCGCCGGCCGCTCAGCCGTCCTCCGGCAGATGGAAATAAACCGTCCCCGACCGCCAGGGGCCGTGTTCGGTCATCTCCCAGGAGAGCACGACGTCCTGGACTTCGACGGGGCCGAACTCCTCTATGGAGTCGGCCAGTCGGCGCAGGAGGGCCGGCATGCTGTCGCAGCCCGGTCCCGCGGGGTTGGACTGGGAGAAGTGGCGGACGGTGCAGGACTGCGGGGTGCTGGTCATGGGCTTGATCGTAGGACTCGCCCGGCGGCCGGCCGAAGTCGGTTTCCGGGGCCCGCCGTAATTCCCCGGCGGCCTCCGGGATCCCCCGTTACGGTGCCCCCATGACGAACTTCGTACTGGTCGCGGGCGCGCGCCTCGGCTCCTGGGCGTGGGACGACGTCGTACCGCGGCTGCGGGCGGCCGGGCACGGGGTGCACCCGTTGACGCTCTCCGGCCTCGCCGACCGGCAGGGCACGGCGGCCGGGCAGCGGACCCATGTCCAGGACATCGTCGACGAGGTCGAACGGCACGGTCTGCGCGATGTCGTCCTGGTGGGGCACAGCTACGCCGGTATCCCGGTCGGGCAGGCCGCGGAGCGGATCGGGGAGCGGCTGGCGCACACCGTGTTCGTCGACTCCAGCGTTCCGGCCGACGGCAAGTCGTTCGCCTCTCAATGGCCGGACGGCGGGGCGGCCCTGGAGAAGTCCCTCGCCGGGAACAACGGCTTCTGGCCGCTCGCCCCCGCCTCCCACTTCGACGGACACGGCCTCACCGAGGAGCAGGTCGCGCGGATCGTGGACAACGCCACGCCTCACCCGGGCCGCACGCTGACCGAGCCCGCCGTGCTCACCCGGCCGCTCGGCGAACTGAGGGCGACGTACGTCCTGTGCGAACTCGCCGGGGACGAACTGGACGACGAGGTTGCCGAGTTGGTGGCCGGCGGACACTGGCGCCTCGTCCGGATGGACACCGGGCACTGGCCGATGTTCTCCCGGCCGCGCGAGCTGGCAGAGGTGCTGCTCGACGCGGCCGGGGCGTGACGCCGGTCAGTCCAGATGCGTCGGCGCGAACATCCGCAGCAGCGCCGGGAGGACGACCACCGAGGGGCCCGGAGAGGCCAGCGCCTTCGACAGGTCCGCCTCCAGGGTCTCGGGGGAGGTCAGGACGCCCGGGACGCCGAAGGATTCCGCGAGGGCGACGTAGTCGGGCCGGGTCAGTTCCGTCGCCGTCGCCTGGCCGAAGGCGTCCGTCATGTACTCGCGGAGGATGCCGTAGCCGCCGTCGTCCACGATGAGCCAGGTGACCGGGAGGTCGTACTGGCGGGCCGTGGCCAGTTCCGCGATGGAGTACAGGGCGCCGCCGTCGCCGGAGACGGCGAGGACCGGGCGGGTGGGGTCGGCGGCCGCGGCGCCGAGGGCCGCCGGGAAGCCGTAGCCGAGGCCGCCGGCGCCCTGGGCGGAGTGCATGGTGTTGGACCCGCGGGGGTCGAAGGCGGACCAGGCCCAGTAGGCGAGGATCGTCATGTCCCAGAAGGACGGGGAGCCGGGAGGCAGCGCCTTCCGCACCGACGCCAACACGTCCTGTTCCAGGGTGAGTTCCTGGGAGGAGAGGCGTGCCGCCACCTTCTCCAGGAGCTCCCGCACCCGGTCCGCAGCCGTCGCGTCCGTCCGCGGCGACACCGTCTCAAGCAGCGCCTGGAGCGCGAGGCGGGCGTCCGCGTGGATGCCCAGCGCCGGATGGTTGGACTCCAGCTTGCCGAGGTCCGCCTCGATCTGGATCACCCGGCCGCGCGGCTTGAACGTGTGGTAGTTCGAGGAGAGTTCACCCAGCCCCGAGCCCACCACCAGCAGGACGTCCGCGTCCTCCAGGAGGTCCGTCATGTGCCGGTCCTCCAGCCAGGACTGCAGCGACAGCGGGTGTTCCCAGGGGAAGGCACCCTTCCCGCCGAAGGTCGTCACCACGGGGGCGTCCAGCGCCTCCGCGAGCTGAAGCAGCTTGCCCGAGGCGTCGGAGCGTACGACTCCCCCGCCCGCGATGATCGCGGGACGCCGGGCGCGGGACAGCAAGTCCGCCGCCACCGCCGTGAGTTCGACGCGCGGGACCAGTTCCTCCGGGGTCGCGTCCGGGGCGGTGACCACCGGCAGCGAGGTCTCCGCGAGGAGCACGTCCTGCGGGATCTCCACCCACACCGGGCCGTGCGGGGCCGTCAGCGCGGAGCGCCACGCCTCCGCGATCGCGGACGGGATCTGCGACTGCGTACGGACCGTGTGGACCGACTTGACCACGCCCCGGAACGAGGCGGACTGGTCCGGGAGTTCATGGAGATAGCCGTGCCGGCCGCCGCCGAGCCCCGCCGTCGGGATCTGGCTGCTGATCGCCAGGACGGGCGCCGACGCCGACGCCGCCTCCTGGAGCGCGGCCAGCGAGGTCAGCGCGCCCGGGCCGGTGGAGAGCAGCAGCGGCGCCGCCTCCCCTGTGATCCGGCCGTACGCGTCGGCCGCGAAGCCCGCGTTGTTCTCCACCCGGAGGCCGATGTAGCGCAGGGAGGAGCGGCGCAGGGCGTCGAACATGCCGAGCGCGTGCTGGCCGGGCAGCCCGAAGACGGTCGTCGCGCCGAGCCCGGCCAGGGTCTCCACGACCAGGTCGCCGCCGTTGCGCCCGGGAGGAGGGTTCAGGGCGGCGGAGATCTGCGCCTGCGTCGGGCGGAGCACCAGGTCGTGGTCGTGAGTCACTGCGCTTACGCGTCCTTCCGGGCCGCCGCGATCTGACGGCTCATGATGGTGGTCAGTTCGTACGCGGTGTGGGACGCGGCCACCGAGGTGATCTCGGCGTGGTCGTAGGCCGGGGCGACCTCGACCACGTCCGCCGAGACCAGGTTGCACGAGGCCAGCCCGCGCAGGATCTCCAGCAGCTCGCGGGAGGTCATGCCGCCCGCCTCGGGGGTGCCGGTGCCGGGGGCGTGGGCGGGGTCGAGGCAGTCGATGTCGATGGAGATGTACAGCGGGCGGTCCCCGATGCGCTGGCGCAGCTGGTCGGCGATTTCGTCGGCGCCCCGGCGGTAGACGTCCGCCGAGGTGACGATGCCGAAGCCCATCTTCTCGTCGTCCGTGAGGTCCTGCTTGCCGTACAGCGGGCCGCGCGTGCCCACGTGCGAGAGCGCGGAGGTGTCGAGGATGCCCTCCTCCACCGCGCGGCGGAACGGCGTGCCGTGGGTGTACTCGGCGCCGAAGTAGGTGTCCCAGGTGTCGAGGTGCGCGTCGAAGTGGAGCAGCGCGACCGGGCCGTGCTTCTTGGCGACACTGCGCAGCAGCGGCAGCGCGATGGTGTGGTCGCCGCCCAGGGTCATCAGACGGGCGCCGGTGCCGAGCAGGTCGTCGGCGGCGGCCTCGATCGTGTCGACGGCCTCGTTGATGTTGAACGGGTTCACCGCGATGTCGCCGCCGTCCGCGACCTGCGCGAGGGCGAAGGGGGAGGCGTCCTGCGCGGGGTTGTACGGGCGCAGCAGCCGGGACGCCTCGCGGATGGCGTTGCCGCCGAAGCGGGCGCCCGGCCGGTACGAGACGCCGGAGTCGAACGGCACGCCGACCACGGCGACGTCGGCGCGGCCGACCTCGTCCAGGCGGGGCAGCCGGGCGAAGGTCGCGGGACCCGCGTAGCGCGGGACGCGGGAGGAGTCGACGGGCCCGCGGGGCGTCTCGGAGCTGCTCATCGTGAAATGCCTTCTTCCTTGCGCTTCGTCGCGCATGTACTGCTTTCCGTACGACTCTACTGGTGAGCCGGGACCGGTTCGGACGCGAGTTCGGGGGACTTTCCGGCGAGGCGGTCGCGCCAGACGGCGAGGACGCGTTCGTCGGTGGGCTTGGTGGCCAGGGAGACGACGACGTAGGCGGCGAGGGAGGCGAGCAGGCCGTAGTAGACGGGCTCGTTGGCCAGGATGCCGTAGGCCGCCATCAGGCCGATCACCGCGAGGCCGCCGGCGATCACGGAGGCCAGCGCGCCCTGCACGGTGCCGCGCTTCCACAGCAGACCGCCGAGGATGGGCACGAGCAGACCGCCGACGAGCAGGTTGTACGCGACGGTCAGCGCCTCGACCACGTTGTTCAGGGCGATGGCGGTGCCGATCACCGCGAGCCCCATGATCAGGATGAAGACGCGGTTGCCCCTGACCTCGTCGTGCTCCTCGCCGCCGGGGCGGACCAGGCCGCGCAGCCGGGACCAGATGTCGTTGTTCGCGACGGTCGCGCAGGCGATCAGCGCGCCGGAGGAGGTGGACATCACGGCGGCGAGGGCGGCGGCCAGCACCAGACCCCGTACGCCGACGGGGAGTTCGTCCTTGACGATGGTCGCGAAGGCGTCGTCCGGGTTGGCGAGCTTCGGGTAGAGGACCTTGGCGGCGGTGCCGATGACCGAGCCCGCGACGGCGTAGGCCAGACAGTAGGTGCCGGCCACCGTGCCGCCCCACTTGGCGGTGCGGTCGTCGCGGGCGGTGAACACGCGCTGCCAGATGTCCTGGCCGATCAGCATGCCGAAGGTGTAGATCAGCACATAGGTGAAGATCGTCTCGCCGCCGATGCCCAGCGGGTCGAAGTACGTGGTGGGGAGCTTGGCCTTCATCTCCGCGAAGCCGCCCGCCTTGACCACGGCGATGGGCAGCAGCAGGAGCAGGACGCCGATGGTCTTCACCACGAACTGCACCATGTCGGTGAGCGTGATCGACCACATGCCGCCGAGGGTGGAGTACGCGACGACGATCGAGCCGCCGAGGACGATCGCGAGGGTGCGGTTCATGTCGAACAGCACGTCGAAGATCGTGGCGTAGGCGATGGTGGAGGTCACCGCGAGCATGAGGGTGTACGCCCACATGACCACGCCGGAGATGACTCCGGCCCGGCCGCCGTAGCGCAGGTCCAGCATCTCGGAGACGGTGTAGACCTTCAGGCGGGCGATGCGGGCCGAGAAGAACACCGAGAGGGCCAGCAGGCCGAGGCCGATGGTGAAGACCATCCAGGCGCCGGAGAGGCCGTAGCGGTAGCCGAGGCCGACACCGCCGATGGTGGACGCGCCGCCGAGGACGATCGCGGCCATGGTGCCGGAGTACATGACGGGCCCCAGGCGGCGGCCGGCCACCAGGAACTCGCTCTTCGACCTGGCCCGGCGCATTCCCCACCAGCCCATGGCCAGCATTCCGACGAGATAGACGACGATCACTGTGTAGTCGACGGCCATGGGCGGGGCCCTCCTTCGCGCGGTCCGGTGGCGTGTCGTGCGGTTTCGTGGGGGTGCGACGGCAGCTTTTCGCGGGGACATCCGCCCGTACCCGCGGCTGCCGTTCCGCCTCGACATTAGGTGGCCGGAAAGCGACAGCGAAGTGTACGTTTCATCCACTTGAACGGGGCGGGACGGAGGAATCGCACATCATGACGGACCCGATCGCGCCGGCCGTGCCGCCGACCGTGCCGCCGACCCCGCCCGTACCGCTCTCCGCCCTGCTCGCGCGCGAGGACCTGGGGCTGCGGCAGATCGCGGGCCCCGAGGACCCGGACACGGTGATCCACTGGGCGCACACCTCGGAGATGGCGGACCCGTACCCCTATCTCCTGGGCGGCGAGCTGCTGCTGACGGCAGGGGTTCACGTGCCGGAAGCGGCCGGCTCCGGGGCGTACTTCGACGACTACGTCTCCCGGATCGTCGCGGCGGGCGGCGCCGCCCTCGGCTTCGGGCTCGCCCCGGTGCACGACACGGTGCCGCGCGCGCTGGTCGCGGCGTGCGAGGCGTACGGCCTGCCCCTCCTGGAGGTGCCCCCGCGTACGACGTTCTCCGGTATCGCCCGCGCCGTCTGGCAGCTGATGGCCCAGGCCCGCCTGGCCGAACTCCGCCGCGTCACGGAGGCCCAGCAGAGCCTGGCCGCCGCCGCGTCCCGCCCCGACCCGGTCCCCGCCGTCCTCCGCCAGCTCGCCCAGCGCCTCGCGGGCCACGCGGTGCTCTACGGCCCGGACGGCACGGCGATCGCCGCCGCGGGCCGCCTCCCGGCGACCCCGGGGGCCCGGGAGGCGCTGGCCCGGCTGGCGTCGGTGGTACGTCCGCTGCCGGCGCCGGGGGTACGTCCGCCGGGGACGTCGCCGGGGGTACGTGCGCCGGCGGCTCCGGAGACGCCGCCAGGGGTACGTCCGCTGCCGGGCCCGAAGACGCCGACGGGAGGACGTCCGCCGGAGGCCCCGGCAACGCCGGAGGGTGACGGCGCGGAGCGCCCGGCCACCGGTACGGCTCGCGGGGGCACCCACGCGGCGGAGTCCACGGGCGGGGAGACCCGCGCGGAGCGGTCCACGGGCGGAGAGACCACTGCGGAGGGGTCCACGGGCACACCCGGAGCGGTGTCGGGCCACGCGCCCGGGACCGAGGCCGACCGCACACCCGGAGCCGAGACCGGACTGCTGCCCAGAGCCGATGCAGGCCCCGGCCCCGGGACGCGCCCCGGCCCCGCACCCGGAGCCGACAAGGCCCCCGTCGTCCCCGGCCCCCCACCCGGAGCCGACGCCGCCCCCAGGCCCGGAGCCACGCCCCGGACCGCCCCCGGCG
Organism: Streptomyces sp. NPDC005435; assembly: GCF_040703155.1. Lineage (NCBI taxonomy): Bacteria > Bacillati > Actinomycetota > Actinomycetes > Kitasatosporales > Streptomycetaceae > Streptomyces > Streptomyces sp. NPDC005435. The sequence continues at coordinate 195,873 of NZ_JBEXEQ010000004.1, forward strand.
CCCAGCCGGGCGCCACCCCCACCCGCGAGACCCACCACCGCCCCACCCCCACCTCCGCCACCGACACCCACCAAGGCGCCCATCTCTCCGCCTACGCCCTCGGCAGCAACGGCGGGTTCGTGCTCGGTGTCGCGGCAGCGCGGCGCACCGCAGGCGATCACACCATCGCGTCCGTCGCGGCCGTGCTGCTGTCGCTGCTGAGCGGGGAGCACCAGAGCGGGGCCGGGGCGGACCGGTCCTCGGCGCTGGTGCGGCTGCTGCTGGGGGCCGGGCCCGAGGAGGTCGTGCCGTTGCTGGGGCCGGGGCGGGAGCCATGGGTCGTCGTGCACGCGCGGCCGGAGCAGCGGACACCGGACGCGGTGGCGGCCGCCGCGCTCGGGGCGGCGCTGGGCTCACCGCTGACGGACCTCACCGGCGAGGTCGTACGGGTACTGGTGCCCGGCGGGCGGGAGCCGGAGCCGCAGCCCGGCTGGACGCTCGGGGTGAGCGCGCCCGCGCACCCGGCCGACTGGCCGGCCGCCGACGCGCAGGCGGCCCGCGCGCTGGCCCGCGCCCGGGCGAACCGCACCGCGCTGGTGCGGCACGGCGCCCGGCCGGCCCTCGCGGACCTGGTCCCCCCGGCGGACGCCGAGGCACACGCCCGCGCCCTGCTCGCCCCGCTCGCCGCCGGACCCGCGCTCGCCGAGACACTGCGCGCCTGGCTCTCGCTGCACGGCAGTTGGGACCGTACGGCGGTCGCGCTCGGCGTCCACCGCAACACCGTGCGCCAGCGGATCGCCCGCTGCGCGGCCCTGCTCGGGGCCGATATGGACGATCCGGACGTACGGATGGAGCTGTGGTTCGCGCTGCGCCGGGGCTGAACCCCGTCAGGTGATCAACTCACCCCGCGGGCTCGGCCGATGCCGGAGACGGCACCCGGCCGCCTGCCCCACAATGGGGGGCATGCCGATACCCGGGACACCCAGCCGCGCCGAGCTGGTCGAGCATCTGGTGAGAACACGTATCGCGGGCGACGTCGCCACACCCCGCGAGAACAACCTCTCCCACTACCGCAGGCTCGCCAACGGAGACCGTCACTTCTGGCTCGGTCTGGAGCTGGGCGACCGCTGGTCCGACGAGCAGGACGTGCTCGCGGTGATGGCCGAACGCGTCGGTGTGAACGACGACCCCGGGCACCGCTACGGCCAGGACACCATCGACCCCGAGCTGACCGTGGACGCGCTGGACCGCATGGCGGCCCGGCTGCGCAAGGCGGCCGAGGGCGGGCAGCGGGTGCTGTTCGCGACCGGTCACCCGGGCGGCCTGCTCGACGTGCACCGCGCCACGGCCGCCGCGCTGCGTGCCGCCGGCTGCGAGATCACCGTCATCCCCGACGGGCTGACGACGGAGGAGGGGTACGTCATGCAGTTCGCGGACGTGGCCGTCCTGGAGCACGGCGCGACCCTCTGGCACACCCACTCCGGGGAGCCGATGCGCGCCATTCTCACCGGACTTGAGCGCGCCGGGCGCCCGCTGCCCGATCTCGTGGTGGCCGATCACGGCTGGGCCGGTTACGCCGCGCAGCACGGCGTGGACGCGGTGGGCTACGCCGACTGCAACGACCCGGCGCTCTTCCTCGCCGAGTCCGAGGGCACCCTCCAGGTCGCGGTGCCGCTCGACGACCATGTGGTGAGCCCTCGCTTCTACGACCCGATGACGGCGTATCTGCTGGCAGAAGCGGGGCTGTAACGCGCCGAGCGCGATGCACGGCCCCGTCCAGGGCCGCACATCGCGCTCAGATCGCGGTGAATGAGTCAGCGTCCGTGGCCGCCGCCGTGACCGCCGCCATGGCCGCCGCCGTGACCGCCATGGCCGCCGCCATGACCGTAACCGCCATGACCGCCGTGGCCGTAGCCGCCGTGGCCATAGCCGTCGTGCCCGTAGCCGCCGTGACCGTAACCGTTGTGGCCGTGGCCGTAACCCCAGCCCCAGTCGTTGTTGTTCCACCAGTTGCCGTGGTGGTGACGGCCCCAGTTGTTGCCCCAGTTGTTGTCGTTCCAGCCGTTGTTCCAGCCGTTGTGGTTCCTGCCGCCCCAGTCGTTGCTGTAGGAGCCGCGGTCGTTGTTGTGGGACGGGGCTGCAGAGGCGGTGCCCGCGGTGCCTATCGCGGCTCCTCCGGCCAGCAGCAGGCCGGTGGCGGACATCGCGACGAGGCGCCTCGTGCGCTGTGATCGCATGGGAATACCTTCCATCTCCATCGTCTCTCGCGTGTCCCCAGGCTGGGGGCGAGGTGGATGGCCGTCGCCGCGAAGAGAGAAGACGCGGCGCGGTCTTCAGATGTCACCGCAATGTCTGAGCGGCACGATGTGGAGCCGCCGACGCCTGTCAGTCATCCGTACGCTGTGCGTCACCGGGTGCTGCGGCTGAGATCCGGGCGTCCGGAAGCTCGTCGGCCGGGCAAACCGTGCGTTGCGGCTTTCACTGATAGAGCCTAGTACCCCATGCGCCACTCGTCACTTCGAGCAACCATGTATCTGACAGCACCGTCAAGTCCCCTTTGTCGCAAGGTTGTTGACGGTGCCGTTTCAGCGCGGTACGCGGACGACGCCCTCCTGGACGACCGAGATCGCGAGCTGTCCCTCGCGGGTGAAGATACGGGCCTGGCCGAGGCCCCGGCCGCCGTGCGCGGACGGTGACTCCTGGTCGTAGAGCAGCCACTCGTCGGCGCGGAAGGGGCGGTGGAACCACATCGCGTGGTCGAGGGAGGCCCCGACCACGTCGCCGACGGCCCACCCTCCGCGCCCGTGCGCGAGCAGCACGGAGTCGAGCAGGGTCATGTCGGAGACGTAGGTCGCGAGGACGACGTGCAGCAGCGGGTCGTCGTCCAGCTTGCCGTTGGTGCGGAACCAGACCTGGCTGTGCGGCTCGCGCGGGGTGCCGAACTCGCCGTACGGCGGCTCGTCCACGTACCGCAGGTCGATCGCCTCGCGCGCCTCCAGGAAGCGCTCCACCACCTCGGGGTCGAGATGGGCGTAGCCGCGCAGCCGCCCCTGGGAGGTGGGCAGCGTGGCCGGGTCGGGCGCCGGCGGCATCGGGGCCTGGTGGTCGAGACCCTCCTCGTACGTCTGGAAGGACGCCGAGAGATGGAAGATCGGCTTGCCGTGCTGGACGGCGACCACGCGGCGGGTGGTGAAGGAGCGGCCGTCGCGGATGCGGTCGACGCTGTAGACGATCGGCGCTCCGGGGTCGCCCATGCGCAGGAAGTACGCGTGCAGGGAGTGCGCGTGACGGTCGGCGGGCACGGTGCGGCCCGCCGCGACGAGCGCCTGCGCGGCGACCTGCCCGCCGAAGACCCGGGGGACGACGGCGGAGCGGGAGCGCCCGCGGAAGATGTCCTCCTCGATCCGCTCCAGGTCGAGCAGATCGAGGAGGTTCTGAAGTGCCTGGCTCATGACGTGTAGTTGTATCGGCCAGTCATTGCGGGGGCCTTACAGGCCCATGTCCTTCGCGATGATCGTCTTCATGATCTCGCTGGTGCCGCCGTAGATCCGGTTGACGCGATTGTCCGCGTACAGGCGGGCGATCGGGTACTCGTTCATGTAGCCGTAGCCGCCGTGCAGCTGGAGGCAGCGGTCGATCACGCGGTGGGCAACCTCGGTGCAGAACAGCTTGGCGGAGGCGGCCTCGGCGGGGGTCAGCTCACCGGCGTCCAGCGCCTCGGTGGCGCGGTCGGCGACGGCCTCGGCGGCGTCGACCTCGGCCTGGCAGGCGGCCAGCTCGAACTTGGTGTTCTGGAAGTGGGCGACCGGCTTGCCGAAGACCGTGCGGTCCTGCACGTACTGCTTGGCGAAGCGGACGGCGGCCTTCGCCTGGGCGTAGGCGCCGAAGGCGATGCCCCAGCGCTCGGAGGCGAGGTTGTGGCCGAGGTAGGAGAAGCCCTTGTTCTCCTCGCCGAGCAGGTCCTCGACGGGGACCTTGACGTCCACGAAGGCGAGTTCGGCGGTGTCGGAGGTCTTCAGGCCGAGCTTGTCGAGCTTGCGGCCGACCGAGTAGCCCTCGGACTTGGTGTCCACGGCGAAGAGGGAGATGCCGAACCGGCGGTCGTCCTCCTTCGGGGCGGAGGTACGGGCGCAGACGATGACCTTGTCGGCGTGCACACCGCCGGTGATGAAGGTCTTGGCGCCGTTGAGGACGTAGTGCGTGCCGTCCTCGGAGAGCTTGGCGGTGGTCTTCATGCCCGCGAGGTCGGAGCCGGTGCCGGGCTCCGTCATCGCGATGGCCCACATCTCCTCGCCGGTGACGAACTTCGGCAGGAACCGCTTCTTCTGCTCGTCCGTGGCCAGCATCCTGATGTACGGCAGGGCGAGCAGCACATGCACGCCGGAGCCGCCGAACTGGACGCCCGCGCGGGCGGTCTCCTCGTAGAGGACGGCCTCGAACTTGTGGCTGTCCATGCCCGCGCCGCCGAACTCCTCGGGCACGTTGATGCCGAAGATGCCCAGCTCACCGAGCTTGTAGTAGAAGTCGCGGGGGGCCTGGCCGGCCGCGAACCACTCGTCGTAGACGGGCACGACCTCGGCCTCGATGAAGGCCCGAAGGGTCTCCCGGAACGCCTCGTGATCCTCGTTGAACACCGTACGGCGCACGCCGCCACCTCCACGTACCTCGGCATGACAGGGCATGTCTAAGCGCTTGCTCAACCGAAGATACCGGCGAGTACGAGGCCCCGTCCAGGGTGAGCTTGCCCACCCCGGACGACGGCGAGGGTCAGCTACCGGCCTTGCCGTACCGCCGAAAGTCGGCGGTGTCGATCAGCCAGGGTCCGAAGGGGACCGTGTCGCCGAAGATGTAGGCGTCCTTGCGGGCGTACCGGCCCTTACAGAGGTCGGAGTGGACCTCGATCGTGCCGGTGCGGGGGTCGACGATCAGGTAGTGGGCGATACCCATGGCGGGGTAGTCGGCCAGCTTCTCGACGTAGTCGTTGGTCGGGTTCGACGGAGAGACGATCTCGACGACCCCCAGCACCTGCGTCGCATCGACGGCGATACCTTCCTCGTCGAGGGTGGCCTCGGGAATGACGACCGCGTCCGGGAGGCGCATGCGGCCGATCGCGGGGTGTTCGATTTCGGGGCCGCTCGCGCAGATGTAGCCGGGATGCGTGCGGAGAAGCTGGTCGTCCAACTGCTTGCAGATGCGGCGGACCGTGCCCTCGTGGCGCTTCGACGGGCACATCATGGCCAGTATCGGGCCGGACGGACCGATCTCGACGCTCCAGGCTCCTTCGAGCCGCTCGGCGTAGGCGCCCAGTTCCTCGGCGATCGCGCGCATCTTCGCGTAGTCCATGAGGTCAGCGTACTGAGATGCCCCCTGCTACGGGCCCGCTCAAGACCCCGCCGCCGCGAACGCCCCCCGCGCCATCCGGTGCAGCAGTGCCGCCGTGGCCCCCCGGCCAGGGAGCGTGCCGGCGCGGCCCAGGTGGGGGGTGGAGTTGAGGAGGCCGAAGACGGAGTGGACGGCGGAGCGGGCGGCCGGTTCGGTGAGGGCCGGGTAGACCTCGCGGACGACGCCGACCCACAGCTCGACGTACTGCCGCTGGAGCTGGCGGACCAGCTTGCGGTCGCTGTCGCGGAGGCGGTCCAGCTCGCGGTCGTGCAGGGTGATCAGCGGGCGGTCGTCGAGGGCGAAGTCGATGTGGCCCTCGACCAGCGAATCGAGCACCGCCGAGGCGTCCGTCCCGCCGTCGGCCTCGGAGAGACGGCGGCGCGCGCCGGTCAGCAGCTGGCCGCTGATGCCGACGAGCAGCTCGGCGAGCATCGCGTCCTTGCCGGGGAAGTGCCGGTAGAGACCGGGGCCGCTGATGCCGACCGCCGCTCCTATCTCGTCCACGCCGACGCCGTGGAAGCCGCGCTCGGCGAACAGGCGCGCGGCCTCTCGGAGGATCTGCTGGCGCCGGGTCGGGGCGTCGGTTCTGCTGGCCATGCGGTTCATTCTAGACAGCGACGTTAGCGGTCGTTAACCTGAGAGCAGATGCGTTAACGCTCATTAACAAGTGAGGGGTTCGCAGGATGCACGAGGCACCGGAGCTGACGAGCGCGGCGGATCCCGCGTCGGAGGCCTGGCGGGCCAATGAACAGGCCCATCTCGCCCTCGGCGAGGAGCTGCGCGCCAAGCTCGCGGCGGCCGCCCTCGGCGGCGGCGAGAAGGCGCGCGCCCGGCACACCGCGCGCGGCAAGCTGCTGCCGAGGGACCGGGTGGACACACTGCTCGACCCCGGCTCCCCCTTCCTGGAGCTGGCCCCCCTCGCGGCCGACGGGATGTACGACGGGCAGGCCCCGGCCGCCGGGGTGATCGCCGGCATCGGCCGGGTCAGCGGCCGCACCTGCGTGATCGTCGCCAACGACGCCACGGTCAAGGGCGGCACGTACTACCCGATGACGGTGAAGAAGCACCTCCGCGCCCAGGAGGTCGCCCTCGACAACCGCCTCCCCTGTATCTACCTGGTGGACTCCGGCGGCGCCTTCCTGCCCATGCAGGACGAGGTCTTCCCCGACCGCGACCACTTCGGCCGGATCTTCTACAACCAGGCCCGCATGTCGGCGGCAGGCATCCCGCAGATCGCGGCCGTCCTCGGCTCCTGCACGGCCGGCGGCGCGTACGTCCCGGCGATGAGCGACGAGGCGGTCATCGTCCGCAATCAGGGCACGATCTTCCTCGGCGGCCCCCCGCTGGTGAAGGCCGCCACAGGCGAGGTCGTCACGGCGGAGGAGCTGGGCGGCGGCGAGGTCCACTCCCGCGTCTCCGGCGTCACCGACCACCTCGCGGAGGACGACGCGCACGCCCTCAGGATCGTGCGGAACATCGTCGCCACGCTCCCCGCCCCCAAGACCGCCCCCTGGGAGGTCACGGCACCGGCGGAGCCCAAGGTGGACCCCCATGGGCTGTACGGCGCGGTCCCGGTCGACTCTCGCACCCCCTACGACGTCCGCGAGATCATCGCGCGCGTGGTGGACGGCTCGCGGTTCAGCGAGTTCAAGTCCGAGTTCGGCCAGACCCTGGTCACCGGCTTCGCCCGCATCCATGGTCACCCCGTCGGCATCGTCGCCAACAACGGCATCCTCTTCTCCGAGTCCGCCCAGAAGGGCGCCCACTTCATCGAGCTGTGCGACCAGCGCGGCATCCCGCTGGTGTTCCTGCAGAACATCTCGGGCTTCATGGTCGGCAGGGACTACGAGGCGGGCGGCATCGCCAAGCACGGCGCCAAGATGGTCACCGCGGTCGCCTGCACGCGCGTACCGAAGCTGACGGTGGTCGTCGGCGGTTCGTACGGCGCGGGCAACTACTCGATGTGCGGCCGCGCCTACTCCCCCCGCTTCCTGTGGATGTGGCCCGGCGCCAAGATCTCCGTCATGGGCGGCGAACAGGCCGCCTCGGTGCTGGCGACGGTCAAGCGCGACCAACTGGAGGCGCGCGGCGAGGAGTGGTCCGCCGAGGACGAGGACGCCTTCAAGGCGCCGATCCGCGCGCAGTACGAGGGCCAGGGCAGCGCGTACTACGCCACCGCCCGCCTCTGGGACGACGGCGTGATCGACCCGCTGGAAACCCGCCAGGTGCTGGGCCTCGCCCTGACGGCCTGCGCCAACGCGCCGCTGGGAGAACCCCGGTTCGGCGTCTTCCGGATGTGAGAGGGAGGGGAATCGTGTTCGACACAGTGCTGGTCGCCAACCGGGGCGAGATCGCCGTACGGGTCATCCGTACGCTCCGCGCGCTCGGCGTGCGCTCGGTGGCGGTCTTCTCCGACGCCGACGCCGACGCGCGGCACGTCCGGGAGGCCGACACGGCGGTCCGGATCGGCCCGGCGCCCGCCGGGGAGAGCTATCTGTCGGCGGAGCGGCTGATCGAGGCCGCCGCCCGCACCGGCGCCCAGGCCGTCCACCCGGGCTACGGCTTCCTCGCGGAGAACGCGGCCTTCGCGCGCGCCTGCGAGCAGGCGGGCCTGGTCTTCATCGGCCCGTCCGCCGACGCCATCGCCCTCATGGGCGACAAGATCCGCGCCAAGGAGACGGTCGCGGCGGCCGGGGTCCCGGTCGTGCCGGGCTCCAGCGGCAGCGGCCTGACCGACGCCCAACTGGCCGACGCCGCGCGGGAGATCGGCACCCCGGTGCTGCTCAAGCCCTCGGCGGGCGGCGGCGGCAAGGGGATGCGTCTCGTCCGGGACGTCTCCGCCCTGGAGGAGGAGATCGCGGCCGCCCGCCGCGAGGCCCGCGCCTCCTTCGGCGACGACACCCTGCTGGTGGAGCGGTGGATCGACCGCCCCCGGCACATCGAGATCCAGGTCCTCGCGGACGGCCATGGCAACGTCGTCCACCTCGGCGAGCGCGAGTGCTCGCTCCAGCGGCGCCACCAGAAGGTCATCGAGGAGGCGCCCAGCGTCCTGCTCGACGAGACGACCCGCGCCGCGATGGGCGAGGCGGCCGTGCAGGCGGCCCGCTCGTGCGGGTACCGGGGCGCGGGCACGGTGGAGTTCATCGTGCCGGGCGGCGACCCGTCCTCGTACTACTTCATGGAGATGAACACCCGCCTCCAGGTCGAGCACCCGGTCACCGAGCTGGTCACAGGCCTGGACCTGGTCGAGTGGCAGCTCCGGGTCGCCGCCGGCGAGCCGCTGGGCTTCGCCCAGGAGGACGTGACGCTCACCGGGCACGCGGTGGAGGCGCGCGTCTGCGCGGAGACTGTGTCCATTAAAGAGGGCGCGCGCGGCTTCCTCCCCTCGGGCGGCACGGTCCTGCTGCTGGCCGAGCCGCAGGGCGACGGAGTCCGCACGGACTCCGGCCTCTCCGAGGGCACGGAGGTGGGCAGCCTGTACGACCCGATGCTGTCCAAGGTGATCGCCTACGGCCCCGACCGCGCGACGGCCCTGCGCAGGCTGCGCGGCGCCCTGGCGGAGACGGTCACCCTCGGCGTGCCGACCAACGCGGGGTTCCTGCGGCGGCTGCTGGCGCATCCGGCGGTGGTGGCGGGCGAGTTGGACACCGGTCTTGTGGAGCGGCTGGTGGACGAGCTGGTGCCGGACGGGGTTCCGGAGGAGGTGTACGAGGCGGCGGCCGCCGTACGCCTGGAGGAGCTGCGTCCCAAGGGCGACGGCTGGACGGACCCCTTCTCGGTGCCGGACGGCTGGCGGCTGAGCGGGACTCCGAAGCCGGTGGCGTTCCCGCTGCGTGTCGCGGGACTTGAACCCGTCACTCAGGTCGCCCGCGCCGCCGAGGTCACCGACGACCGCGTGACCGTCACGCTGGACGGCGTCCGCCACACCTTCCACCGCGCCGCCGACTGGCTCGGCCGCGACGGCGACGCCTGGCAGGTGCGCGACCACGACCCGGTCGCCGCGTCCCTCACCCGCTCGGCGCACGCGGGCGCCGACTCGCTGACCGCGCCGATGCCCGGCACGGTGACCGTGGTGAAGGTGGCCGTGGGCGACGAGGTGGAGGCCGGGCAGAGCCTGCTGGTGGTGGAGGCGATGAAGATGGAGCACGTCGTCTCCGCCCCGCACGCGGGCACGGTCGCCGAACTCGACGTGACGCCCGGCAGCACGGTCGCCATGGACCAGGTCCTGGCGGTCATCGAGCCGAAGGAGGCGGCGGAGTGAGCACCGACGGGCTGCCCATGGTCGTACCGGCGCCGGATCTCCCGGCCCGGGTGCGCATCCACGAGGTGGGCGCGCGCGACGGCCTGCAGAACGAGAAGACGGCCGTACCGACGGCGGTGAAGGCGGAGTTCGTGCGCAGGCTCGCCGACGCGGGCCTGACCACCATCGAGGCGACCAGCTTCGTACACCCCAAGTGGGTGCCCCAACTGGCCGACGCGGAAGAGCTGTTCCCGCTCGTGTCGGGGCTGGACGCGGACCTCCCGGTGCTGGTCCCCAACCAGCGCGGACTGGACCGGGCCCTCGCGCTCGGCGCCCGCCGTATCGCGGTGTTCGCCAGCGCCACCGAGTCCTTCGCCAAGGCCAACCTCAACCGCACGGTGGACGAGTCGCTGGCCGTGTTCGAGCCGGTGGTGCGGCAGGCCAAGGACGCGGGCGCCCATGTGCGCGGCTATGTGTCGATGTGCTTCGGCGACCCCTGGGAGGGCGCCGTCCCGCTCCACCAGGTCGTGAAGGTGTGCACCGCGCTCATGGACATGGGCTGCGACGAGCTGAGCCTCGGCGACACCATCGGCGTCGCCACCCCGGGCCATGTGCTCGAACTGCTCGCCCTGCTCAACGAGTCGGGCGTGCCGACCAACACCCTCGGCGTGCACTTCCACGACACCTACGGCCAGGCGCTCGCCAACACCTTCGCCGCCCTCCAGCACGGCGTCACCACCGTGGACGCCTCCGCCGGGGGCCTGGGCGGCTGCCCCTACGCCAAGTCCGCCACCGGGAACCTCGCCACCGAGGACCTGGTCTGGATGCTGCACGGCCTCGGCATCGAGACCGGGGTCGATCTCGGCCGTCTGACCGCCACCAGCGTGTGGATGGCCGAGCAGCTGGGCCGCCCGAGCCCCTCCCGCACCGTCCGCGCCCTCGGCCCGACGACTCAGCCCGACAAGGACCAGTGATCATCATGGATTACCGTCTCAGCCCCGAGCTGGAGCAACTCCGCCGCACGGTGGAGGAGTTCGCGCACGACGTCGTCGCGCCGAAGATCGGCGACTTCTACGAGCGGCACGAGTTCCCGTACGAGATCGTCCGCGAGATGGGCCGCATGGGCCTGTTCGGGCTGCCGTTCCCGGAGGAGTACGGCGGCATGGGCGGCGACTATCTGGCGCTCGGCATCGCGCTGGAGGAGCTGGCCCGGGTGGACTCCTCCGTGGCCATCACCCTGGAGGCGGGCGTCTCGCTGGGCGCCATGCCGGTCCATCTGTTCGGCACCGAGGAGCAGAAGGCCGAGTGGCTGCCCCGGCTGTGCGCGGGCGAGATCCTGGGCGCGTTCGGCCTGACCGAGCCGGACGGCGGCTCGGACGCGGGCGCGACCCGTACGACGGCCCGCCTGGACCCGGACACCAACGAATGGGTGATCAACGGCACCAAGTGCTTCATCACCAACTCCGGCACGGACATCACGGGGTTGGTCACGGTGACGGCGGTGACCGGCCGCAAGCCCGACGGCAAGCCGCTGATTTCCTCGATCATCGTCCCCTCCGGCACCCCCGGCTTCACGGTGGCCGCGCCGTACTCCAAGGTCGGCTGGAACGCCTCGGACACCCGCGAGCTGTCCTTCCAGGACGTGCGCGTCCCCGCCGCGAACCTGCTCGGCGAGGAGGGCCGGGGCTACGCCCAGTTCCTGCGCATCCTGGACGAGGGCCGCATCGCCATCGCCGCGCTCGGCACCGGGCTCGCGCAGGGCTGTGTGGACGAGTCGGTGCGGTACGCCAAGGAGCGGCACGCCTTCGGCCGGCCCATCGGCGCCAACCAGGCCATCCAGTTCAAGCTGGCCGACATGGAGATGAAGGCCCACACCGCCCGCCTCGCCTGGCGCGACGCGGCGGCCCGGCTGGTGGCCGGTGAGCCCTTCAAGAAGGAGGCGGCCATCGCCAAGCTGTACTCCTCCACGGTCGCCGTCGACAACGCCCGCGACGCCACCCAGATCCACGGCGGCTACGGCTTCATGAACGAGTACCCGGTCGCCCGCATGTGGCGCGACTCCAAAATCCTGGAGATCGGCGAGGGCACGAGCGAAGTCCAGCGCATGCTGATCGCCCGGGAACTGGGGCTGGCCGGCTGACGCACCGCGGGCATGTGCCTTATTTCCTGGGCACTGTGAAGTATTCGGGAGCGACGAGCGAAAGCTCGAACACCATGCCATGGCGCTTCCGGATGCCGGCCACCGTCGCCGTGCCGGGCTCCCGCACGCACCGCGTCACCGGCGGATGGCCGGCAGAACACGGCTGTGGCTCCCTGACCCGTGCGGGGGGCCTGTCGTGGAACCGCGTGTCCCAGGACAGGGAGTGCCAGGTGTCCTCCAGCCTGGAGGGTTCGGTGCCGTTGTCTCCGTCGCGATGCCGGTAGTAATCGACGACGGCTCCGTTCCTGCGATGGGTGAACGGGATGGGCGACCCGGGCCGCTCACCGGCGGTGAGGACGTCGTCGAGGACCGAGGCGATGTGTTTCGGGTCGGCGCCGAAATACGCGGTGACCTGCATCGCGCAGGTCACTTCGTAGGTGTCGTCGCCATTGGAGTCGAGCCACTGCCTGGCCTTCCCTCCCGCGCACGTGTCCCGCAGGACGAGCAGGCCGAGGGCGAGGGAGGTGTGGTCCGTGTACGCGCGCACGGTGGCCCGAAGCCCGGCCTCCGTCCGCTGACGGGCCTCCTCCGCCCCAGCACCGCCGGCCAGCTTGCGCACCTGCTCCGGGCTGGTGGCGCGGTCGGCCGTACAGGCGGACCCGGCCAGCATGACGACCGTGGCGATGGTGCCCCACACGGTCTTACGGAACCCCGACATGCCCGCGCCTCCCGTTCCCGTGCGCTCCCGCGCCGCCTGCCGACACTGTCCCGCCGGCCGGCGGACCGCGCATGAGTACCCGTACCTACGCGCGGGTCCGCAGAGGCATCCGGCACGTCAACTCCCTCCCGTTCCCCTACTGTTGGAGATATGGCACCTCACCCCGCACGCCCCACGCGCCCCGCACGCCCCCGTTCGCGGGCGGTCGCCGCCCTCGCCCTGGCCGCGTTCCTGGCCGGCGGCACCGGCTGCTCGGTGCTGGAGGACACCGCGCACCCGGACGGCACGACGCGGGCCGCGGAGAAGCTGCCCGCCGATCAGGACCGGGCGCGCTCGAAGGCGAACGCGCGGGAGTTCCGGGCCTGGGCCGCCGCACACGGCACCGGTGCGCAGAAGTCCGCCGCCGCCCGCGTGGACCGCGTCATCGGCACCTGGGACGCGCAGGCGGGCAACGCCTATGTGTCCACCGACATCGGCGGCGGCCGCACCCCGGTGGCGGACCCCCAGGGCACGGCGGACGCCATCGCCGAGGCCTTCGCCTCATGGAAGGACTCCGCGGCCGGACTCGTCTCCGTCTACGACGTCTACGGGAACGCCGTCGTCACGAATCACAGGTTCTGACGGTCCCTCAGGCATCACTTCCGCACCGGAAGGCCCCTCGTACCCCCTGGACAAAGGGAAAGGTTAGGCTAACCTTGCCCCGAACCAGTCCGGCGGGCGATCAGCCCCGGTCGAAAGCAGTCACATCCATGTCCCACACGCGTACCACCCTCACTCGTCGCGGTCTGCTCGCCGCGGGCGGCGCTCTCGGGCTCGGCGTCGCGCTTGCCGCCTGCGGGGACGACAAGGGCAAGAGCGGTGGCTCCGAGGGGCAGGCCAAGCCCGGCAAGTCCGGCTCGTGGAGCTACAAGGACGACCGCGGCACCACCGTGAAGCTGGACAGCGTCCCGACGAAGATCGTCGCCTTCACCGGCATCGCCGCCGCGCTGCACGACTACGGCGTCAAGGTCGACGGCGTCTTCGGCCCGACCACGACGAAGGACGGCAAGGCCGATGTGCAGGCCGGCGACCTGGACGTCAAGAAGCTGACGGTCTTCGGCAACGTCTGGGACCAGTTCAACATCGAGAAGTACGCCGCCTTCGGCCCCCAGGTCCTCATCTCCACGACCTTCGACGCCAAGGGCACCCTGTGGTACGTGCCGCAGGCGTCCGCCGCGAAGATCGCCAAGCTGGCGCCCAGCGTCGCGATCTCCGTCTTCGACCGCCCGCTGTCCCAGCCGCTGCAGCGCGTGTGGGAGCTGGCCGAGTCGCTCGGCGCCGACATGAAGGCCGCGAAGGTGACCGAGGCGAAGAAGCGCTTCGAGGCCGCCTCCGAGCGGCTGCGCAAGGCCGCGAAGTCCCGCCCGGAGATCAAGGTCATGGCCGGCTCCGCCGCCCCGACCGTCTTCTACGTCTCCGGCACGAACCTCTCCGCCGACCTGGAGTACTTCAAGTCCCTCGGCGTGAACTTCGTCGAGCCCTCGGAGTCCGCCAAGAAGGCCACCGGCGGCTGGTTCGAGACCCTGAGCTGGGAGAACGTCGACAAGTACAAGGCCGACATCATCATGATGGACGACCGCTCCTCGGCCCTCCAGCCCGCCGACATCACCAAGGCCACCTGGAAGAAGCTCCCCGCCGTCAAGGCCGGCCAGGTCATCCCGCGCTCCGCCGAGCCGATCCTGTCCTACGCCAAGTGCGCCCCGCTCCTCGAGAACCTCGCGAAGGCCATCGAGACGGCGAAGAAGGTCGGCTGAACCTCCTGACGGCGTACGGGCGTTGACGCGCCCGCACCCCCTGCTGAACCACACCGGGCGCCCGGCGAAGTCCCCACCGACTTCGCCGGGCGATTCCGACTCCGCTGCCGCGCGGTCACCGGAAATGCGCTCAGGCACAGTGATCCTCCGCGGGTTCGAGCGGATGTCCCCGCGAATAACCAATCAGGGCCGCGTACTTGTCGTCGCCGAGGAAATACTCGCCGCTCTGATGCAGATAGAAGAACCGCCCCGCCTCGTCCATGAGGACCGTTCCGCCGTCGTACGTGTCGTGCGCGACCGGGAAGAGTCTCCGCCCCAGCGCGCCGGCGAGCTCCTGGACGTCCTCCGCCGCGCCCCGGTACATGAGCCGGGGATTGAACTCCACCCTGTCGCCGGTGGCGGCGTGCCGGGGCGCCACCAGACCCACGTGTTCGCGCAGGAACGCGACAGCGGGCGCGATGACGTCGAGACCGCCGCCGTCCGCACGGAAGTCCCGCACGGCGCGAGCCACCTCCGCGGCGGCGAGGCCGTCACACCGGCGCCCCGGATGCCACCCGGCCTCCGCCAGCCAGGCGTCCACTTCTTGGGGTGACTTCAGTACGGGCACCCTTCCCCTCCCCCTCCCGGCCGGACGGCCGTGCCGCCGATGAGCGGCGCTCAACAGCCCACGCCAGTCCAGCACTTGACGCGCACGAGGCACTGAGTGACGGCCGTCACGGGGAGGGGCGTGATCACCCGAGTGCAACTCAGGTTAGGCTTACCTAAGTCGAAGTCCGCGGAACTTCGCTCCCGCTCGTGTACCCCCGTCCCACCAGAGTTCCCGCACGGACAGTCCCCTCGGAGGACCCCCACATGCGCTCGCACCTGCTCAATGGCCTCACGGCGGAGCACTACCGCCGCTCAGTGACCGAAGGAGTAGAGCGGGTGGCGGCCAAACTCGCCACCACCGAACGTCCGTTCACCGGCGTCACCGTCGACGATCTCACCCCCCGAATCGACGCCGTCGACCTGGACCGCCCCCTCGGCGACACCGCCGCCGTCCTGGACGAGCTGGAGGAGCTGTACCTCCGCGACGCCGTCTACTTCCACCACCCCCGCTACCTCGCCCACCTCAACTGCCCGGTCGTCATACCGGCGGTGCTCGGCGAGGCCGTACTCTCCGCCGTCAACTCCTCCCTGGACACCTGGGACCAGTCGGCCGGCGGCACGCTCATCGAGCGGAAACTGATCGACTGGACCACCGAGCGCATCGGCCTCGGCGAGAACGCCGACGGAGTCTTCACCTCCGGCGGCAGCCAGTCCAACCTCCAGGCCCTGCTGCTCGCCCGCGAGGAGGCCAAGGCCGAATCCCTGGACAAACTGCGGGTGTTCACCTCCGAGGTGAGCCACTTCAGCGTGAAGAAGTCCGCGAAACTGCTCGGCCTCGGCCCCGACGCGGTCGTCACCATCCCCGTCGACCACGACAAGCGGATGCACACCGTCGCGCTCGCCCACGAGCTGGAGCGCGCCGTCCAGGACGGCCTGGTCCCGATGGCCGTCGTCGCCACCGCCGGCACCACCGACTTCGGCTCCATCGACCCGCTCCCCGAAATCGCGGAGCTGTGCGAGCAGTTCGGCGTGTGGATGCACGTCGACGCCGCGTACGGCTGCGGACTGCTCACCTCGCTGAAGCACCGCGACCGCCTGAACGGCATCGAGCGCGCCGATTCGGTCACCGTGGACTACCACAAGTCCTTCTTCCAGCCGGTGAGTTCGTCCGCGCTCCTGGTGCGCGACGTGGCCACCCTGCGCCACGCCACCTACCACGCGGAGTACCTCAACCCGCGCCGCATGGTCCAGGAGCGCATCCCCAACCAGGTCGACAAGTCCCTCCAGACCACGCGCCGTTTCGACGCGCTCAAGCTGTGGATGACGCTGCGCGTGATGGGCGCCGACGGCATCGGCGAACTCTTCGACGAGGTCTGCGAACTGGCCCGCGAGGGCTGGAAGCTGCTCGCCACCGACCCGCGTTACGACGTGGTCGTGGAGCCCACCCTGTCCACCCTGGTCTTCCGCTACATCCCGTCCGGTGTCACCGACCCGGCCGAGATCGACCGCGCCAACCTCTACGCCCGCAAGGCCCTGTTCGCCTCCGGTGACGCCGTCGTCGCGGGCACCAAGGTCGGCGGCCGCCACTATCTGAAGTTCACCCTGCTCAACCCCGAGACCACCGCGGCCGACATCGCCGCCGTCCTCGATCTGATCGCCGGCCACGCCGAGCAGTACCTGGGAGAGTCCCTTGACCGCGCTTCCTGAAGCCAGCCCCGTCCTTGACTTCGTGGGGATCGGCCTCGGCCCCTTCAACCTCGGCCTGGCCTGCCTCACCGAGCCGATCGAGGAGCTGAACGGCGTCTTCCTCGACTCCAAGCCGGACTTCGAGTGGCACGCCGGGATGTTCCTCGAAGGCGCCCACCTCCAGACGCCGTTCATGTCGGACCTGGTCACCCTGGCCGACCCGACCTCGCCGTACTCCTTCCTCAACTACCTGAAGGAGAAGGGCCGGCTGTACTCGTTCTACATACGCGAGAACTTCTACCCGCTGCGGGTCGAGTACGACGACTACTGCCGCTGGGCCGCCAACAAGCTGACCAGCGTGCGGTTCAGCACCACGGTCACCGAAGTCACCTACGAGGACGGCGTGTACGCCGTGCACACCGACGCCGGCGACACCTACCGCGCCAGGCACCTGGTCCTCGGCACCGGCACCCCGCCGTACATCCCGGAGGCGTGCCAGGACCTCGGCGGCGACTTCCTGCACAACTCCCGGTATCTCCAGCACAAGGCGGAGCTGCAGAAGAAGCGTTGCATCACCCTGGTCGGCAGCGGCCAGTCGGCGGCGGAGATCTACTACGACCTGCTCAGCGAGATCGACGTCCACGGCTACCGGCTGAACTGGGTCACCCGCTCCCCTCGCTTCTTCCCGCTGGAATACACCAAGCTCACGCTGGAGATGACCTCCCCGGAGTACATCGACTACTTCCACGCGCTCCCGGAGGACACCCGCTACCGGCTCGCCACCGCGCAGAAGGGCCTGTTCAAGGGCATCGACGGCGAGCTGATCAACGCCATCTTCGACCTGCTCTACCAGAAGAACCTCGGCGGCCCGGTCCCCACCCGTCTGCTCACCAACTCCTCGCTCACCGGCGCCCGTTACGAGAACGGCAGCTACACCCTCGGCTTCCGCCAGGAGGAGCAGGGCAAGGACTTCGAGCTGGAGAGCGACGGCCTGGTCCTCGCCACCGGCTATCAGTACCGCGAGCCGGAGTTCCTCAAGCCCGTCCGCGACCGCCTGCGTTACGACTCCCACGGCAACTTCGACATCGGCCGCGACTACGCGATCGACGTGACGGGCCGGGGCGTCTTCCTCCAGAACGCCGGCGTCCACACCCACAGTGTGACCAGCCCCGACCTGGGCATGGGCCCCTACCGCAACGCCTCCATCATCCGGGAGATGCTCGGCAGGGAGATCTACCCGGTGGAGAAGACCATCGCTTTCCAGGAGTTCGCCGTATGACCTTCACCATCCGCCCGCTCGACCCCCTGAAGGACGCGAGCCTCGTGCACGGCTGGGTCACCGACCCGAAGGCCGCGTTCTGGATGATGCAGGACGCGCGGCTCGTGGACGTCGAGCGTGCCTACATGGAGATCGCGGCCGACGCCCATCACCACGCCTTCCTCGGTCTGGACGAGGCCGGGGTGCCGGTCTTCCTGATGGAGAGCTACGACCCGGTGTACCGGGAGCTGGTCGGGCTGTACGAGCCCGAGGAGGGGGACGTCGGGATGCACTTCCTGGTGCCGCCCACGGACACGCCCGTGCACGGGTTCACCCGGTCGGTGATCACGGCCGTGATGGCGCACCTGTTCGCGGACCCGGCGACCCGGCGCGTGGTCGTCGAGCCGGACGTGCGGAACAAGGCCGTGCACGTGCTCAACGAGGCCGTCGGCTTCGAGGCCGAGCGCGAGATAGAGAAGCCCGAGAAGCGCGCCCTGCTGAGCTTCTGCACGCGGGAGCGGTTCGAGGCGGCGACGGGGGTGGCCGCGTGAACCTCGCCGACTCCGTCGCCCACCTCTCCCCCGAGCGCTGGGAGCAGGCCAACCGCCTGCTGATCCGCAAGGCCCTCTCCGAGTTCGCCCACGAGCAGCTGTTCACGCCCGAAGCGGAGGGCGAGGAGTACGTCGTCCGCTCGGACGACAAGCTGACCTCGTACCGCTTCTCCGCCGTCCGCCGGGGCCTGGACCACTGGCAGATCGACGCGGACTCGATCACCCGGCACCGCGACGGCACCGAACTCCCGCTCGCCGCCCTGGACTTCTTCATCGAGTTCAAGGAGTCGCTCGGCCTGAGCGACGAGATCCTGCCGGTGTACCTGGAGGAGATCTCCTCCACCCTGTCCGGCACCTGCTACAAGCTGGCCAAGCCCCGCGTCACCGCGAAGGAGCTGGCGGCCGGCTCGTTCCAGGAGATCGAGACCGGGATGACCGAGGGCCACCCGTGCTTCGTCGCGAACAACGGGCGGCTGGGCTTCGGCGTGCACGAGTATCTGGCGTACGCGCCGGAGACGGCGAGCCCGCTGAAGCTGGTCTGGCTGGCCGCGCACCGCTCGCGCGCCGCGTTCACGGCCGGGGCGGGCGTCGAGTACGAGGAGTTCTTCCGGCGTGAGCTGGGCGAGGCCACCCTGGAGCGGTTCCGGGGCGTCCTCACCGGACAGGGTCTCGACCCGGACGACTATCTGCTGATCCCGGTCCACCCCTGGCAGTGGTGGAACAAGCTCAGCGTGACATTCGCCGCCGAGGTGGCCCGCCGGCATCTGGTGTGCCTGGGCGAGGGCGAGGACGAGTATCTGGCCCAGCAGTCCATCCGGACCTTCTTCAACACCTCGCACCCGGAGAAGCACTATGTGAAGACGGCCCTGTCCGTCCTCAACATGGGCTTCATGCGCGGGCTTTCGGCCGCGTACATGGAGGCCACCCCGGCGATCAACGACTGGCTGGCGCAGCTGATCGAGAGCGACCCGGTCCTGCGGGACACGGGCCTGACGATCATCCGCGAGCAGGCGGCCGTCGGCTACCGGCACCTGGAGTACGAGCAGGCGACCGACCGCTACTCGCCGTACCGCAAGATGCTGGCCGCGCTGTGGCGCGAGAGCCCGGTCGCGCGGCTGGCGGAGGGCGAGTCGCTGGCGACCATGGCCTCGCTGCTCCACGTCGACGAGGACGGCGCCACGTTCGCGGGCGCGCTGATCGAGCGCTCGGGGCTCGCGCCCGTCGAGTGGCTGCGCGGCTATCTGCGGGCGTACTACGTGCCGCTGCTGCACAGCTTCTACGCCTACGACCTGGTGTTCATGCCGCACGGCGAGAACGTGATCCTGGTCCTTCAGGACGGCGCGGTCCGGCGCGCGGTGTACAAGGACATCGCCGAGGAGATCGCCGTCATGGACCCGGCCGCGGTACTGCCGCCCGAGGTCCGGCGCATCCGGGTCGAGGTGCCCGAGGACACGAAGCTGCTGTCGATCTTCACGGACGTCTTCGACTGCTTCTTCCGCTTCCTGGCGTCCAACCTGGCCGCCGAGGGCATCCTGACCGAGGACGAGTTCTGGGGCACGGTCGCGGAGGTCACCCGGGAGTACCAGGCGGCGAACCCGCAGCTGGCGGAGAAGTTCGCGCAGTACGACATGTTCGCGCCGGAGTTCGCGCTGTCCTGCCTGAACCGGCTCCAGTTGCGCAACAACAAGCAGATGGTGGACCTCGCCGACCCCTCCGGCGCGCTCCAGCTCATCGGCACCCTGCGGAACCCGCTCGCGGAGTTCTGAGGGACATATAGACGAACGGGCACCCCGGAGTACGGTCCTCCGGGGTGCCCGTTTCCGTGCCGCTCGAAGGACTACTTCGCCCTGCGCGCCACCGTGAAGTGGTCGATCCGCTTGCCGGTCTCCGCGATGCCCGAGACGGTCAGCTTCGCCGTGTGCCCCTTCGGCGCGGGCGTGACGTCCACGCGCAGGAAGGAGTAGTCGAGGTAGCGCACCCGGGACCAGGTGACGGACTCGTCGCGCTTGCCGTCCTTGAGGTTGACGAAGGAGGCCACGGACTCGACCTCGTGCTCGTGGCCCTCGTAGGAGTCGGGCGCGGTGAAGGCGTACAGGCTGCGCCCGGCCGCGCCCGCCGTGACGTAGACGACGCCCTCGGTCTCCGGGTAGGCGGTGCCGCCGATGGGGAGCTTCTTGACGACCTTGTCGCCCTTGATGACGTCGGTGCGCTCGTACTGGTGGTTGTGGCCGTTGATGACCAGGTCCACGGTGTACTTCTCGAACAGCGGCACCCACTCCTGGCGCACCCCGCCCTCGGAGGCGTGGGCGGTGGAGGTGCAGTAGGCACAGTGGTGGAAGAAGACCACGACGAAGTCCACGTCCTTCGCGGCGCGGTACTTCTTCAGCTGGGCTTCCAGCCACTTGGTCTGGGTGCCGCCGGAGATGCCGAGGTTGGCCGGGATCTCGTAGGAGATGTCGTTGGCGTCGAGCGAGATGACGGCGGTGTTGCCGTAGACGAAGGAGTAGACGCCGGGGAGGTTCCTGCGGTCCGGGCCGTTGTCGGGCAGGGTCCAGCGGGCCTCCTCGCCGCCGTAGCCGTTGGGCGAGTACCAGGCCTCCATGTCGTGGTTGCCGTAGGCGGGCATCCAGGGGACCTGCTTGGCGACGGACTCGGTCTGGTGCAGGAACTGGTCCCAGGTGCGCGAGTCGAAGCCGGTGTCGGCGGTCTTGCCGGCGCCGGAGGGGTCGCCATAGGCGATGTCGCCCGCGTGCAGATGGAAGGCGGGGTTCTGGCCGAGGATCAGGGCGTTGTTGGCCAGGCCGTGGTAGCCGACGCCCTCGTCGCCGAAGGCGGTGAAGGTGAAGGGTTTCTTCCCGGCGGGGGCGGTGGTGAAGGTGCCAAGGGTGCCGAGCAGATGGGGCGCGGCGGGGTCGAAGCCCTGGTGGCCGACGCCGTAGTAATAGGTCTGGCCGGGGCGCAGACGGGTCAGCCTGGCGTGGACGTAGTACTGGGTGTGGTCGCCGCTCGCGCCGACGCCGGCCGGGGTGTAGAGGGTGCGGACCTCGGCATGGATCTTGCGGGAGAGGTCCCAGGGGTGGGCGCCGATCCGGATGAAGGGCCGTTTGACGGCGACGGGCACCTGCCAGGAGACGGTGACCTCGGTGCGCGGGTCGTTGCCCCAGGCCAGATGGCGTCCGAAGGGGGCGACGAGGGCGCCGTCGACGGTCTCGGCGGGGCGGTGGGCGGCGCTCGTCGCGGCGGCGGTGGCCGGGGCCGTGGCGGCCGCCTGGGCCGTGGCGCCGGAGACGAAGGCGCCGCCGACGACGGTGCCCACCGTCACGGCGCCGCCTCTGATCATGGTCCGCCGGGAGAACCTGGTGCGCAGATATTCGTGCTGCTCGGCCATGGTCATGCGCCCGGCCAGCTTCTCGGGTACGCCCATACGAGGAATGTCCATGTCACCAGAAGGTGCCGTCCCCGGGCGACGCCGCTCAGGACGCCGGGTGGATTCCCGGCCAACAGCACCCCATCGGATCCCCAACAGGCGCTTGCCCGATTTCGGGCAAGATTCTTGCGAAAGTCGCGATCGTGCCCCAGGATCTACCGGGTGCACGAGGAACTTGTCGATCATCTGACGCGCTCCACCCCGCTGAACAGGGGCGAAGCGCTGCGGGTGATCCAGGACGTGCTGGCCTACTTCGACGAGACGACCCAGGAGTACGTCCGTCGCCGCCACCGCGAACTGCAGGCCGAGGGCCTGCGGAACACGGCGATCTTCGACCAGATCGAGGCGGACCTGAAATACCGGGCCGTGGCGCCGCCGGAGCTGACGCTCAGGCAACTGCGCCGCATGGTCTACGGCTGAGCGACACCAGGGTGAGGGAAGACTTCATATGTGCGGAATTGTCGGATACATCGGTAAGCGTGACGTCGCCCCCCTCCTCCTTGAGGGCCTCCAGCGCCTGGAGTACCGGGGCTACGACTCGGCGGGCATCGTCGTCTCCTCCCCCAAGTCGGCCGCGCTGAAGATGGTCAAGGCCAAGGGCCGGGTGCGTGACCTGGAGGCCAAGGTCCCCGCGCGCTTCAAGGGCACCACCGGCATCGCCCACACCCGCTGGGCCACCCACGGCGCCCCCTCCGACGTGAACGCCCACCCGCACATGTCGGCCGACGACAAGGTCGCCGTCGTCCACAACGGCATCATCGACAACGCCTCCGACCTGCGCCGCAAGCTGGAGGCGGACGGCGTCGAGTTCCTCTCGGACACCGACACCGAGGTCCTCACCCACCTGATCGCCCGCTCGTCGGCCGAGAAGCTGGAGGACAAGGTCCGCGAGGCGCTCCGCGTGGTCGAGGGCACCTACGGCATCGCCGTCATGCACGCCGACTTCCCCGACCGCATCGTGGTGGCCCGCAACGGCTCCCCGGTCGTGCTCGGCATCGGCGAGAAGGAGATGTTCGTCGCCTCGGACATCGCCGCCCTGGTCACCCACACCCGCCAGGTCGTCACCCTGGACGACGGCGAGATGGCCACCCTGAAGGCCGACGACTTCCGCACCTACACCACCGAGGGCACCCGGACCAGCTCCGAGCCCACCACCGTGGAGTGGGAGGCCGCCTCGTACGACATGGGCGGCCACGACACCTACATGCACAAGGAGATCCACGAGCAGGCCGACGCCGTGGACCGCGTGCTGCGCGGCCGCATCGACGACCGCTTCTCCACCGTGCACCTCGGCGGCCTCAACCTGGACGCCCGCGAGGCGCGCCGCATCCGCCGCGTGAAGATCCTCGGCTGCGGCACCTCGTACCACGCGGGCATGATCGGCGCCCAGATGATCGAGGAGCTGGCCCGCATCCCCGCCGACGCCGAGCCGGCCTCCGAGTTCCGCTACCGCAACGCGGTCGTGGACCCCGACACGCTGTACGTCGCGGTCTCCCAGTCCGGTGAGACGTACGACGTGCTGGCCGCCGTGCAGGAGCTCAAGCGCAAGGGCGCCCGCGTCCTCGGCGTGGTCAACGTGGTCGGCTCCGCCATCGCCCGCGAGGCCGACGGCGGCATCTACGTGCACGCCGGTCCCGAGGTGTGCGTGGTCTCCACCAAGTGCTTCACCAACACCACGGTCGCCTTCGCGCTGCTCGCCCTGCACCTCGGCCGCACCCGCGACCTGTCGGTGCGCGACGGCAAGCGGATCATCGAGGGCCTGCGCAGGCTGCCCTCCCAGATCTCCGAAATCCTCAAGAAGGAGGAGGAGATCAAGGCGCTGGCCGAGGAGTACGCCGAGAGCCGCTCGATGCTCTTCATCGGCCGGGTCCGGGGCTACCCGGTCGCGCGTGAGGCCTCCCTGAAGCTCAAGGAGATCACCTACATCCACGCCGAGGCCTACCCCGCCTCCGAGCTCAAGCACGGCCCGCTGGCCCTGATCGAGCCCGCCCTGCCGACGGTCGCGATCGTCCCGGACGACGACCTGCTGGAGAAGAACCGCGCCGCCCTGGAGGAGATCAAGGCCCGCAGCGGCAAGATCCTCGCGGTGGCCCACCAGCCGCAGGAGAAGGCCGACCAGACGGTCGTCGTCCCGAAGAACGAGGACGAGCTGGACCCGATCCTCATGGGCATCCCGCTCCAGCTCCTCGCGTACCACGCGGCGAAGGCCCTGGGCCGCGACATCGACAAGCCGCGCAACCTGGCCAAGTCGGTGACGGTGGAGTAGTCCACCCGCCCCCTTCGGAGAACGGACCCCTACGTGCCGCACGTGGGGGTCCATTCCGTGCCGCCCCCTCGGCCGGCGGCCGTCACCCGCCGGCGCTTGCGACACGCACCGAAGCCCCCGGCGGGGTACATGCCCCGCCGGGGGCTTCCGGACACCTGGTTCAAGGGTCAACCGGGCGCACCGGCAGGCGCGTTGGGTCGTGTACGCCTCGGGGCGCGCCCCTTACGGGACGTCAGGGGATCACGATCACCGGACGGCGGGCCCGTTTGGCGAGCCGTCCCGCCACCGAGCCGAAGAGCCGGCCGACCAGGCCGTGGGTCGAGCCGACCACGATCGCGTCCGCCTCGTACTCCCGCCCGACCTCCTCGAGTTCATGGCAGATGTCGCCGCCGCGCTCGACCAGGATCCAGGGCACCTCGGCGAGATGCTCCGCGCAGGCCAGTTCGAGGCCGAGGACCTCGGTGCGGTGGTCGGGCACGTCGACGAAGACGGGCGGCTCGCAGCCCGCCCACACGGTGGTGGGCAGCCGGTTGGCCACATGGACGATGATCAGGCCGGAGCCGGATCGCCGGGCCACGCCGATCGCGTACGCGAGGGCGCGCTCACTGGAGGTGGAGCCGTCGAAGCCGACGACCACTCCGTGCTGGAAGGCGGGATCGCGGGAAGGGCGTGCCTCTTCCGCCGCCAGGGGGTCGGCCGCCGTCGGTTCGGCAACCGGCCGCTTGCGGTCCGCGGGTTCGAAGAATTCGTGACCGGCCATGGCTGTCTCGGCGTGGGGATCCTTTATGGGAGGGGGACATCGTGCGGCGGAGCTGTGTCCGGGATTCGTCTTCCCAAGCCCATACCCCCAAGGGTACGGCGGCACTCCTCCCGGGCCCAGATCTCCCGCACGCTCCGTGAGCGGCCCTCCGGGGTGCCCCAGGGGGTTCCCCGGAGAATGCACGAGCGGCGCCCGGGGCGCAATGGTGGCTGCCCCGTACACGCGGTTTTGTGCGGGATTCAGGGGTGACCGAGCGGACGCGGCCGCGTTGAACCCCCTGAACCGCAGCCCCCAGGGAGCGCCCCGATGCCCGCAGCCCGGCCCCCCGCCGCACCGCCGTCCCCGCGCGCCGCGCGCTCCGCGCCGGACACCGTGCGTGACGTGATCGGCTGGGGTGTGTTCGGGTGTCTGCTCGTGCCCGTCGTCCTGCTGTGGTGCGGCACCCCGCCGGTCACCGCCGCCGGCGCGGGACTGGGCCTCGCGGCCGTGACCGGAACCTGTTGGGCGCTGCTGCGCCACTTCGAGCGCGCCTCGGCCGGAGCGGAACGGCGGACACCGGTTGACTGACCGGTTTCCGTACCTCGGAACGCTGCTTTTCAGCCAACTTCTGAATATCGCTCCGGAGGGGGCGCAACCACCCCTCATCCCCCGTTCCACCTGCACAAACAGGGTCCACGAGACCCCACGCACCCTATGCGGTTTGGCCACCACGCCGAGGCGTACTTCCCTGCGCGGCCCACGAGTGCAACCCTTCGTGATCGAATGCTTCACGCCAAGTTGTCATGTCGACAATGCGTGACGTGGAGAACTGGCCACCGGCAGACCACGGCAGCCAGTAGATTCGATCTTGACTGTCTTACGGCGGGGGACTCGTGCAGGACCGAGGGGAAACGTGCAGGAGCGACACAACCGAGGAGCCGCGACCACCGAGGGGGGCTTAGCAGTATGAGCCACGACTCCACCGCAGCGCCGGATGCCGCAGCCCGGAAGCTCGCCGGGCGACGCCGCAAGGAGATCGTCGCGGTGCTGCTGTTCAGCGGCGGCCCCATCTTCGAGAGTTCCATACCGCTTTCGGTGTTCGGGATCGACCGCCAGGACGCCGGAGTACCGCGCTACCGACTGCTGGTGTGCGGGGGCGAGGACGGCCCGCTGCGGACCACAGGGGGCCTGGAACTCACCGCGCCGCATGGCCTGGAGGCGATCTCCCGCGCGGGCACGGTCGTCGTGCCGGCCTGGCGTTCGATCACCTCCCCGCCGCCGGAGGAAGCGCTCGACGCCCTCCGCCGCGCACACGAGGAGGGGGCCCGCATCGTCGGCCTGTGCACCGGGGCGTTCGTCCTGGCCGCGGCCGGCCTGCTGGACGGCCGTCCGGCGACCACCCACTGGATGTACGCGCCGACGCTGGCCAAGCGCTATCCGTCGGTGCACGTCGATCCACGGGAACTCTTCGTGGACGACGGCGACGTGCTGACCTCCGCGGGGACGGCGGCCGGGATCGACCTCTGTCTCCACATCGTGCGGACGGACCACGGCAACGAGGCGGCGGGCGCGCTCGCCCGGCGCCTGGTGGTCCCGCCGCGCCGCAGTGGCGGTCAGGAGCGCTATCTCGACAGGTCTTTACCCGAGGAGATCGGCGCCGACCCGCTGGCCGAGGTCGTCGCCTGGGCGCTGGAACACCTCCACGAGCAGTTCGACGTGGAGACGCTGGCGGCACGCGCCTACATGAGCCGCCGTACGTTCGACCGGCGTTTCCGCTCGCTCACGGGCAGTGCGCCGCTGCAGTGGCTGATCACCCAGCGGGTGCTCCAGGCACAGCGGCTGCTTGAGACCTCGGACTACTCCGTGGACGAGGTCGCGGGCCGCTGCGGCTTCCGCTCACCGGTCGCGCTGCGCGGGCACTTCCGCCGCCAGCTCGGCTCGTCCCCGGCCGCCTACCGGGCCGCCTACCGGGCCCGCAGGCCGCAGGGCGAGCGTCCGGTCGAGCAGGAGTCACCGCTGCCGCCGTCCGGTGTGTCCGGCGCGGCGCCGGTCGGCCTGGCCGGGCACGGCGTGGTCGGGCAGGTGCCGGCCGTACTGCACTCGGAGCGTGACGGGGGAGTCCCGCTCCAGAGCCGCAGGCACGCGGCGGGCGCGGTGAGTCTGCTGCCGGGGGCGCGGGGCGGGGTCTGACCCGCACGGGATGCCGTAGGGGATGCCGTACGGGTTCCCGTAGGGATGTCGGGGAGGGGAGGAGGCGGAAGTCACACGCCTCCTCCCCTCCCCCATACCTCGCGCACGGCCGGGTTCAGGTGGGGTCGGGTCACCGTAAGGTGAGACACATGAACGATCGCATGGTGTGGATCGACTGCGAGATGACCGGCCTCTCGCTGTCCGACGACGCGCTCATCGAGGTGGCCGCCCTCGTCACCGACTCCGAGCTGAACGTGCTCGGCGAGGGCGTGGACATCGTCATCCGTCCGCCGGAGGCCGCGCTGGAGACGATGCCGGAGGTGGTGCGCCAGATGCACACCGCGTCCGGTCTGCTGGAGGAGCTGGCCGGCGGCACGACGCTGGCCGACGCCGAGGAGCAGGTGCTCGCGTACATCCGTGAGCACGTCAAGGAGCCGGGCAAGGCCCCGCTGTGCGGCAACTCCGTCGGCACCGACCGCGGCTTCCTGCTGCGCGACATGCCGACGCTGGAGGGCCACCTCCACTACCGCATCGTGGACGTCTCCTCGATCAAGGAGCTGGCCCGGCGCTGGTACCCGAGGGCGTACTTCAACAGCCCGGAGAAGAACGGCAACCACCGCGCCCTCGCCGACATCCGCGAGTCCATCGCCGAGCTGCGCTACTACCGCGAGGCGGTCTTCGTCCCCCAGCCGGGACCGGACTCCGAGACGGCGAAGACGATCGCGGCGAAGTACGTCCTGCCCCGCTCGTAGCCCCCACACGGAAACGTGTGCGCGAGCACCCCCGAGAACCCTGTAGACTTCTTCTCGGCCGGTCGGGGAACGACAAGTTCAACCGCCGGTCGTGGTGGGTGTAGCTCAGCTGGCAGAGCACCTGGTTGTGGTCCAGGATGTCGCGGGTTCAAGTCCCGTCACTCACCCTGATGGACTTTGGGCCGATCCGTTCCGACGGATCGGCCCAAAGTCGTTTCCGCACCGGGCACCCTCTCTGCCACCCTCCCTGTCATGTCCGCACGAAACCGCCGCCTGCCCCGCGGCCACGCCTGGCCCCTGACCACGACCGACATCACCGAGCACCTGGGCCCGCTCATGGCCCATGTCAAAGATCTGCGCTTCCTCAGCGGCCACGACAGCGGGACCATGGTCCTGGACGCCTACTGGGTGGCCCCGGCCTCCCGCACCTACGGCGGCGGCGTCCACCCGGAGTCGGTCGGCTTCTACGTGGACGTCCACACCGTCCCCGCCGCGCGCCGCGCCGCCACCCGCACCCTCCTCCGCGACCAGGCCCTCCCCCAGCTCCACGCCTGGCTCACCCAGGGCCTCACCGCCACCGAAACCTGGCGCCTGACTCCCCACCAGCGGTACTGGCACCTGACCGACGACAGGCTGACGCACGTGGAGGAGAGCCGCTAGGCGTCGGGGCTGTGGACGGCCATGGCGCGGAGCTGCTCGAACGCCGCCAAGTGGAGGTCGATCTGCGGCGGTTGGGCACTGCGGCCCCCGTGTCAGACCCCGGTGGCAGACTGACGGCACAAAGCTTCGGAAGGGCAGCGTGATGCGGCGGGGGCACCCGTCGAGTGCCGCTGCTCAGGGGGTGGCTGGTGCCACGGGGGGAGACGCGCTGCTGTGAAATTCGACGGTCTTGATGTGTCGTACGGCGAGATGTGGGGTTCCCATGTGGGAATGGCCCATCCGGACCCGATGCCGAGCGCGGTCGCGGCACGCAGACATGCCGCCGGGATGTATTACGCGGTTCTGCTGTCCGCGGAGGAGCGACCGCTGGCACTGGTCGAACGCTGGCCGCGCGGGACGTGGCGGCTGTATCTGTTCGACGACAGGTCCTGGCGCATGCAGATGATCGACCTCAAGCCGCACGGCACGGGGATGCTGCTGGCTCACCGGAGCATCCGATGGCAGTTCTCGGGCGAGCGGGAGCACTCGTCCGGGACGTGGGACGTTCAGGAGACCACGACCGTCTCGGCCGACGGGCAGGTCGAGGTGAGGTCCGAGTCCGGCGGGCCGAGGGGAGCGTCGGCGGAGCCACCGCACGCCGGCACATCCGGACCGTTCCCGGCGCCCGTCGAAGACTTCCTCTGTCCCGTACCGGAGTTCGGCGACTGGCAGGTGTTCGTACCGCTCCTCGCCCAGCAGGGCCACGAGCCCGCCACGACCGTGGTCCTGAACGACGTGTCGGTGGACGAAGGGTCGGGACCGCTGCGCGCCACCGAGATCGAGCAGCTGTTCAGTCCGGGTGAATGCGACAGCCTGGAAGGGCCCGCCGTCGTCGAGCCCGTCGACGCCGGCCTGCTGCGGATCACGTCGGGGCGGCTGGTGATCTCGGACCCCGGCTGGATCGACGAGGACCCCCGGGCCGTCGCGGTGCCACCGGGCGAGTTCCCGGTCACGCTGTCGCTGGTGCGCACGGCACGCCAGACCGGTGTCGCCGCGGCCAGGGTGACGTTCCTGGACGTCCCGCCCCGCGAGTGGGAAATGGTCCTCCGGCCCGACGAGGACCTCGGACTGCTCAGGGAGGGCCAGTTCTACGGGGTCGGCGTGGACACCGGCACAGCGGCTTTCCTGGACGCGACGGGGACGGTGCCCGAAGACCGGCTGGACGAGGACGTGTTCATGGCCCTCGACAGCGAATCCGTCTTCAGCGTCGAACTGCCCGGCACGGAGTCCGAGCCGAACGTCATCGCCTTCCGCGCCGGCCGGGGCGACGGGGACTACCCCGTCTGGATCGGCCGCA
This sequence comes from Streptomyces sp. NPDC005435, assembly GCF_040703155.1. Classification (NCBI taxonomy): domain Bacteria; kingdom Bacillati; phylum Actinomycetota; class Actinomycetes; order Kitasatosporales; family Streptomycetaceae; genus Streptomyces; species Streptomyces sp. NPDC005435. Next base: position 225,578 of record NZ_JBEXEQ010000004.1, read on the forward strand.
CCGATGACGGCCAGGTCGGCTGCGTCGTCGTCGACTTCCTGCTCCGTTCCGCCGACGGGGGAGAGTAGGAGGCCCTGGGGTCGCCCGCAGCAATGGGCCGAGCGGCGATCCGGCCGGGCGAACGACGCCCGGCACCCCTCACCCGCGCAAACGGCCTTCGCGCCGCGCATCCCGTCACTCGCCCCGAGGCCCCCGCAACACCCCCACCGCCACCACGGCCCCCGCCGCCAGCAGCCCCGCCCCCAGCCGCAGCCCCAGCGCGTACCCCTCGGTCAGGCTCTCGGCCGTGACCACGGGCCCGGTGTGGTGGGCCGCCGCCGTGACCAGGGCTGTCAGGCCGAGGGAGGCTCCGATCTGGCGGGAGCTGTTCAGGAGGGCGGAGGCGGTGCCTGCCTCGGAAGAGGCCACGCCTTCGGTGGCCAGGGAGACCACCGGGGCCAGGCAGAAGCCGAAGCCGGTGCCCGCGAGGATCGCCGGGCCGAGGATGTCGGTGGTGAAGGAGCCGTTCGGGGTGATCAGGCCGGCCCAGGCGAAGGCCACGGCCGTCAGGGTGCCGCCGAGGGCCAGGAGGGTTCGGGGCAGGAGCCGGTAGCCGAGCTTCACCGCGAGGACCGAGCCGGTGATGACGCCGAGGGCCAGCGGGAGGAATTCGAGGCCGGTGCGGGCGGCGCCGTGGCCGAGGACGCCTTGCAGGTAGAGGGAGATGAAGTAGAAGGCGGAGGCCATCGCGGCACCGGCCAGGAGGTTGAAGGCGTTCGCGCCGAGGACCGAGCGGTTCGTGAACAGGCCCAGCCGGACCAGGGGTTCGCGGCGCGTGGTGCGCTCGACCTGGAGGAAGGCGGCCAGCAGCGCGACCGCCGCCGTCAGGGTCGTCAGCGTCACCGGTGAGCCCCAGCCGTACCGGTCGGTGCGGACGACGCCGAACACCAGGAGCAGCATCCCCGAGGTGACCAGGAAGGCGCCGAGGATGTCCGGTCGGCCACCGCCGGGCCGTACCCGGTCCGCGCCGACGCCCCGCCACGACAGCAGCAACGCCCCCGCCGCCATCGGCACGTTCACGAACATCACCCAGCGCCATCCCGCGTACTGCGTGAGGACGCCCCCGATCAGGACGCCCAGCGCGCCGCCCGCCGCGTTCATCGCGCTCCATACGCCGAAGGCCCGTACGCGGGCGCGGCCCGTGGGGAACGTCGTGGTCAGCAGGGCCAGCGCGGCCGGGGAGAGGGCGGCGGCTCCGATGCCCTGGACGGCACGGGCGGCGACCAGTTGACCGGGTGACTCGGCGAAGCCGCCGGCCAAGGACGCCAGGCCGAACAGGGCGAGGCCCGCCAGCAGCACCCGCTTGCGGCCGTACCGGTCCGCCGTCCTGCCGCCCAGCAGGAGCAGCCCGCCGAAGGTGAGCGCGTAGGCGTGGATCACCCAAGTGAGGCCCACACCAGAGAAGTTCAGCCCGTCGGCGATCTCCGGCAGTCCTACGTTCACCACCGACAGGTCGAGCGACACCATGAACTGCACCACGGCCACCGCGGCGAGGGTGAGCCCCGGCCGGGCGGCCCCCACTCCCCCGTCGACCACGTCGACCGCCCCGTCCGACTCCCCGACTGTCTTCGTCACAAGTTCCTCCATGCTGCCGGAAACGCGGCTCCCCCGAGGTTTTGGAACATGTTCCGAAATTACTCCGCACGGCCGCCGCTGTCGAGCACAAAGGGGGAAACGGCATGATGGAGCGGTGCCCCGAAGCAACACATCGCCCGGCCGCAGCGGCCGCCCCCCGGCCACTTCCCGCGCCGAGATCCTGGACGCGACGCGCCGCGTCATCGAGCGGGACGGCTGGGAGAAGCTGACCGTGCGCAGACTGGCGGCGGAGCTGGGCATCGGGACGACGACGCTGTACCACCATGTCCGGGACCGGGAAGACCTGTTGGTCCAGCTCCTCAACGAGCACGTGGACCGGACTCTGCGCCCCGACCTCCCCGCCGAGCCGCGCGAGCGGATCATCGCGGCGGCGACCGCGATCCACGACTCCCTCGCCGCCTGGCCGTGGGCGGCCGAGATCCTCACGGTGGACGGCTTCCTCGCCCGGCTCGGGCCCGCGTCCCTCCAGGCGGTCGAGACGATCGTGGCGGCGGCCGTCGACTGCGGGTGCACGCTCGACCAGGCCGTCGGCCTCTTCCGGAGCATCTGGTACTACACGGCGGGCGAGATCCTGGTCCGCGCCCACTCGGCCCACCGGCGACCGGATGATGCTCAACTCACCGAGGAGGCCGACTTCTTCAGCGGTATCGACACCGCCCGGCTCCCCCGCCTCTCCGAAGTCGGCGACCGCTGGCCGGAGCTGGCAGCCCGGGACACCTACTCGGAAGCCCTCCGTGCCTTCGTCAACGGCCTTCTCGCACAGGCCACTTCAGAGAAGCCCTGAGTCCCGAAGATGCGGCGGGACGGCCGGTTGCCGGTCTAAGGTCGCCCGCATGGCCGAGCCCCCCTTTCTGACCGCCGTCCGCGAGTCGTACGACACGGTCGCCGCCGATTACGCCGAACTCGTCCCGTCGCCCGCCGAGTTGGACCCGCTGTCGCGCGGGATGCTGGCGGGGTTCGCCGAACTGGTGCGGGCGGCCGGGCCGGGGCCGGTCGCGGATCTGGGGTGCGGTCCCGGGAAGGTGACGGCATATCTGGCCGGGCTGGGGGTGTCCGCCTTCGGGGTGGATCTGTCGCCGAAGATGGTCGCGCTGGCCCGGCAGGCTTATCCGTGTCTGCGGTTCACCGAGGGCTCGATGACCGCGCTGGAGACGGGGGACGGGGAGCTCGGCGGCATCCTGGCCTGGTACTCCACCCATCACACGCCCCCGCGATGGCTGCCGGAGGTGTTCGCCGAGTTCCACCGCACGCTCGCACCCGGCGGACACCTGCTCTGGGGCGGCTACACCGGCGACGAGCGGCTGCGGCCCACCCACGGCTACGGCCGTCCCGTGTCCTACGAGTCGTACCTCCTCCCCCTGGACCGCGTGGCCGAACTGCTGCAGCGGGCCGGGCTCGTCGTCACCGCCCGGCTGGAGCAGGAGCCCGGCGGACGCGCGAAGCGGCCCCACGCCTGTCTGCTGGCCCGTAAGCCCGGGACAGCCTGACGGGACGGCCGCATCCGGTGGACTCCGCGGCTACGCCGACTCCCGGCCCACCAGCTCGGTCGGCAGCACCACATGCCGCCGCTCCAGCCCCCGCGCCGCCGCCGGACGGCGGTCCGCTATCTCCTCCAGGAGCAGCCCGATCATCGCCCGCCCCATCTCCTCGATCGGCTGGCGGACGCTGGTCAGGGGCGGGTCCATGTGGCGGGCGATGGCGGAGTCGTCGTAGCCGACCAGCGCCACGTCCTCGGGGATGCGGCGGCCCGCCTCGCGCAGGACCTGGCGGGCGCCCGCCGCCGTGACGTCGGAGCCGGCGAAGACCGCGTCCAGGCCGGGGCGGCGGGACAGGAGGGCGGTCATGGCGCGGCGGCCGCCGCCCTCGGTGAAGTCGCCGGGTTCCAGGAGGAGTTCGTCCACCCCCACCCCCGCTTCCCGCAGCGCGTCCCGGTAGCCGTCCACCCGTCGCTGCGCGCCGTACACGTCGGGCCGGCCGGTGATGTGGGCGATGCGGCGGCGGCCCCGGGCAAGGAGGTGGGCGACCGCCGAGCGGGCCCCGCCGTAGTTGTCGGAGTCGACCGAGGTGAGGGTCTCGCCCGCCGAGCGGGGGCCGCTGATCACGGCCGGGATCTCCAGGCGGTCGAGGAGGTCGGGGAGCGGGTCGTCGGCGTGGACGGAGACCAGGAGGACGCCGTCCACGCGATGGGCGGAGAGATAGTCCGCGAGCCGCTGCCGCTTGCGGTCGCTGCCCGCGAAGATCAGGAGCAACTGCCATTCGGTGTCGGCCAGTTCGGCGCCGACCCCGCTCAGCATGTCGGAGAAGTAAGGCTCCGCGAAGAAGCGGGTCTCCGGCTCGGGGACGACCAGCGCGATGGAGTCGGTGCGGTTGGCGGCCAGCGCGCGGGCGGCGGTGTTGGGGACGTAGCCCAGCTCCTCGACGGCGGCCTCGACGGCGGCGCGGGTCGCGTCGCTGACCCGGGGCGAGCCGTTGATCACCCGGGAGACCGTGCCCCGGCCCACCCCGGCACGCGCGGCCACCTCTTCGAGCGTGGGCCGCCCCCCGCTCCGGCCGCCCCGCGCTCCGTGGCTCGCCATGGCCTCCGCCTTTCCCGCCGTACCCGTATCCGCACCCGAACGCCCGTCAGCGGCCCGTACGTTGCCCCCGGCCTGGAATGTAACAGTGCCCGGCGACACCGCCACCGGGTCTGTTCCGCCTCGCCGTACCGCGCTAATTAACAGCCCGATAACTGAAGGGACTTGGGCGTGCGCACTCCCTTGACACCCCGCGCCGGACGGACGACCCTTCAACACATCACTCGTGGGAGCGCTCCCACGGTACCTGACACCTACACATCCCGCACGTTCCCCGCCCGAGCCGCAGCGCGTACGAACGGGCCCAGCTCCAGCAGTAGTTCCATGCAGTTGGCCGGGGGGTCGGCACGTCAGGCAACAGGAGGACGCAATGCGCACGAGCATCCGCAGGTCTCGCGGAACGGTGGCCCTATTGGCCGCCGCCGCGCTGACCACGGGGCTGCTGGCCGGCTGCTCCAAGGACTCGGACGACACCTCGTCGAACGCGGACGACGGCGGCAACGGCAAGATCACGCTGACCGTCGGCACCTTCGGCGTCTTCGGCTACAAGCAGGCCGGCCTGTACGACGAGTACACGAAGCTCCACCCGGACATCTCCATCAAGGAGAACGTCACGACCCGTACCGACGTGTACTGGCCGAAGGTGCTCACGCGCCTGCAGGCGGGCGCCGGCACGGACGACATCCAGGCCATCGAGGTCGGCAACATCACCGAGGCCGTGCAGACGCAGGCGAACAAGTTCGTCGACCTCGGCAAGGACGTCGACAAGTCCCAGTGGCTGGACTGGAAGCTCGCCCAGGCCACCACCAAGGACGGCAAGCTCATCGGCGTCGGCACCGACACCGGCCCGATGGCGGTCTGCTACCGCAAGGACCTCTTCGCCAAGGCCGGTCTGCCCACCGACCGCGCCAAGCTCGCCGAGCTGTGGAAGGGCGACTGGTCGAAGTACGTCGACCTCGGCAAGAAGTACATGAAGAAGGCGCCGAAGGGCACCAAGTACGTCGACTCGGCGGCCTCGGTGTACAACGCGGCCGTGGGCGGCGCCTCCGAGCGCAACTACGACAAGGACGGCAAGGTCGTCTGGGACAAGTCTCCCGGTGTGAAGGCGGCGTGGGACGCCGCCATGACCGTGGCGACCAGCGACATGTCCGCCAAGCTGAAGCAGTTCGACCCGACCTGGGACAACGGCTTCGCCAACGCCACCTTCGCCTCGCTGGCCTGCCCGGCCTGGATGATCGGCTACATCGAGCAGAAGTCCGGTGACTCGGGCAACGGCAAGTGGGACGTGGCCCAGGCCCCGGCAGCGTCCAACTGGGGCGGCTCCTTCCTCGGCGTGCCGACCGCGAGCAAGCACCAGAAGGAGGCGATCGCCCTGGCGAAGTGGCTGACCGCCCCCGCGCAGCAGGCCAAGGTCTTCGCCAAGCAGGCGAGCTTCCCGTCCACCCCGGCGGCGTACGCGGGCCTGAAGCCCGCGGCCGACACCACCGCGTACTTCTCCGACGCGCCGCTCACCCAGATCTTCTCCGAGGCCGCGAAGACCATCCCGGCCCAGCCGCTCGGTCCGAAGGACAAGCCGATCGACAGCGCGATCAGCGACATCGGCATCCTCCAGGTCGAGCAGAAGGGCAAGTCCCCGGCCGAGGGCTGGAAGGCGGCGTCCGCCGAGATCAAGGACGTGCTCGGCCAGTGACCTCCAAAGAGGCTCTCGCGCATCCCGCGTCGAGCGCCGAGGCCGCGCCCGGCATCCCGCCGGGCGCGGCCCGGGGCGCTCGGGGTCGCGGTGCGCCGGCCGCGCCCGTCTCCTGGCGCAGCCGGCTGTACCGCTGGGACATGAAGGCGTCGCCGTACGCGTTCGTGTCCCCCTTCTTCCTGCTGTTCGCGGCCTTCACCCTGGTGCCGCTGCTCTACACGGCCTGGTACTCGCTGCACGACGTCCAGCTCTCCGCGCTCGACCGGCAGACCTGGACCGGGCTCGCCAACTACCGCAACCTGCTGTCCTCGGAGTTCTTCTGGAACGCGCTGAAGAACACCTTCACCATCGGTGTCATCTCCACGGTCCCGCAGCTGCTCGGGGCGCTCTGGCTCGCCCACATGCTGAACTACCGGCTGCGCGGCTCGACCGTGTGGCGCGTGGTGATGCTGACGCCGTACGCGACCTCGGTGGCGGCCGCGACGCTGGTCTTCACGCTGCTGTACTCGTGGGACGGCGGCATGGTGAACTGGATCCTCCACTTCGTCGGGGTCGATCCGGTCAACTGGCGCGAGTCCGACTGGGGTTCGCAGTTCGCGGTGTCCACGATCGTCATCTGGCGCTGGACCGGCTACAACGCGCTGATCTACCTCGCCGCGATGCAGGCCATCCCGGCGGACCTGTACGAATCGGCGGCGCTGGACGGAGCCAACCGCTGGCAGCAGTTCCGGCACGTGACCATTCCGCAGCTGCGCCCGACGGTGCTGTTCACCATCGTGGTCTCCACCATCGGCTCCACCCAGCTCTTCGGTGAGCCCCTGCTGTTCGGCGGGGTCAGCGGGTCCAAGGGCGGCTCGGAGCACCAGTACCAGACGCTCGGTCTGTACATGTACGACCAGGGCTGGATCATCGGCAACCTCGGCAAGGCGTCCGCGATCGCCTGGTCGATGTTCCTGATCCTGCTCATCGTCGCGGCGGCCAACCTGCTGTTCACCCGATGGCTGAGGAAGTCCCAATGACCACCAGTGAACTGACCGTGCAGAAGGTCGCGGGGCCCGTGCGGTCCCCCGGGCGGCGCCGGATCACGGGTGCGGGCAAGCAGTTGCACGCGGGTCCGGTGACGTACGTGGCGCTGACGGTGTTCGCGCTGGTCTCGCTGGCGCCGCTGGTGTGGACGGCGGTCGCGGCCTCGCGCACCGGTGGGCGGCTCGCGCAGACCCCGCCGCCGCTGTGGTTCGGCGGCAATCTGTTCACGAACCTCCAGGCGGCGTGGGACGAGGCCGGGCTCGGCACCGCGATGCTCAACTCGCTGCTGGTGGCGAGCACGATCACCGTGAGCACGGTGGTCTTCGCGACGCTGGCCGGGTTCGCCTTCGCCAAGCTGCGGTTCCGCTTCTCGGGGCTGCTGCTCCTGCTGACCGTGGGCACGATGATGATCCCGCCGCAGCTCGCGGTCGTCCCGCTGTATCTGTGGATGAGCGACTTCGGCTGGTCGAACCAGCTCCAGACGGTGATCCTGCCGAGCCTGGTGACCGCGTTCGGCACGTTCTTCATGCGGCAGTACCTGGTGCAGGCGCTGCCCTCGGAGCTGATCGAGGCGGCGCGGGTGGACGGCGCGAGCAGTCTGCGGATCGTCTGGCACGTGGTCTTCCCGGCCGCGCGGCCCGCGATGGCGGTGCTCGGCCTGCTGACCTTCGTGTTCGCCTGGAACGACTTCCTGTGGCCGATCATCGCCCTGAACCAGCAGAACCCCACCGTGCAGGTGGCCCTGAACTCGCTCGGCACCGGCTATGTCCCGGACCAGGCGGTGATCATGGCGGGCGCGCTGCTTGGCACGCTGCCGCTGCTGGTCGCCTTCCTGCTGTTCGGCAAGCAGATCGTGGGCGGCATCATGCAGGGCGCGATCAAGGGCTGACCGGTTCCGTCCAGGGGCCGGGTCAGTGTCGCCCCGGCCCCTTCTTCCCTTCCCCCCAAGGTCTTCCCGATTCTCGATGGGAGCGCTTCCATGCCCGACTCCTCCCCCACCGCCTCTCCGGTCACCTCCTCCGCCGCCGCCTCCCCGGTCACCTTCCCGCCCGGCTTCCTCTGGGGTGCCGCGACCTCCGCGTACCAGATCGAGGGGGCGGTGCGCGAGGGCGGCCGTACGCCGTCGATCTGGGACACCTTCAGCCATACGCCGGGCAAGACCGCCGGCGGGGAGACCGGTGACACCGCCGTCGACCACTACCACCGCTACCGCGACGACGTGGCTCTCATGGCGGACCTGGGCCTGGGCGCCTACCGGTTCTCCGTCTCCTGGCCGCGTGTGCAGCCGACCGGGCGGGGTCCGGCCGTCCAGATCGGCCTGGACTTCTACCGCCGTCTGGTGGACGAGCTGCTGGAGAAGGGCATCCAGCCCGCCGTCACCCTCTACCACTGGGACCTCCCCCAGGAGCTGGAGGACGCGGGCGGCTGGCCCGAGCGCGACACCGCCCACCGCTTCGCGGAGTACGCGCAGCTCGTGGGCGAGGCGCTGGGCGACCGGGTGGAGAACTGGATCACCCTCAACGAGCCCTGGTGCAGCGCCTTCCTCGGCTACGGCTCCGGTGTCCACGCCCCCGGCCGCACCGACCCGGTGGCCTCGCTGAAGGCGGCCCACCATCTCAACCTCGCCCATGGGCTGGGTGCTTCGGCGCTGCGCGCGGCGATGCCGGCCCGCAACAAGGTCGCGGTGAGTCTCAACTCGGCCGTCGTACGCCCGCTGTCGCAGAGCCCGGCCGATCTGGCGGCCGCCCGACGCATCGACGACCTGGCCAACGGCGTCTTCCACGGTCCGCTGCTGCGCGGCGCCTACCCGGACTCGCTCCTGAAGGCGACCTCCCGGCTCACCGACTGGTCCTTCGTCCTCGACGGCGACCTGCGCGCCGCCAACGCCCCGCTCGACGCGCTCGGCCTCAACTACTACAGCCCCGCCCTCGTCTCCGCCGCCGAGGGCGAGCTCAAGGGCCCGCGCGCCGACGGCCACGGCGCGAGCGAGCACTCCCCCTGGCCCGCCGCCGACGACGTCCTCTTCCACCAGACCCCGGGCGAGCGCACCGAGATGGGCTGGACCGTCGACCCGAGCGGCCTGTACGACCTGCTCATGCGCTACACCCGCGAGGCGCCCGGGCTGCCGCTCTACATCACCGAGAACGGCGCGGCCTACGACGACAAGCCCGACGCCGACGGCCGCGTCCACGACCCCGAGCGCGTCGCCTACCTCCACGGCCACCTCTCCGCCGTACGCCGCGCCCTTGCCGACGGCGCCGACGTGCGCGGGTACTACCTGTGGTCCCTGCTGGACAACTTCGAGTGGTCCTACGGCTACGAGAAGCGGTTCGGCGCGGTGTACGTGGACTACGCGACGCTGGAGCGCACGCCGAAGTCGAGCGCGCGGTGGTACGCGGAGGTGGCGCGGACGAGTGCGCTGCCGGCGGTGGAGCCGGCGGGCTGATCCCCCGCTCGTCCGGTACGGCGGTCTGCGGTACGACCGTATGACTGCGTGGCTGTACGGCTGCGCGCCTGTACGGCGAAGGCCCGGCGGTGTGTGTCACCGCCGGGCCCCCGGGTCATCGGTCGCCGTCAGCCGCCGGCCGGTGTGCGCCGGCCGGGGCTCCTCTGATCAGTCCCCCCTGATCAGCAGGTCAGTTGTAGGCCGCGAACGCCTTGGAGAAGGCGAACTTGTCCTGGTTGATCGAGCTGCAGGTGGCGTCGGCGGTGGCCTTGGTGCCGCCGTCGCACTGCTTGTCGCGGGTGCCGGACCACATGGACAGCGCGCCCAGGCCCTTGGACTTGGCGAAGTTCACCAGCTGGGTGGCGTCCTCCACCTTGAAGATCTCGGAGGAGACGTCGTTGACACCGATCATCGGGGTGACGGCGACGGTCTTCCAGGCGTCCTGGTCGGAGAGACCGAGGACGCCCTTGATCTGGGCCTGGGTGGCGGTGGCGGCCTGCTCGGCCAGGTCGCCCATGTCACCGCTGAAGGCCGGCCCGTAGTCCATCGCCATGATGTTGACGGCGTCGATGCGCACGCCGTTGGACTTGGCGTCGGAGAGCAGGTTGACGCCGTCCTGGGTCAGGCCCTGGGGCATCACCGGGAGGGTGAAGGAGACGTTCAGGTCGGGGTGGGCGGCCTGGAGCTTGGCGATGGCCTGGGCGCGGCGGGTGTTGGCCGCGGTGTTGGGCAGCGTGGCGCCCTCGACGTCGAAGTCGACCTTGGTGAGCTTGAAGGCGTCCACGGCCTTGCCGTACGCCGCCGCCAGCGCGTCGGCCGAGGAGCAGCTGGTGGCCAGCTCGGTGCCGGTGGCGCCGCCGAAGGAGACCCGGACGTCACCGCCCTTGGCGCGCAGGGCGCCGATCTGCGCGGCCACGCCGTCGGCGGTCAGGTCGGAGACGCCGCCGAACTTCGGGGTGCAGCCGCCGCCGTCGTTGACGAAGGCGAGGTTGAAGTTCTTCACGCCCGTGGCGTCGGCGGTGCCGAGGAGGTCGAACGCCGGGTAGAGCGAGGTGTCCACGTACGGCGCGAAGCCGGCGGTCTTGGTGGTGCCGCTGCCCGCGCTCTGGGTGGGGGCGGGGGTGTCGCTCTTGGTGGGCTCGGGCTGGGTGGGCTCGGCCGAGGGGGGGTCCGTGGGGCGGCCGCTCGGCTCGGGGGTCGCGGTGGAGTCGGCGGAACACGAGGTGCCGTCGATCTGGCAGCCGGTGGGGTCGCCGCTGCCGTTGACCACGAAGCCGACGGTGAGGGACTTGCCCGGGGCGATGCCCTCGTCCCACTTGGCGGCCTTCACGGTGACGTGCTGCCCGCTGACGCTGGAGTCGGCGTTCCACAGGGAGCCGAGCTTGGCGCCCTGGGGGAGGTCGAACTCCAGGGTCCAGGACTTCTCGGTCTGGCCGGTGTCGTTGGAGATGACGTACTGGCCGCTGTAGCCGGAGGACCAGTCGCTGTTCTTGGTGTAGACGGCGCCGACACCGGCCGCGTGGGCGATTCCGGTCACGAAGAAGGCGCCGCCACCGGCGACGGCCGCGGCGACGATGCCGCCTATCGCCTTGTTCCTGCCGCTGATCCTGCGCCGGTGCGTGCTGCTCATGCGCGTGCCTGTCTTTCGTCGCGGGGGGGGTGGGGGGTGGTGAGGCAGACGCTACCGATGAGCAATCGGGCAATTGACTTGATAGGGACGGGAGTTCGAGACCTTAGGGTGCGCTTAAGGAAGAGATCGGGAGCGGTTAAAGGTCGAGACCAATACGCCGGATTCGCGGCTCAGCGCAGGGCGGGTGCGCGCCTGCGGCGCCGCTCCGTGCCCCGGTGGCCGCGCCGGTCCGGCTTGCGGCCGTCGAGCTGGAGCCAGATGCGCACCTCGGTGCCGCCGAGGACCGAGGAGCCGATCCGCACGTCGCCGCCGGTGGACTCCGCCAGCCTGCGGACTATGTCCAGGCCGAGGCCCGTGGAGCCCGCGGTGCCGGAGCCCTGGCCGCGTGCCATGGCGGTCTCCGGGTCGGCTATGCCGCTGCCCGCGTCGGAGACGAGCACGATCACCGCGTCGTCGGCGTTGTGCACGTCCACCGCGAAAGCCGTTCCCTCCGTGGTGTGCCGGAAAACATTGCCGAGCAGGGCGTCCAGCGCGGCGGCGAGGTCGGCGCGGGCGACGGGGACGCGTACCGGACGCTCGGCGCCCGCGACCCGCCACTTGCGGCCCTCGTCCTCGGCCAGCGCGGACCAGAACTCCATGCGTTCGCGCACCACTTCGGCCGCGTCGCAGCCCGCGCCAGGGCCTGCGGCGGCCGTCTGCGGCTTGGCCTCGCGGGCGGTGCGGATGATGGTGTCCACCTCGCCCTCCAGCTGGGCGACGGCGGCGCGGGTCTGGTCGGCGGCGGCGCCGGCGCCGAGGGAGGCCGCGTTCAGCCGGAGCACGGTGAGCGGGGTGCGCAGCCGGTGCGAGAGGTCGGCGGCCAGCTCGCGCTCGTTGGCGAGGAGCTGGACGACCTGGTCGGCCATGGAGTTGAACGCGACGGCGGCGAGCCGGAGTTCGGTCGGCCCCTCCGCGGGCACCCGTGCCCCGAGGTGCCCCTCGCCCAGTTCGCGCGCCCCCTCCACGAGCCGGCGCGCGGGGCGCACCATGCGCACCCCGAGCCGGTCGGCGACCGCGACGGACCCGGCGATCAGCGCGATGCCGACGGCGGCCAGCACCGCCCAGGCCGTGCCGACGCCGTTGCTCATCTCGGCCTCCGGCACCCACACCTCGACCACCGCGATGGCCCCGGAGCCGAGCGCCACGGGCTGGAGCAGCGCGGAGCCGCCGGGCACCTCGGCGGTGGAGGCGCGGCCCATCCGGCGCACGGCCTCGATGTCACGGGCGACGGCCCGGCCGCGGCCCAGGTCGACGGCGGCGCGGCCGTCCTCGGCGGGCAGGTGCACGGCCATGCCGGACTGGACCCCGGCGGCGGCCACCACCCGCTCCAGCTTGTCCCGGTCGGTGGTGATGGACAGCGCGGGGGCGACGGCGGCCGCCTCGCGCTCGGCGTTGGAGAACGCGCGGTCGCGGGCCATCTCCTGGACGACCAGACCGAGCGGCACGGCGAAGGCGACCACGACCATCGTGGTGACCGCGAGGCACACCTTGACCAGGGCCCATCTCATCGCGGCGACTCCCCCGCGAGCGGCGGCTCCAGCTTCACGCCGACCCCGCGCAGGGTGTGCAGATAGCGCGGCCGGGCGGCGGTCTCGCCCAACTTGCGTCTGAGCCAGGAGAGATGGACGTCGATGGTCTGGTCGTCGCCGTACGACTGCTGCCAGACCTCGGCGAGCAGCTCCTTGCGCGGGACGACCACACCGGGGCGGCCCGCGAGGAAGGCGAGCAGGTCGAACTCGCGGCGCGTCAGGTCGAGTCTGCTGCCGTCCAGTTCGGCCTGGCGGCGCAGCGGGTCGACGGTCAGGCCGCCGACCCGGATGACGGCCGGGGGCGGTGCCTCCCCGCCGCCGGAGCGGGCGCGGCGCAGGACGGCGGCGATGCGGGCGGAGAGGTGCTCGACGGAGAAGGGCTTGGTCAGATAGTCGTCCGCCCCCGCGTTGAGCAGGCGGACGATCTCCGTCTCGTCGTCCCGCGCGGTGGCGATGATCACCGGCACGTCGGTGATGCCGCGCAGCATCTTCAGCGCCTCGGAACCGTCCAGGTCCGGCAGTCCGAGGTCGAGTATGACCACGTCGAACCGGAAGTGGGCGACCTCGCGCAGCGCTTCGAGCGCCGTGCCCACACTGCGAACGGTGTGGGCGGCGTCGGAGAGATGCCTGATGAGCGCCGAGCGGACGAACTGATCGTCCTCGACCACGAGCACACTTGCCATGCGCCGCACCGTACGCCATGCGGCGGAGCCGGGTCCTGGCCTGTGGACAACTCCCTGTGGACAACTGGGGCCCGGTGCGCGGCCGGTGACGGCTGAGGCAGTATGGCCCCGATGCGCAGAGGACTCGTACACGTACTGGCGTGGCTGCTCGCCACCGGAGCGGCGGTCGCCCTCTCCTGGTGGGGCGTGCACACGGTCATGGCCGGAACGGCCTACGACCCCCCACGCGCCGTCCCGATCACGGCCGCCGAGGCCGCCGCCCACGCCTCGGCCGCGCCGTCCCCGCCGGCCACCCGCCGCCCGTCCCCCCGGACCGGCGCCGGCTCCCCCCGCCCGGCGACCCCCACCCCGTCCCGCCCCCCGGCGCGTACGGCCGCCCCCTCCCCCACGCCGCCGCCCTCGTCGTCGCCCACGCCTTCCGCCCCCGCCCCGGCCGGCGACGTGAAGCCCTACGACACCCCGGGCGGCCGCGCCGTCTTCGACGTGGGCCCGGTGAGCGCAACCCTCGTCTCCGCGACCCCCGGCACCGGCTGGTCGATGCAGGTGTGGAAGACGGAGACCTGGATCCGGGTGGAGTTCAGCCGCAGCACGGACCGCGTGACGGTCTTCTGCGACTGGCACGACGGGCCGCCGCACGTGGATGTGCAGACGTACTAGGGGGTGTCTCTTCGATCTTCGTGGATCAGACCGCGGCGTCTGGTGCGGTGCCTCGGCGTGCGGTCGAGTCGCCCTCGTACTGGACGTACTTGGGCGATTCGGCCGTGCGGCGAGGTGCCGTGCCAGGCGTCGCGGGCCCGCGAAGATCGGGGAGACACCCCCTAGGGGGCGTCTCGTCGGGCCGGGTGACGAGAATGGCGCCATGGCGGAGACGTGGCCCTGGACGTACGACGGCACCGCGCCGGCCTGGCTCAAGGACCGGCTCGGCCGCCCGGAGCCCGGTCCCGGGCACGTGGTGTCCGAGCTGGTGCCGAGCGGGTTCGAGGCGTACGTGCGGATCTTCCACCGCCTGGAGGCCACGGACGGATCGGGCCGCGTCGACTGGTACACCGTGCCGCCACAGCACCCGTGACCGTACCGACGGCGGGCCTCACCTGGAGCGGAACACCCCCGACGGCGGCGCCGGTGACGCCACCGCCGCGCTGTCCGTCACCGGGGTCGCGCCGCCGGTGAAGTCCAGCAGGGCGCTGCCGTGTTCGACGCGGCCGGGGTGGGGGTCGGAGGCGGCCCGGCGGGTCAGCTCGGCGATGGGGAGCGGGGTGTCGGCGGCGACCAGTATCGCGTTGCCGAAGCGCTTGCCGCGCAGGACCGCCGCGTCGGCGATCAGGGCGATTTCCGCGAACCGGGCGGCGGCCGTGGCTATTTGGCCGCGCAGGTGGGTCAGCGGCGGCCCGTCGGCGAGGTTGGCGACATAGCGGCCGGACGGGCTCAGGGCGCGGCGGACCTCGTCCAGGAACTCGGTCGAGGTGAGGTGGGCGGGAGTGCGGGCGCCGCTGAAGACGTCCGCCACGATCAGGTCGGCCCAGCCGTCCGGCACCTTCGCCAGCCCCTCGCGGGCGTCGGCCGAGCGCACCCGTATCCGGGAGCCGGGGTCGAGCGGCAGTTCCCGGCGGACCAGCTGGACGAGCGCCGCGTCGCGCTCCACGACCTGCTGGGTGGCGCGGGGCCGGGTCGCGGCGACGTAGCGGGCCAGGGTGAGGGCGCCGCCGCCGAGGTGGACGGCGCGCAGCGGCCCGCCGGGCGGCGCGGCCAGGTCGATGACGTGCCCGATGCGGCGCTGGTACTCGAAGGTGAGGTGCGCCGGGTCGTCCAGGTCCACGTGCGACTGGGGCGCGCCGTCGACCAGCAGCGTCCAGGCGCGCGAGCGGTCCGGGTCCGGAATCAGCTCGGCCAGCCCCCCGTCGACCGCCTCCACGACGGCCTCGGCGGCCGCCCCGCGCCGATTGTTCCTGGACCTGCCCATCCCCCCATTCTCGCAGGCGGCCCGGGGGCCCGCCGGACGAGGTCCGGGGCGGGCGGAGGGGGCTCCTCAGGTGCTTGGGCGAAGGCCCGCCGGCCTCACGGCGGCTGTCGGCGGTCCGCCTCGGCCCTCCGGTGAACGGCGGCTGCCGGCCGCCCCGCCCCGGTCTCCCGGCGAACGGCGAGCATCGGCCCTCTCGCCAGGCTCAGCGGCAGCGCCCCCTCAGCGGCAGCTGTCCGCCGCCTCGATCAGGCGGGCCGCCTCGCCCAGGGCGTGCCGCAGGACCGCCGGGTCCGTGGCGAGGCCCGCGTCGTCCGGGGGCAGGAGCCAGTCCGAGCCCGCCGGCGGGGGTTCGGGGGTCAGGCGCAGGCCGCGGCCCTCGGTGCGGACGCAGGTGCTGCCCGGTACGTCCCAGCCCGCCGCCGTGCCCGCCGGGACCAGGAAGCCGAGGGTGTCGCGGCCGTCGTCGTGCAGGACCGGGCCGACCGCCGCGACCGCGCCCCTGCGCAGGATGTCCACGGCTTCGAGCCCCTGCCGGGTGGGCACCGTCACCAGGTCGCACCCCGCGTCGCCCGGCGCCCTCGACCATGTCGGCGCCGTACAAGGTTCGTTGTTCTGGCTGGTCTCCATGCCCGCCTCCACACGCTGCCCCGTTGCGGTCCATGGGGTACAACGCGCGATGCCGTCAACGGCTACGGCGCAAGTGTGCCGCAAAGGATGGCAGTTCATGGCAGATCGTGGATGAGATATCCGTTTTGTAGCCAAACACTGCGTGTCGGGCCGGACACAGCCGGTACGTTCGTGCCCGCCGGAACCAGGGTGTCGTCCGGGCAGCTCTGCCCGAATTCGCCCCGGCTCCGGCACGGTTCGACGGTTCGTACGAGAGGACCGCCATGGCGTCGTCAACCGAGACCTCGGCGCAGCCCGACCGGCCGCCCCGGCCCAACACCGCCTTCCGGCAGTTGCGCGGCCGCCGTTCCCCCGCGGAGTTCGCCGCGCTGGTACGGCGCGCCGCCCGCGAGATCGGGGAGCGGGTGAGCTGTGACGCGCGCTATGTCGGCAGGGTCGAGGCGGGTGAGATCCGCTGTCCCAACTACGCGTACGAGCGGGTGTTCCTGCACATGTTCCCCGGCCGCACCCTGGCCGACCTCGGTTTCGCGCCGCGCTCGGCCGTCCGCGGGCGGGCGGCACGGCCGGCCGTCTCCGCCACGGAGCGGTCCGGTCCGGCGCCGGCCGCGCGGGAGCAGCCGCGGGGCCACCCGTACGACCGGCCGCGCCCGTACGACCCGCACGACCCGTACCGCCCGGACGAGCCGGACGAGAACGACCCACTGAACCACGAGGAGAGCGACGTGCTGCGTCGCGCATTCATGACCGGCGGGGGCGCCACGGTGGCCGCCGCCGCGCTGGGCCCCCTGGGGCTCGCCACGGACGCCTCGGCGGCCGGGATTCCGCGCCGCCCCGGCACGACGGAGGCCGCCGCCGTCGAGGAGGCCGTCCGCCGCATCCGGCTGCTCGACGACAAGCACGGCGCCGACGGTCTCTACCGGCACGCCGCCCAGCCGCTGCGCATGGCCTACGAGCTGCTCGACGCGGGCGCCACCCGGCAGTCCACCGCCGACCGGCTGCACTCGGGCGCCGGTGAACTGGCCATCTCCGTCGGCTGGCTGGCCCACGACTCGGGCCGCTTCGACGACGCCCGCTCGCACTACGCGGAGGCGCTGGCCACCGCCCGGATGACCGGCGACGCCGCCCTGGAGGCGCACGCCTTCTGCAACACCGCGTTCCTCGCGCGCGACGCGGGCCGTCCCCGGGAGGCGGTGCGGGCGGCGCAGGCGGCGCAGCGTGCCGCGCGGCCGCTGGGCTCGCCCCGGCTGATGTCGCTCCTCGCGCTGCGCGAGGCGGGCGGCTGGGCGGGGCTCGCGGACCGCGCGGGCTGCCGCCAGGCGATGGCGCGGGCCCAGGCGCTGTTCGCGCGGGGCGCCTCGGACGCCGACCCCGAGTGGATGAGCTTCTACGGCCAGGCCGAGCTGGAGGGCCTGGAGGCGCAGTGCTGGTCGACGCTGGGCGACTGGTGGCGGGCGGCCCGGCACGCGCGGCGCGCGGCGGACCTCCAGGACCCGCACTTCTCCCGCAACATCGCGCTGTACACCGCCGAACTCGCCGACGACCTCGCCCGCGACGGCCGCCCCGACGAGGCCGCCTCCGCCGGACTGCGGGTCCTGGACCTGCTCACCCATGTGCAGTCCTCCCGCGTCCAGACGATGCTCGCGGGCACCGCGCGCGTACTGCTGCCGCACCGGCGCGCGTCCGGCGTGTCGGAGTTCCTGGAACGCCACGCGTCGGTGCCGCGGCCCCGGCAGGCCTGAGCGGCGGGGTTCCCGTACGGCCCGGTGGGCCCTCGTACGGACCGGTGGGCACGCGCGCGTACGGCGATTTCCGCGACCCCGCGCGCGTAGAGGCCCGTCAGCCCACCAGGTGCCCCACGTCGTTCCAGTTCTCGATCGCCGGTTCGCCGTAGGCCCAGCCCAGCACCGACAGCGAGGTCGGGTTGAGCCGGATGCGGGCCGCGAAGTCCAGGGGCAGGCCGAGCCAGCGGGCGCCGATGGAGCGCAGGATGTGGCCGTGGGCGAAGACCAGGACGTCGCGGTCGGCGGAGCGGGCCCACCCGACGACCTCGTCCGCGCGCGCGGTGACGTCCGCGACGCTCTCCCCGCCGGGCACCCCGTCGCGCCAGATCAGCCAGTCGGGCCGGTCGACGTGGATCTCGGCCGGGGTCAGGCCCTCGTAGGCGCCGTAGTCCCACTCCATGAGCGTGTCCCAGGTACGCGCGCGTTCGCCGAAGCCGGCGAGTTCGCAGGTCTCGCTCGCGCGCACGAGCGGGCTGGTGAGCACCTCCGCGTCCGGGAGTCCGTCCAGCGGGGAGCGGTGCAGCCGCTCGCCGAGGAGCTTGGCGCCGCGCCGCCCCTCCTCCAGGAGGGGGATGTCCGTCCTGCCGGTGTGCTTGCCGGACAGCGACCATGCCGTCTGTCCGTGCCGGGCCAGCAGGATGCGCGGTGCCATGGGAGACCTTTCCGGGAAGGGAATGCCAGGTGGCCGCCGGGTGACGACAGCCCAGGTCCCTCCATCATCGCGCACCGGCCAGGCGGGCAACCCGGGGGGCGACGGCCGCGTCTTCCAGGGCTGAAGCGTCCGCGCGGGGCGGGGGCCGACACCGTAAAGTGTCACGGCGCCCGGCGGGGGCGCCGTACGCGCAGGGGCACGGCAGGGGGAGGGCGATCGGATGTCGCGGACCGAGACACGGGGCACCGGGGTGACACCGCGCCCCCGGCTGCGCTGGTGGACCGAGCTCCCGCTGATCCTGCTCGTCTACGGCTGCTACTCGGCGGGCCGGCTCCTCGCGCGCGGGGATGTTTCCTCGGCCGTGGACCACGGTGTGGCGATCCTGCGCATAGAGCAGCTGCTGCACCTGGACGCCGAGCACCCGCTCAACCGTCTGTTCACCCGCGAGCCCTGGCTCGGCGTGCCCGCCGACTTCTGGTACGCCTCGCTGCACTACCTGGTCACGCCCGCGATACTCGTCTGGCTGTTCCGCTCGCACGCGCTGCGGTACCGGGCGGCGCGCACCTGGCTGATGACGTCCACGTTCATCGGTCTGATCGGCTTCACCCTGCTGCCGACCTGCCCGCCGCGCCTGCTCCACCCGGGCCACGGCTTCACCGACACCATGGCGTACTACAGCTCGTACGGCTGGTGGGGCGGCCAGGCGAGCGCCCCGCGCGGCATGGGCGGCATGACGAACCAGTACGCGGCGATGCCCAGCCTGCACGTCGGCTGGGCGCTGTTCTGCGGCGTGATGCTGTGGCGCTACGGCCGCGGCCCCCTGGCCAAGGCGGGCGCGGTGGTCTATCCGCTGTTCACCGCGCTCGTGGTCATGGGCACCGCCAACCACTATCTGCTGGACGCGGTGGCGGGCGCGGCGGTGATGGGCGCCGGGCTGCTGCTCACGCCGTACGTGATGCGCGCGGCGGACGCGGTGAAGGCGCGGCTGAGCCTCGCCGGAGCCGCTCCGGCCGGTGTTCTCTCCCCCGTTGTCAGTGGCGGATGCCAGACTTCCGCGGGTGAGCGAATTCCACGGCAGCGCGAGTCTCGGCTCGATCCCCCGGCAGGACCGGACGCCTCCCCCAGCGGAGCGGGCGACGGCACTCCGGCACCGGCTCGCTGAGCTGCGCGGTCCCGAGGTTCCGGCCAAGGCCCTGGACGCCCGCGCTCTCGCGGCGCTGGCGTCCAACCCGGGCTGCCGCCGCCGCGCGATCCTGGACGGCGCCGGGGTGGACAAGGCCCGCCTGGCGACCGGCCTCGGCTCTCCTTCGGACTACGGCCAGTCGCAGTTCGCCCTGATCCGGGGCAACGCGTTCGAGGCCCGGGTGAAGGCGGACCGCGGCGCCGAGCTGCTGCGCCTCGCGCACGACCGCCTGGACCCCGGCGCCGAGCCCCCGGCCGGCGCGGCCGTCCCCGACCTGACCGCCTCCGGCCCCGCCGGGCGCGCGGCGCGTACGGAGATCGCGCTGCGCGAGGCGGCCGGAGCGGGCGGCTGGACGCTGCTCGACCATCCGATGCTCGCCCTGGAGGTGGCGGGTTCGCCCGCGTTCCTGGAGCCGGACGCGGTGGTGGTGCACCCGGACGGGGTGTGGACGGTCGTGGAGATCAAGTCCTTCCCGATGCTGGACGGTTCGGCGGACCCCTCGAAGGTGGGCGCGGCGGCCCGCCAGGCGGCGGTGTACGTGCTGGCACTCGAAGAGGTCGCGGCCCGGCTCGACCCGGCGCCCTGGGTGCGGCACGAGGTGCTGCTGGTGTGCCCCAAGGACTTCTCCAACCTGCCCACCGCGCGCGCGGTGGACGTGCGCCGCCAGCGCGCGGTGACGGCGCGTCAACTGACCCGGCTCACCCGTATCGAGGAGATCGCCGACGAGCTGCCGGAGGGTGCCTGCTTCGCGCCGGACCGTCCGGCCGAGGAGCTGGCGGCGGCCGTGGACGCGGTTCCGGCGACGTACGCGCCGGAGTGTCTGTCCTCCTGCGAGCTGGCCTTCCACTGCCGGGAGCGTGCGCGCGCGTCCGGTGCGGTGACCCGGCTCGGCCGCCCCCTGCGGGCGGAACTGGGCGGTCTGCGCACGGTGGAGGAGGTCCTCGCGGCGGCGCGCGGCGAGAGCGGCGACCCGGACGACCCGGCGGTGGCCGCGCTGCGCCGGGCCGCCGCCCTGCGCGCGGAGGCGCTCGCGCACGCGGCGGCCGCGCGGGAGGTGGCCCTGTG
This sequence comes from Streptomyces sp. NPDC005435, assembly GCF_040703155.1. Classification (NCBI taxonomy): domain Bacteria; kingdom Bacillati; phylum Actinomycetota; class Actinomycetes; order Kitasatosporales; family Streptomycetaceae; genus Streptomyces; species Streptomyces sp. NPDC005435. Next base: position 246,097 of record NZ_JBEXEQ010000004.1, read on the forward strand.
TCCCTGATCGCGGCTCTCGCCCGTCTGGAGGCCGTCGGCACGGGTGTGGCCCAGCCGCTCGCGACCGTCCGGCACCGGCATCTGTCGGACCGTCCGCTGGTGTTCGTGCCGCTGACCACCTCCGGCGAGGCGGGCGCCCCGCTCGGCGCGTTGGTCGGCACCGACCGGGACGCGCCGAGGCTGCTGGCCGTGCCCCAGCCGCGCGACCGGGACCTGCGCTTCGCGTTCCTCGCCGAACTGGCCGACGTCGTCCTGCCGTACATCGACTCCCACGCCGAGGCCGTGGAGGCCGCCGAGCGCACCGAGACCGACCCGGAGACCGGCAAGCGGGTCAAGGTCGAGGTCGACCTGTGCGCGGACGCACCGCAGTTGATCGTGCCGAGCCGGGCGGGCCTGGAGTACGTCCGCCTGCTGGGCCGCTCGACGCGCTTCCGGCGTACCGCCGAGCAGGAGCCGGAGGCCCCGTATCCGGCGCCGCCCCGGGTGCCGCTGCTCGGCCGCTGGCTGACCCACTACGGCGAGCGGGCCCGGGTGCCCGGCTCCTCGCTGCTGCTCGCGCTCACCGACGTGCTCTCCCGGCACTGGGCGACCGGGCAGAGCGGCATGGAGGACCTGCATCTGGGCGCGCTGCTGTCCTGGATCGCGCCGCCCGAGGGCGCCTCGGGCGCGGAGGCGGCCTTCCGCGCGGAGCGCGAGCGCGACGGCAAGGGCCAGCTGACCTGCCCGCCCGCCGGCCCGGCCACGGACCCGGCGTTCGACAACAACCTGCTCGCCCCGGCCATCGATGCGTACGACCAGGCGCGCAAAGTCCTCGCGGCCGCCGAGGACCCGGTGGAGGCGGAGGACCGCACGGCCGCCCTCACCGGGGCCGAGCTGCGCATCCGCGAGCTGGTGGAGCAGGTCGCCCGGCCCACCTGGGACGCGGTGTGGGACGGCCTGGACCTGCTGCGGACGCTGCCCGAGGGGGCGCGTGTCGAGGAGCGGTGGACACGGGACCGCTGGTCGTTCACCGGCCACCGGGACCGCGTACTGGCGGGCGAGCCCCCGCAGCCGCGCCGGGACGACGCGGTGACGGCGGCGAACAAGCTGGCCACGCGCGAGCGCGAGCAGGCCCGCCTCGACGCGCAGGAGGCACTGGACGACCCGCTGGTGATGGCGGGGCGGCGGCTGTCCGGGGAGGCGTTCGCGGGCGAGGTCGTCGATGTCGTCATGGCGTACAGCGAGGGCAAGCGGCCGAGCCCGCGCCCGCTGGTGACCGTGCGCACGGAGGACCGGCCGCAGCCGGCGGAGCGCGCGAAGGCGTACCGCTCGCTGAACGGCAAGCCGCAGGCGGCGGAGTTCGTCGAGGGCCTCCCCGACGAGGGCCTGCTCGTGCTGCGGATCATGGACAAGATGGGCCGGGGCAAGGAGCCCGAGGCGGGTTCGGTGCCGGAGAAGGGCGACCGGGTGCTGTTCACGCTCTTCGAGCACGAGCAGCGCGGCGGGCCGAAACTGCCCGATCAGGAGGACACCCCGTGGACCCACGGCGGCCCGCCGGGCGCGGCCGTGACCGAGGCGCCCGACGCCATGACCGAGGAGGACGTCCTGTGACCACGGTGGACTTCGATCCGGGAACCGCCGCCGGGCGCGCCACGGACGCGATCCTCCACGACACCCTGCACGGCACCGAGCGGGGCGTGGTCGTGGACTCCCCGCCCGGCGCGGGCAAGTCGACGCTCGTGGTCCGCGCGGCGCTCGAACTCGCGGACGCGGGGCGCCCGTTGATGGTGGTGGCGCAGACCAACGCGCAGGTGGACGACCTGGTCCTGCGGCTCGCGGAGAAGAACCCCGGCCTGCCGGTCGGCCGTCTGCACAGCAGCGACGCCGACGCCTACGACCGCTCGCTGGACGCCCTGGCGAACGTGCGCGCCTCCGCGAAGGCGGCCGACCTCGCGGGGCTCCCCGTGGTGCTGTCCACGGCCGCGAAGTGGGCGCACGTCACGGTGGACGAGCCGTGGCGGCACGCGATCGTGGACGAGGCGTACCAGATGCGCTCGGACTCGCTGCTGGCCGTGGCGGGCCTGTTCGAGCGGGCCCTTTTCGTGGGCGACCCGGGTCAGCTGGACCCGTTCTCGATCGTGGGCGGCGACCAGTGGGCGGGCCTGTCGTACGACCCGTCGGCCTCGGCGGTGAGCACGCTGCTCGCGCACAACCCCCGGCTGCCGCAGCACCGCCTGCCGGTCTCCTGGCGGCTGCCGGCCTCGGCTGCCCCGCTGGTCTCGGCCGCGTTCTACCCGTACACCCCGTTCCGCAGCGGCACCGGCCACGGCGACCGGCGCCTGACCTTCGCGGTGCCCTCCGACGGCTCGGGCCCGGACCGCGTGATCGACGAGGCGGCGGAATCCGGCTGGGGCCTGCTGGAACTCCCGCCCCGCCACACCCCGCGCACCGACCCGGAGGCGGTACGGGCGGTGGCCCTGGTCGTACGCCGCCTGCTGGACCGAGGCGGCGCGGCCCTCTCGGAACGCTCCCCGGACCCGACGCCCCTGACCGCGTCCCGCGTGGCCGTCGGCACCGCCCACCGCGACCAGGCGGCGGCGATCCGCGCCGCCCTTGCCGACCTCGGCGTGGTGGGGGTCACGGTCGACACGGCCAACCGCCTCCAGGGCCGCGAGTACGACGTCACCGTCGTCCTCCACCCCCTCTCCGGCCGCCCCGACGCCACCGCCTTCCACCTGGAGACCGGCCGCCTCTGCGTCCTCGCCTCCCGCCACCGCCACGCCTGCGTCGTCGTCTGCCGCGCCGGAGTCGACACCCTCCTGGACGACTACCCCTCCACGGAACCGGTCCAGCTGGGCACCCTGGTGAAGTTTCCAGATGGCTGGGAAGCGAACCACGCCGTCCTGGCGCACCTGGCGGAACACCGGGTGAGCTGGAAGCCATGAGCGAGTGGAGGGTCGGGTGAGCCGACAGCCATGAGCGGGCGCGGCACCGGGTAGGCATGGGCCAGTACGTCCCCTTGCGTCCGCGCGGGACAATGGACGGTGGCCCACCCCGAGGGGGGCCGGACACGCAGAGGAGGAGATGTGGACATGGCGGAGCCCACGCCGCGTCGGAACGAACCGCGGCTACGCCCCGCGCCCCTGCTCTTCGAGCCCGCCGAGGCGGCAGGCGACCCGGAGCACTTCTTCGATCTGGAGTCGATCGAGGATCCGCGGACGCTGCTGACGAGGGCGACGGAGCTGACCCAGGCGTTTCGCGCGGCGGCCGACCGCGCGATGGAGTTCCAGGCGATCGCGGCGGCCCAGCTCGCCGACCCGCGCCGGTTCGACCGGCTGACCTCGGCGGACATCGCCGAGCGCGCGGAGTGGACCGAGGACTACGCCAAGAGAATGGTGGAGTTCGGGCGGGACCTCATGCGCGGAGCCGAGACGGAGGGGCGCACGCCCGTCGACCCCCGCTGACGCCCGCCGGCACGCGACGCGTCCACCCGTCTGGCATATGCCGAGCGGGCAAGATACCCCCTCCCGCACCCCCCTGTCCCTATTTTCCGCAACCCAGGGGAAGCGGGTGCTCACCCCCGGTAGACCTGTCGGTATGAGCAGCGCACCGAACGTCACCGCAGCCACCGCCGACGGCGCCGCGTGGCTCGCCTCCGCCGGAACGTATCCGCGCAGCACGCTCGCGCTGTGGGAGGAGCGGCCGGGCGCCCCGGTCGTACTGCCCTGCGGGAGCGTGTTCGACGTGGTGAGCGCCCCGGCGATCTTCGGGCGCCGGATGCTGGACCGGCTGTGGGGCGAGGGCCCGGGGTCGGGGCCCGTCGCGGTGCACCGGGGCCGGACGCTGCTGTTCGCCGCGCCGGGTACGGCCCAGCGGCTGCCCTCCCTGCTGGCCTGGGAGGAGTGGGGCCCGCGCACCCATGCCGTACCGCCGCTGCTGTGCCACGGCACCGGGGACGCGGTGACCGTCCCGGCGCTGCACGGCGAGGACTCCTCCGGCCCGGCCGGCTCCCGCTGGCTGGTGGCGCCGGACACCCGGCAGCCGTGGCTGCCAGGACCCGAGGTGGTGCTCTGGGCGGCGGTCCGGGCGGCCCGCGCGGCGGTGCGGATATCGATTTTTCCTCCCGCCGACCAGGATGCTAAGGTCTACGACGTCAGCAGGCGCCGCTAGCTCAGTTGGTTAGAGCAGCTGACTCTTAATCAGCGGGTCCGGGGTTCGAGTCCCTGGCGGCGCACAGACAACGGTCAGGCCCCTCGCGCGAGCGGGGGGCCTGACCGCGTTCCGGCACCTCCGCGCGGACACGCCCCTCACCCCGTCACACCCGGCGTGATCGACACCGTCCACGCCCCCGACGCCGTCCGCTCCTCCACCTCCACCCGCACCCCGTCCCCCGGCACGGTGAAGCTCTCCCCCGCCGACAGCGGCGCGTCGGCGAGCGGCGGGTAGACGGAGTTCTCCCAGCAGGCCGAGGTGTGCGGGTGGGTGTCGATCACCTCGATGGGTCCGTCGCCGGACTCGGCTCCGGCGTGGACCCGGTAGACGAGGACGCCCTCACGGCACCCCGAGGCGTCGTTCCCGGCGGAGGCGCGCGCCTCGAAGGCCAGCGCGCTGTCCGGCCCGGTGCGTACGACCGCGAGCTTCGTACCGCGCCCGAGCCCGAAGGCCGGCGCCCCGGCCGCGCCCGGCACCGGCACCCCGGGCCCGGCCTCCAGCGGCTCCAGGGTGAGCCGGGTCGGGCCGGCACCCCGTACGCACGTCACCTGGCGCGGGTCCAGCCAGCCGAGACGCCACTTGTGCCAGGCGAACAGGTCGGAGGAGAGCCCGAACTGACTGCCCATCAGATCCCAGTCGCCCACATAGGTGTCCCAGTCACCCTTGTCGTCCAGGGGGCGGTGATAGAGGTCGGGCAGGTCGAAGACATGGCCGGTCTCGTGGGCCAGGACCAGCCGGTCCGGCGGATGCCGCTCGAAGACGGTGACGACCCGGCGTACGTCCTTGCCGTCCAGCCGTACAGGCGTGTCCAGGTTGACGACCTTCGTCGCGTCGGAGTCCACGCCGGGCGCGTCCGGGTCGGCGACGAGGTAGACGACGTCGTAGCGGGAGAAGTCCACCGCCTTGTCGGCGACGGCGAACGCGTCGCGCAGATAGGCGGACCGGTCGGCGGCGGCCCAGTCCCGCTTCATGGCGTACGACGTGGAAGGGCGCGGCATCCGCAGCCAGCGGTTCAGCGGGTGCGGGCGCAGGGTGAAGCGGCCGTAGGAGGCGCGGGTGTAGAAGTCGCTGGTCTCCGGGAAGTGGTCGGCCGTCAGCTGGGCGGGCGTGGTGTGCGGGACGGCGTCCGGGAAGGACAGGAAGACCAGGACGGCGTTCCGGGTGCCGAGGGGGCGGGCGTAGGCGGGGTTCCAGGTGTCCGCGCCCTCGGAGTGGTGGGCGGCGGTGCGGTGCAGGGCGCAGGGTGCCGGGGAGAAGGGTTCGGCGACGGAGGGGCCGCCGAGGATCGAGGTCGCGGCGAGCGCCGACATCGTGGTGGCCACGGCGGCGGCACTGCGCAGGTTGGGCACGGACAGACCTCCGGACGCGGTTCAGGGGACACCGAATCCAGCCTGTGGCGGTTTGTCAGGAGATGCCCTGTTTATCTGAACCGGAAGGGTGAATGCGCCCGTTCGCGCGCCGGAGTGCACCGGCGGACGACACCCCGAATCACTCACGCAACGTCACAACCGGTCGGAGGCCTGAAGAACCCGTCCAGGTGCGAGCAGAAACGATCTGTCGGAACCTGGGGTCCGCCGGGGAGACTGGAGAGCGGCTGGAAGGCCCCGGTACCAGCCTCTATGATCGGCACACTTTCCGGCACGGACAACGACGGACAACGATCGAGTGCACTGCGGGAGCGAGCGGTGAGCGGAACGTCCGAAGGGCCGACGCCCGCGGCAGACCTCGACCGGTCAGCCGTCACAGACAGTGACTACATGACCTATCGGCGCGTCTTCGCGGCCGCCCCGCTCGCCATGGCCCTCGTGGACGGCGACGGGCTCGTGGTCAGCGCGAACACCGCCCTCGGCAGACTCCTCGGCACCGACCCCGAGGCCCTGACGGGCCGTCCCGCCGCCGATCTGACCGGCCTCACCACCGACGCCCGCGCCTGGCACGCCTACCGCGAGGTGCTGCGCGGCCGCCGCGCCCGGCTGCGCTGCACCCGGCGGCTGAAACACCCCGACGGCACGGCGGTGTGGGCGCGCATCACCGTCGCCCCGCTGGCCGACGGCCGTCCGGGTGTCCTGCTGTCGCTCACCGACATCAGCGCCCGCCGCGAACTCCAGGCCCGGATACGGCATCTGCGGATGCACGACCCGGTCACCCGGCTGCCCAACCGCACGCTGTTCTTCGAGCGCCTGTCGGCCGCCCTGGAGACCGAGCCCGGCGAGTCGGGCGGCACCGGGCGGATCGGCCTGTGCCATCTGGACATCGACGGCTTCAAGGCCGTCAACGACACCCACGGCCACCGGGTGGGCGACCGGCTGCTCGCGGCCGTGGCCGAGCGGCTGACCCGGGTGGCCGCCGAGTGCGGCCAGGGCCGCGCCGGTACGCCGCTGGTGGCGCGGCTCGGCGGCGACGAGTTCGCGCTGCTCGTGGAGGACTCCACCGGCACCGACCAGCTCTCCGACCTCGCCAGGTCCGCGCTGAACGCCCTGGAGGAGCCCTTCGACCTGGGCGGCCGCCGGCTGCATCTGACCGCCTCCGTCGGCGTCGTCGAACGGCACGCGGCCGGGACCACCGCGACCGGTCTGATGCAGGCGGCCGACACCACGCTGTACTGGGCGAAGACCGACGGCAAGGCCCGCTGGACCCTGTTCGACCCGGAGCGCAACGCGCACCTCATGACCCGTCAGGCCCTCACCTCCGCGCTGCGCCCCGCCATCGAGCGCGGCGAGTTCGCGCTGGAGTACCAGCCGCTGGTCGGCATGGAGGACGGCTCGCTCAGCGGGGTGGAGGCGCTGATCCGCTGGCACCACCCGCAGTTCGGCACGCTGACGCCGAATCGGTTCATCGGTCTGGCCGAGGAGGACGGCTCGATCGTGCCGCTCGGCCGCTGGGCCCTGGCCACCGCCTGCCACCAGGCCAGGCAGTGGCAGCTCGGCCACCCGGACGAGCCGCCGATCTTCGTCAGCGTGAACGTGGCCGTACGCCAGGTGTGGGACTCCGACCTGGTCACGGACGTGGCGACGGTCCTCGCCGAGACCGGACTCGAACCCGGGCTGCTCCAGCTGGAGCTGACCGAGTCGGCCGTCATGGGCTCGGCCGGACGGCCCATCCAGGCACTCCAGGCGCTCAGCGACATGGGCGTGCGCATCGCCATCGACGACTTCGGCACCGGCTACTCGAACCTGGCCTACCTCAGCCGCCTGCCGGTGTCCGTGCTCAAGCTGGACGGCTCCTTCGTGCGCGGCTTCCAGTACGAGGGCGAGCGCGACGCCTCGGCCGCGTCCGCCAACCCGGCCGACGAGGTCATCGTGGAGGCGATGATCCAGCTCGCGCACCGGCTCGGACTGACCGTCACCGCCGAGTGCGTGGAGACCTCGGCGCAGGCCACCCGGCTGCGCAGGATCGGCTGCGACACCGGGCAGGGCTGGCTCTACTCCCGCCCGGTGCCGCCGGAGGGCATCTCCGAGCTGCTCGGCGTACGGTCCTGCGCGGCGGGCACGTCGCACGCCGCCCCGCCGCTCAGCACGTAGCGGCGGTTACGCGGACGGCAGACCGTAGGCGTCCGCGATCAGTTCGTACGAGCGCAGGCGCAGCTCGCCCCGGTGGGCGTGGGTGGTGAGCATCAGCTCGTCGGCGCCGGTGCGCTTGTGCAGGTCGTCCAGGCCCGCGCGGACCTCCTCGGCGCCGCCGTGCACGATGTTCTTCGTCCAGGAGAGCGCGAAGTCCTCCTCCATCGGGCTGAACTCGTGCTTCGCCGCCTCCTCCGGGTCCGGGAAGAGCCCGGGGCGCCCGGTGCGCAGCCGGACCATGTTCAGCGCGGCCGCCCGCACCTGCCGGGCCGCCTCGCGCTCGTCGTCCGTGGCCAGCGCGGAGACGCCGATGAGGGCGTACGGCTCGGCCAGCACCTCGGAGGGGCGGAAGGTCTCCCGGTACAGGTCGAGCGCCGGGATGGTGTTGTGCGCCGAGAAGTGGTGGGCGAAGGCGAAGGGCAGGCCGAGCATGCCGGCGAGCTGGGCGCTGAAGCCGGAGGAGCCGAGCAGCCAGATGGGCGGGCGGTGCGGGGACTGCACCCCGCCGGGGCTGGTGGCCTGCACCGGGCCGGGTACGGCGTGGATACGGGCGTAGGGGTGGCCGTCGGGGAAGTCGTCGTCCAGGAAGCGGGTCAGCTCGGACAGTTGCTGCGGGAAGTCGTCGGCGCCCTCGTGCAGGGTGTCGCTGCGGCGCAGCGCGGCGGCGGTCGCCCCGTCGGTGCCGGGCGCACGGCCGAGGCCCAGGTCGATACGGCCCGGCGCGAGCGCCTCCAGGGTGCCGAACTGCTCCGCGATGACCAGCGGGGCGTGGTTGGGCAGCATGACGCCGCCCGAGCCGAGCCGGATGCGGTCGGTGTGGGCGGCGAGATGGGCGAGGATCACGGCCGGCGAGGAGGAGGCGACGCCCGGCATGGAGTGGTGCTCGGCGACCCAGAACCGGTGGAAACCGCGCCCCTCGGTGAACCGGGCCAGATCCGCGCTGGTGCGCAGCGCGTCGGTGGCGGTGCTGCCCGCGCCGACGGTGACCAGGTCCAGTACGGAGAGGGGAACGGGGGCGGTGCCGAGGGCGGCGCCCCGGATCTCGTCTGCCGACACGGTGGGTGCCTCCTGCTGTCCGGCGTGGCTGTCCTGCCACGGGCTAACAGGAGGCGGTCCCCGTTTATTTCCGCGCCCGACCCGGTCCCGGAGTCGCCGGAGTTCCCGGAGTCCCGGCTCACCGCTCCCAGGCGGGGGTACGGGTGAACAGCGCGCCCAGGTCGGGCGCGTGCACCCGCCGCTCGGCCAGCCGCAGCCCCTCCCACACGGTGACCTGGCTCGCGGTGAGCACCGGCTTGCCGACGGCCTTCTCCAGCGCGGGCAGGTGCGCGGCGGTCTCCAGCGCGGGGTCGGTGAGCAGGACGGCCTCGGCGTCCGGGGTGTCGGCGGCGGCGACCAGCGCGAGGAGGACGTCCTCGCCGGAACCGGAGCCGGAGCCGGACCCGGGCTCGGACCCGGCTTCCGCCGTATGGGTGCCGGTCACCTCCAGCCCGCCCGCCCGCAGGAAGCCGCGCAGCCGGGCCGTCTCCTCATGCGTGCCCGCCGGCGCCGCCACCGCGACCCGGGCCGCCCCGAGGTCGCGGGCCGCGTTGACGAAGGCGAGCGCGGTGGAGGAGGCGGGCATCCCGGTCTGCCGGGCCAGCTCCTCGACCCGGTCGGCCTCGTCCTCCGCGTCGTGCGTGAACCCCCCGCCCGTACGCACCACCGCGTCGGCCCCGGCCAGCCGCAGTTCCTCGGCGGCGCCCGTGATCCCGGCCCCGGGGTCGGGACGTACGAGGTCCACCCGGACGTCGCTGCCGAGGAGCTGCTCGATGCGGGGGTAGTCGTCCTCGCCCCGGTGGTCCGTGCAGAGCAGTCCGAGTGCGGTCATGTCGGCCCTTCCGTCGGGTTCGGGTGCGGGCGGGGTCCCGGTGCGGGGCCTGCCGTCCGCGCGGCGCCCCGGTTGCCGGGCGGCCGCACGGCACACGTACCCCGTCCGGGCCGAACCCATGGGGTGAAGGGCGCCACCGTCCCCGCGTGGCCGAGCGGTGCGCGGTCGTTGACGGGGTCCGGCGCGCGTGCCACGGTGGTCGCTCCGCCTGTGCCGGACGCTCCGCGCGCCCCCGGACCCGGGAGGCCGATGCACATCCCGACCCGTCCCACCCTGCTGGTCCTCGACACCGATCCGCCGCCCCGGCTGGGCAGGCTCACCGGCCGGGTCCGCGTGCTGCGCACCGACGCGGCCGGGCTCGCCGAGCGGCTGCCCGAGGCCGATGTCCTGCTGGTCTGGGACTTCGCCTCCACCGCCGTACGCGAGGCGTGGCCCGGCGAGGGTCCCCGGCCGGTGTGGGTGCACACGGCGAGCGCGGGCGTCGACCATCTGCTGTGCCCGGAGCTGGCCGCGAGTGACACGGTGGTGACCAACGCGCGCGGGATCTTCGAGCAGCCGGTCGCCGAGTACGTGGCCGCGCTGGTGCTGGCCGTCGCCAAGGACCTGCCGGGGACGGTGGGGTTCCAGCGGCGGCGCGAGTGGCGGCACCGCGAGACACGGCGGGTCGCGGGCACGCGCGCGTGCGTGGTCGGCTCGGGGCCGATCGGCCGGGCGATCGCGCGCACCCTGAAGGCGCTCGGGGTGACCCCGGCACTGGTCGGACGGGTGCCCCGGACGGGGGTGCACGGCCCGGCCGACCTGGACCGGCTGATCGCCCGCGCGGACTGGGTGATCGCGGCCGCCCCGCTGACCGAGAAGACGTACCGCATGTTCGACACGCGCCGGTTCGGGGTGATGCAGCCCTCGGCGGTGTTCGTGAACGTCGGCCGGGGCGGTCTGGTCGACGAGAACGCGCTCGCCGGCGCCCTGCGCAGCCGCTGGATCGCGGGCGCCGCACTGGACGTCTTCGCCGCCGAACCCCTGTCCGCCGACAGCCCGTTGTGGGACGCGCCGGGGCTGCTCGTCTCCCCGCACATGGCCGGGGACACGGTCGGCTGGCGCGATGAACTGGGCACCCAGTTCGTGGAGTTGTACGAGCGCTGGGCGGCGGGCCGGCCGCTGGTCAACGTGGTGGACAAGAAGCGGGGTTACGTCCCCGGGCACTGACCTCGGCGGAAACCGGCGGGCATACACCGTGGACGGCTGGGTAGCGGCGCGGCCATGGCTTCTCCCCCAGGCAACGGCAGAGACGGAATCCGGTCACAGGTGCGCAGACGCTCGCTGCTGCTGGGCGCGACGGCGCTCGGCGGGCTCGGCGCGGTGGGCTGCACGCGGGTGGCCCCGGCGGCGGGCAGCCGGGGTGGTGAACTGCTCGACCGGCTGCGGGCGCAGGGCGTCGTACGGCTCGGGATCGCCGGTGAGGTGCCCTTCGGGTACATCGACCGGCAGGGGCGGCTGACGGGCGAGGCGCCCGAGCTGGCCCGGGTGATCTTCAAACGGCTCGGGGTGGACGCGGTGCAGCCCGTGCCGACCGAGTTCGGCTCGCTCATCCCGGGCCTGAACTCCCAGCAGTTCGACGTGGTCGCGGCGGGGATGTACGTCAACGCCCAGCGCTGTGAACAGGTCATCTTCGCCGACCCCGACTACCAGATGCTCGACTCCTTCGTCGTCCGCAAGGGCAACCCGAAGGGGCTGCACACCTACAAGGACGTGGTGGCGAAGAAGGCGAGGTTCGCGACCGGCACCGGGTACGCCCAGATCCAGCACGCCGTGGACGCGGGCTACAAGGAGAGCGACATCCTGATCGTGCCCGACCAGGTGGCCGGGCTGAACGCGGTCGAGGCCGGGCGGGTGGACGCGTTCGCCGGTACGGCGGTCACCGTCCGCCAGGTGGTGAGGAAGTCCGCGAAGACGGAGGACGTCGAGCCGTTCGCGCCCGTCGTGAAGGGCCAACGGCAGATCGACGGGGGCGCGTTCGCGTTCCGTCCCGGCGAGACCCGGCTGCGCGACGCCTTCAACACCGAACTGCACAAGCTGAAGAAGAGCGGCGAACTGCTCCGGATTCTGCGGCCGTTCGGCTTCACGCGGGACGAGATGACGGACCTGACCGCGAAGGAGCTGTGCGGCCGATGACCTCAGGGCTCTGGATACTCGTCCTCAAGGGCGTCTGGACCACGGTCCAACTGCTGCTGTTCAGCGCGGCGTTGGCGACGGTCGCCTCCTTCGCCGCCGGAATCGCCCGCACCGGCCGGCGCCGGCTCGTCCGCTTCCTCGCGGGCCTGTACACCGAGGTGTTCCGCGGCACCTCCGCGCTGGTGATGATCTTCTGGGTGTTCTTCGTGCTGCCGGTCGCCTTCGGCTGGCAGCTGGTCCCGCTGTGGGCGGGCACGCTGGCGCTCGGGCTGACCTACGGCGCGTACGGCGCGGAGATCGTGCGCGGCGCGCTGAACGCGGTGGACCCCGCGCAGCGCGAGGGCGGGATCGCGCTCGGGTTCACCCCCTGGCAGCGGCTGCGGCTGGTCCTGCTGCCGCAGGCGGTGCCGGAGATGATCCCCTCGTTCTGCAATCTGCTGGTCGAACTGCTCAAGGGCACCGCGCTGGTGTCGGTGATGGGCATGGGCGACCTGACGTTCAGCGCCAACCTGGTGCGGCTCGCGCTCCAGCAGAGCGCGGAGATCTACGCGTACGTGCTGCTCATCTACTTCGTGATCGCCTTCACCCTCACCCGGCTGATGCGCCTGCTGGAGAAGCGGCTGAAGGCCGGGCTCGGCAAGGACGCGGGGTCGGAGACGGCGGCGCGTGAGAAGAAGCGCGCGCAGACGGCCGGTGTCATCGCCGGCGGGGGTGGTGCGGCATGACCTGGAACTGGAACGCGGTCGGCGACTTCATGCCGTACTTCTGGCAGGGCCTGCTTGTCACCCTGAAGGTGCTGGTGCTCGGCTCGCTGCTGTCCTTCTCGCTGGGCCTGGTGTGGGCGCTGCTGATGCGGCTGCCCTCGCGCTGGGTGCGCTGGCCGGTGGGCACGGTCACCGAGTTCGTGCGCGACACCCCGCTGCTGGTGCAGCTGTTCTTCCTCTTCTACGTGCTGCCCGAGTGGGGGCTGACCTTCTCGGCGCTGACCACCGGTGTCGTCGCGATCGGGCTGCACTACTCGACGTACACCATGCAGGCCTACCGGGCCGGTATCGAGGCGGTGCCCGTCGGCCAGTGGGAGGCGGCGACCGCGCTGAGTCTGCCCAGGCGGCGGACCTGGACGGCGGTGATCCTGCCGCAGGCGGTACGCCGGGTGGTGCCCGCGCTCGGCAACTACGTGATCTCCATGCTGAAGGACACGCCGATGCTGATGGTGATCACGGTGCTGGAGATGCTGGGCCGCGCCCGGCTCTTCTCCCAGCAGCACTTCCAGTTCACCGAGCCGCTGACCGTGATCGGCGTGGCCTTCATCGTCCTGTCCTATCTGGCCTCCCTTGTCCTGCGAGCCCTGGAGCGACGCCTTGTCCGCTGACATCGACCCGACGACCGCCGACCTCACCCCGGCCGGGAGCGGCCCCGGCGGCGAGCTGATCCGGCTGGCCGGGGTGAGCAAGAGGTTCGGCACGAACACCGTGCTGGACCGCCTCGACTTCTCCGTGGACGCCGGCCGCCATGTGACCCTGATCGGCCCCTCCGGCTCGGGCAAGACCACGATCCTGCGGATGCTGATGACCCTCACCGAGCCGGACGAGGGCACGATCACCGTGGACGGCGAGGCGCTGTTCCCGGCGCCCGAGAAGCAGATCCGGGAGGTGCGCAAGAAGATCGGCATGGTGTTCCAGCACTTCAACCTGTTCCCGAACATGTCGGTGCTGCGCAACCTCACCGAGGCGCCCGTCCAGGTCCTCGGCATGGACCGGGACGAGGCCGAGGCGCGGGCCCGGGAGCTGCTTGAGCTGGTCGGGCTCTCCGACAAGTGCGACGCCCGGCCCACCCGGCTCTCCGGCGGCCAGCAGCAGCGGGTGGCGATCGCCCGGGCGCTGGCGATGCGGCCCCGGGTGCTGCTCCTGGACGAGGTGACCAGCGCGCTCGACCCCGAGCTGGTCGCGGGCGTGCTCGATCTGCTGCGGGACATCGCGCGGGGCACCGACATCACCATGCTGTGCGTGACCCACGAGATGGGCTTCGCGCGGGACATCTCCGATCAGGTGCTGATGTTCGACGAGGGGCGGATCGTGGAGTCGGGTCCGCCGGAGAAGATCTTCAGCGATCCCGAGCAGGAGCGGACGCGGGAGTTCCTCAGCGCGGTGCTGTGATTCCCCGGCGCGGCGCCCTGGGCGCGGAGGGTGAACGCGGGAAGCCGAGGTCCAGGCGTTGGGTGATGCCTCCGGCATATGCCACAGGGCCTGCGCCGCAGCTCGGAGGGGGCCGGGAGGGGCGCCGGGGAGTTTGTCAACCCCCTCCTCTCCGGGGCCCGTTGGCCGTTATCGTGGAAAACGGTCCCGACCGGACCTCGCGGCCACAAGCGAGCGAGCGCAGGGGGAAACCGTGGCGCTGAAGCACGAGCCGACCGCCCCGTACCACTCGGCCCAGGACGCGCTGCGCGTGCTGGAGTGGGTGGCCCGTCACTCCGCCGGGGTCACCGACGCCGTCCTGTCCCGGCGTACGGGCCTGGACGCCGAGCGGCTGACCGCCCTGCTGCGCATGCTGCGCCGCGAGGGGTACGTCGAGCAGCTCACCGACGGCGCCTGGGTCACCGGGGACGCGCTGCGCCGGCTCAGCTCCGCGCACGGGCGGGAGCGGGCGCTGCGGGAGAAGATCCAGCACGTCCTGGACCGGCTGCGCGACTCGGTGGGCGCGGCGGTGTACATGAGCCGGTACGTGGATGGTGAGGTCCGGGTCACCCAGTACGCGGCCGGCCCGGCCACCCCGGCGGTCAACGAATGGGTGGACTTCCGCTGCTCGGCCCACGCCACGGCGGTCGGCAAGAGCCTGCTGACCCAGCTGGACCCGGGCGCCCGCCGCGATCACCTCTCCCGGCACCGGATGGCCCGGCTCACCTCGCACACGATCACCAGCGACAAGCTGCTGCTCTCCCGCCTGGCCGCCCAGCCGCCCACCGCCCCGGTCCTGGACCTCCAGGAGTACGCGGTCGGCACGGTCTGCGCGGCCGTCCCCGTCACCGCCGGCTCCGCCGTCGGCTGCCTGGCCGTCTCCCTCCCGGTGGAACGCGCCCACCGGCTCCGCCAGGCGGCGGACACGCTCCACCGCAGCGCGGCGCCGGTGCTCCTCTCGCTGGCGCTGTAGGGGCTCGGCGGGTGGTCACGAGCACCCTCCAGGACCAGGTAGTATTTTCTCTGTCGCCGGCCGCGAAGAGCGGAAGGCGAGAGTCACGCGCCGCTAGCTCAGTTGGTTAGAGCAGCTGACTCTTAATCAGCGGGTCCGGGGTTCGAGTCCCTGGCGGCGCACAGAACGAAGGCCCCTCGCGCGAGCGGGGGGCCTTCGGCGTTCCCGGGTGCCGGTCCGGTACCGGTCAGGCCAGCGACAGGTCCGAGAAGTGGAACGTCGCCGTACGCTCCGGTGCCGCCTCCAACCACTCCCGCCACCACTCCCGGCCCTCGACGGCGGGAGCCCCGTAGGCGAAGCCCACCACCTCGTCACCGTCGTACCCGATGACGCGGGAGAAGTCGGGGCGGCCACCCCAGTGGTCCACGAACCAGGGGAGCTGCCCGCGGAGTACGGCAGCGTACGGTGGCGGCGTGGCGAGCGAAGACCTCGGGGAGACGTTGCGCCGTCTGCGCCGGCTGGCTTCCCTGGCGCCGGAGGAGCTGGCCGAGCGCTCCGGTGTGTCGGTCGATGTGATCCGGCAGCTTGAGCAGCGGCGGAAGCACTCGGCACGCCTGCCCACGCTGCACGCGCTCGCGGGCGGCCTGGGCGTGGAGCTGACCACGCTGCTGGGCGACCCTCCGGCGGTCACGGCGGGCGGAGAGAGCGACGGACCGCGCTTCGTCGCTGTGCGCCGGGCTGTCATGCCCGCACTGTGGGGGCCTGAGCCCGAACCGACCGGTCCGGACTTCTCCCTGGAGTGGCTGCGCGAGCAGATCGCGGACGGGTGGTCGCAATATCACGCGGCCGAGTTCGACTCCGTGATGAAGAGCCTGCCCGATCTGATCACCGACGCGCGTTCCGCCACGGTGTCCGGCAGCGACGACGACCGCAGGGCCGGTTTCGCGGCCCTGAGCAAGGCACTCCAGCTCGCCGGACACGTCGCCGTACGCATGGGCAAGACCGACCTCGCGCTGACGAGCCTGGAGCGGGCCATAGACGCGGCGGAGCAGTCCGCCGACCCGCTCCTGGTCCCCGTGATCGTGAACTCCGTCGCCTGGACCTACCAGCGCCAAGGCCGCCTGGAAGACGCCCTGGGGATCGCTCTCCGCTCGGCCGAAGCCGTCGAGAGCGGCGGGCACACGGACACGGCCGACGGGCTGAAGGTGTGGGGCGCCCTCACCATGAGCGCCGCCACGTCCGCCGCGCGGAGCGGCGACTACGAGCGTGCGGCGGATTTGATGGCGGGGGCGGAGAAGGAAGCGGCCCGCGTCTCCAAGCTGCCCGCGGGCAGCGACCACCGCATGGTGAGCGTCTTCAGCCCGTCGTCGGTCCGCATCGAACGCGTCCGCCTCGCCGTGCAGTACGGGCACCCGCAGGACGCCCTGGCCCTCGCCAAGGGAATGCGGCTCAGCAAGGACACCCCGCCGTCCTGGCGGACCTGGCTCCTCCTGGACGTGGCCCGCGCGCACACGGACACCGGGAACGCCGCCGAAGCGGTGAAGGCGCTGGAGTCCCTGCGCCTCGTGGCCCCCACCTGGATGCAGCACCACACGTTGGCGGTGGCCATCGTGCGCGACCTGTGGTCGCTCCCCCACCCCCCTGCGGGACTGCGGCCGTTGGCGGAGTTCCTGGGAGCCGTCGAATAGCAACCTCGGAAGGTCCTGGGTGAATACGGCCGCTCAGGACAGCGTCACCCACTCGCGGATCACGAGCACCGCGACCCCCGCGAAGAGCAGCAGCCATACGGTCGTGCCCGCCGCCTCCGCGCCCGGGCGGGGTTCGCCGGCTGTGGCCTTGTCCGGGGCGTGGGCGGTGTAGTGGATCAGGACCGTGTCGCCCTCGGCGCGGACGCGTGGGCCGCCGCTCTCCTTGAAGCGGACGGCGCGGCCGTCGGCGGTGGTGAAGACGTACTCGTGCCACTGCACCCGGTGCAGGACGTTGTTGACCATGCGTGTCGTGACCCACGCCCGGATCACCCGGGCCTCGGCGGTCAGCCCGCTCGCCCAGGCCTCCCGCCGCTGCCGCGCCCGCCGGGCGACGGCCACGGCGCCCGCGGCGAGGACGACGAGAATCAGCATCATGCAGAGGTCGAAGAAACCCATGGGCGCGCGTACCCCCCGTACGTCGGAACCGTGACTCACGCGCCCGGTGGACCCGTTCGGCCCACCAGGCGCATGCGGACCCTACACGCGCTCGCATTCCTCGGCTCAGAACGTCACGTCCGAGCAGGCGTAGAACGCGTTGCCCGTGTCCGCGATCGTCCACACCGCGAGGATGACGTGATGCCCGCTGAGCCCGGTCGGCAGCGTCCCGCTGTGGCTGAGCGTGGAGGGGGGCCGCTGGTTGTTGTACGGCACCTTGAGGAACGGGGTGAGGTTGAGGTCGGAGCGGGCGAGGGCGTGGTTCTGGTTCCAGCCCTGTTTGGTGACGTAGTAGCTGAAGTCGGTGGTGGCGTGCGAGGCGGTGAACTGCCAGCGGAAGGTGTACGACTGGCCACCGGTGAGCCGGGTGGTGGGCCAGGCCGCGCCGGACGGGGTGACCGGCGAGCCGAGCTGCGCGAACCGGCTCACGCCGCCGTTGCAGAGCTGGCCGTCGGCGGGACCGGAGGCCGGGAAGCCCTTGGGGCCCTCGACGCTCTGCGGCTCCCACTGGATGTCGCCGCAGTTCGCCACGGAGCCGTTCTGGCAGAGCTTCTGCCGGCTGACCGGGGAGTCGGTGTAGCCGTGCCCGCTGGCCGCGGTGGTGGAGAGCCCGAAGGCTCCCGCGGTCACCGCGACGAGCAGGGCGGCGGACAACTTGGTCTTCATGCTGCCGCTCCTGGGAGAACGTGGGGGAAGTTCACTGAGCCGTGCAGTAGGTCTAGACCAAGTGCCAGATTATTACCGGGAGTTGAACATGTCCATACCGTGCGCGCACCCCGCGCGGCCGGACCTCAGGCGGGCTCCCCGCGCCCCGAGCAGAACGCCACGGTGAGATCCCGCACCAGCGCCTTGCGCTCGTAGTCGTCCAGCTCGACCAGCCCGCGCACGGTCAGCCGGGTCACCGTGTCCTCCACCGAGTCCACCACCGAGCTGAGCATCGTGGCCCGCTGCTGGGCGTCCAGGGCGGCGATCCGGCGCCGGTGCATCGCGGCGGCCACCTCGGGGGCGTACTCCACGCGGAGCGGCCGTACCGAGAACACTTCGAGACCGGCCGCGGCCCCGTCGCCCGCCACCAGCCGGGTCAGCACCTCCGCGGAGGCGTCCGCGCCGCCGCGCGGGCCGCCCGGCGCCTCCACCGGCACCCGGGCGAGGGCCGCCTCCACGCACTCGCGCAGATAGCCCTCGTGGTCCTCGATCCCGAGCAGCGCCCGCGCGGTGTCCCGCACCCGCCACACCACCAGGACCGACACCCGCAGCGCCACCCCGCTCGCGTCCGCCGCCGGGATCGCCTCGCTGCGCCAGTGCCGCAGCCGTACGTCCGCCCGGCGCCGCCGCAGCAGCGGGTTCACCCAGAGCAGTCCGGTACGGCGGACCGTGCCCCGGTAACGGCCGAACAGGCCGAGCACCCAGGCCTGCCCGGTCCGCCCCCGGGCCAGCCCCGCGAAGCCGGACAGCCCGACGATCCCGGCCCCCGCGTACGCCGCCCACTGCGCGGGACCGAGCCCGGCGCCCGCGTACGACGGCAGCCGCAGCGACTCCAGGACGAGCGGCGGCAGCACCCCGGCCCACCACGAGGTGGCCAGGCACCCGGCGACGCCGCCGAGCCCCGCGCACACCCCGGCCGCGCCGGGCAGCACCCGCGCGGGACGCTCGGCCGGCTCCGGACCGGCCGGGGGCAGCGGGCGGGGGCGGGCCGCCGGCGCCGGGCGCGTGAGGCGCGGCTGCTCGCCGGTGCCCTGTCTGCGGCCCACCACGGCGGGTTTCAGCGGGACCGGCTCGGGGGCCGGGTCGTCGCGGAAGAGGAGATGGACGGGGATCTCGGTCGTCACCTCGTTGTGGATCAGCCGGGGCGGCCGGTGGCCGGCCGCGCCCAG
The DNA here is from genome assembly GCF_040703155.1 of Streptomyces sp. NPDC005435. Classification (NCBI taxonomy): domain Bacteria; kingdom Bacillati; phylum Actinomycetota; class Actinomycetes; order Kitasatosporales; family Streptomycetaceae; genus Streptomyces; species Streptomyces sp. NPDC005435. Next base: position 265,070 of record NZ_JBEXEQ010000004.1, read on the forward strand.
GGGCGCCGGGGCGTCCTCGGGCGGTTCCCCGGACTCGGCTCCGGACTCGGACTCGAACTCGTGCGTGTGCGGTGCGGTCGTGCTCATGGGTGCCTCCAGCCTCCGCGCCAGATGCGTCATGACAAAGGGGTGAGCAAGGGGGTCTCGTGGGGCGGGACCGGGGGCGTCCGGCTCCGCGTCCGGGTGCGGGTACGGCTAGGTGAACAGGCGGCGCCAGGTGTCGGGCCCCGGGTAGCCGTCGGCGGCCGAGCCGCGCCAGCCCTGGGCCTTCTGGAACGCCTCGACGGCCCGCCGGTCGGCCTCGCCCCAGCGGGGTCCTGGACCGGTGGCGTAGTAGCTGCCGAATCCTTTCTTCACCAGCTGCTGCCCCAGCTGGGTGACGTAGACGTTGTTCGCGCCGGGACGGAAGTAGTCCCGGCCGGGGAAGGCGGGCACCGAGCCCGTCTTCACGGGCGGGATGTCCTTGCCGGCGCCGGTGACCAGGAGTTCCCAGGTGCGCGGGCCCGGCAGCCCGTCGGCGGCGGAGCCGGTCCAGCCCTGGGCCTTCTGGAACGCCTCGGTGGCCCGCCGGTCGGCCTCGCCCCAGACCGGCCCCGGACCCGTGCCGTAGTAGGCGGCGCCGCCCCGCGCGACCAGCATCTGGCCGAGCTGGGTGACGTACTTGTTGTTGGCGCCGGGACCGAAGTACGAGGTGCCGGGAAACGGGGTGAGCGCCCCGCCGGTGCCCGGCTCCGATCCGGACGCCCCGCTGGTGACGTTCTTGTAGCGGTAGGGGACGTACTTGGTGGTGTTGTTCCAGTAGGGGTACGGCGTGCTCTGGCGGCGGGTGTGCGGCGGCGTCTGCTCGTAGCCGGTGTAGGCGGTGCGGGTGTAGTCGGTCCAGCCGCCGAAGATCACGACGTGGGAGCCGTTCTGCGGGGCGGCGGCGTTGTGGAAGAGCAGGATGTCGCCGGGCTGCAGCTCATCCTTGGTGATCTTGACGCCGAACTGGGCGAGACTGCCCGTCCACTCGTTGGAGAGCAGCCCCCAGGCCATGGAGACATAGCCCGAGCAGTCCTGCCGGTAGCCGTCGGACCAGTACCGGGTCGTGCTGTACGGCACCTGCGCGTCCACCCACAGCTTGGCCCGGTTGATGATCTGGGTCCGGGTCATGGCCGGGGAGCGGCTGGCGGGGGCCGGGGAGGTGCCGGTGCCGAAGAGCGGGGCCGTACCGCCCTGCGGGGTCGTGGCCGCACCGCCGTCCGCCGAGCCGTCCGCCACCGGGCCGGCCGCCACCGTCCCGGCCGCCGGGACGCCGGGGCGGGCCGGGGCGTACGACGCGGCCAGGACCTGGGGCGCCGCCCCGAGGACGGCGGACGCCGCGGCCACGACCGCGGCGCCCCGGGCCACCGGGCGGCCGTGGAAACCGCCGGGCGACGGACGGGGCGCCGCCCGCCGCCCGAGGACACAGCCGGGGCAGTCACAGTCGCTCGCGGGCTCGATTTCCTCGAACACCGGAGCGATCATGCGATCTACCTCACATTCGGGGTGGATTTGTCCGCGGGTGTGCACGTCGATCAGTCTCACAACTGTCGCCGGGACGCGCATGTTGACGGTCCGAATGATGTACGGCACCCCCCTGAAGGGCGGCAGGGGTGATCAGGGGCGGCCGGCGATGGTCGGGAGGCCCCTCCAGGTCATGTAGAGTTTTCTCTGTCAGCAGGCGCCGCTAGCTCAGTTGGTTAGAGCAGCTGACTCTTAATCAGCGGGTCCGGGGTTCGAGTCCCTGGCGGCGCACAGACAAACGATCAGGCCTCTCGTGAAAACGAGGGGCCTGATCGTTTTGCGCGGTACATGAGCACTTTTGACCGGTAAACACCGCGTTTCGCATCTTGCGATCATGCTCGACGCCGTAGAACCCTGTTGTCCATCATGCCGTGGAAACACGGCAGTTGGGGGGTTGATACCGGTGGTCGACCGGCGGGAGGGGAGCCCGCCGACCGAGCGGCGCCGAGGGGGATGCCGCGTCAACCGGAGCTAACCGTCCCGCGACGGCCGAGGGGGCACCGGCGGGGCGGACGACCGACGAAACACGCGCCGTCGCGCGTGTGGGGGGATCACTCATGACGTCGACGCCGCAGGGCGCCCGGCAGAGCCATGACCAGAGCGACGATCCGTCGCGGACCACGCGGTTGCGCACCGTCCAGCACCGGGACGGCCAGTTCCGCAGGATCAGGAGGAACCTGCCCAGATACGACTACGAGCACTACAGCCGCCTCGCCGGGCCGCTGACCCAGCCGCCGCCCGGCCGGCCCTACACCGTCCGCTACCGCTCCCTGCTCGCGCAGGAGCCGCACCGTATACGCGCGGCGCTGATGCTCGGCGCCGCCCCGCTGCTCTCGCTCGTCCTGCTGGGCTGGCTGCTCCAGCCGGCGCACTGGACCGAGCGCGACTACCCCGCCTTCGCCGCGCTGCCGGCGCTGGACACGGTGATGCTGGTCTCGATCGGCCTCATCGAGTTCTTCCGCTGTGTGAACGTGCTGTCCAACGCGCACGCCACCCTCGTCGCCCGCGACCCGGTGCCGGTGGTGCCCGAGACCGGCACCCGGGTGGCGTTCCTGACCACCTTCGTGCCCGGCAAGGAACCGCTGGACATGGTCACCCGCACCCTGGAGGCCGCCGTCCGGCTGCGCCACCGCGGCCTGCTGCACGTCTGGCTCCTCGACGAGGGCGACGACCCGGCCGTCAAGGAGGTCTGCGCCCGGCTCGGCGTGCACCACTTCAGCCGCAAGGGCGTCGAGCGCTGGAACCGCCCCGAGGGGCCGTACCGCGCGAAGACCAAGCACGGCAACTACAACGCCTGGCTGGAGGCGCACGGCGAGGCGTACGACTTCTTCGCCTCCGTCGACACCGACCACGTCCCGCTCCCCAACTACCTGGAGCGGATGCTCGGTTACTTCCGCGACCCGGACGTCGGCTTCGTCATCGGCCCGCAGGTGTACGGCAATTACGACACCTTCGTCACCAAGGCCGCCGAGTCGCAGCAGTTCCTCTTCCACGCCCTCGTCCAGCGCGCCGGGAACCGGTACGGCGGCCCGATGTTCGTCGGCACCTCCAACGCGGTGCGCATCGGCGCCATCCGGCAGATCGGCGGGCTGTACGACTCGATCACCGAGGACATGGCCACCGGCTTCGAGATGCACCGCACGAAGAATCCCGCCACCGGCCGCAAGTGGAAGTCCGTCTACACCCCGGACGTGCTCGCGGTAGGCGAGGGCCCGAACGCCTGGACCGACTTCTTCACCCAGCAACTGCGCTGGTCCCGGGGGACGTACGAGACGATCCTCAAGCAGTACTGGAAGGGCCTGTTCACGCTGCCGCCGGGCAAGCTCTTCAACTACACGATGATGATCGTGTTCTACCCGATGTCCGCCCTCAACTGGATTCTTGCGGCGCTCAGTTGCGCCCTGTTCCTGGGCCTGGGCGCCTCGGGCGTGAACATCGACCCGACCGTGTGGCTGATGCTCTACGGCAACGCCTCCGCGCTCCAGATCGGCCTGTACGTCTGGAACCGGCGGCACAACGTCTCTCCGCACGAGCCGGAGGGCTCCGGCGGGGTCGCGGGCATGGTGATGTCGGCGCTATCCGCACCGGTCTACGCCCGCTCGCTGATGGACGCCGTCCTGCGCCGCAAGAGCCGCTTCGTGGTGACGCCCAAGGGCGAATCGGCCAGCCCGGACACGCTGTTCGGGACCTTCCGCATCCACTGGTTCTTCATCGCGGTCTTCGCGGGATCGCTGGCCGCGGGCTTCACGCTCGGGCACGCGCATCCGGCGATGATCACGTGGGCGGTGTTCGCGCTGCTGATCACGGCGACGCCGATTCTCGCGTGGCGGTACGCGCTGTGGCAGGAGCGGCGGGCGGCCCGGCGGGCGACGGACTCGGGGGTCGAGGCCGAACTTACCGCCGGGACCGGGGTGTTGGCCGGGGCCGAGGTGGTCGCCGGGGCGGGGATGGTCGCCGGGGCCGGGGTGGTCGCCGGGAGCGCCCCGCAGATCCCGCACCCCAGGGCCGCCTGGAGCGGGCCACCGCCGGACGGTGAGCGGGACGACACCCTGCCGATCGCCCTCGGCGGACTCGGGGGGCGTACGGAATGAGAGACCGCACCGGGCGCCGCCGGGTCCGCCGGTTCGCCATGGGCAGCGTCGTCGTGCTCGCGCTCGCGGGCATGAACGGCCCCTGGCTCTACCGCTTCGGCACCGCGCAGTACCACCAGTACAAGATCAACGAGCCGGAGTACAAGGCCGCCAACGGCCACTGGGACGTCCTCGAGTTCCCCAAGGAGTACCGCCAGGACACCATCCACGCGGCCCTGCTGCACACCGGCAAGGTGCTGCTGGTCGCCGGGTCGGGCAACAACCAGGACAACTTCGACCGGAAGAAGTTCGACACCCGGCTCTACGACCCGGTCAAGGGCACCATCAAGAAGATCCCCACGCCCAGCGACCTGTTCTGCACCGGCCACACCCAGCTCGCCAACGGCAACCTGCTGATCGCCGGCGGCACCAAGCGGTACGAGAAGCTCAAGGGCGATGTCACCAAGGCCGGCGGCCTGATGATCGTCCACAACGAGAACCCGGACAAGCCGGTGACCCTGCCCGCGGGCACGCGCTTCACCGGGCGGTCCAACGGCCGGACGTTCGTCTCCAAGGACCCGGTGCTCGTCCCGCGCGCGAAGAAGGTCTTCGACCGCAAGACGGGCAAGTTCCTGCGCAACGACCCCGGCCTGGGCCGCATTTACGTCGAAGCACAGCGCAGCGGCGCCACGTACGAGACCGGTACGCAGGACAACTACCGCGTCCAGGGCCTCAAGGGAGCCGACGCGCGCAACACGTACGGCATCGCGCAGAAGCTCGCGCTCGACAAGAAGGACTTCCAAGGCATCCGCGACGCCTACGAGTTCGACCCGGTGGCCGAGCGGTACATCAAGGTCGACCCGATGCACGAGGCCCGCTGGTACCCGACGCTGACGACCCTGTCCGACGGCAAGGTCCTCAGCGTCTCCGGGCTCGACGACATCGGCCAGCTCGTGCCCGGCAAGAACGAGGTCTTCGACCCCAAGACCAGGAAGTGGACGTACACCAAGAAGATCCGGCAGTTCCCGACCTACCCGGCGCTGTTCCTGCTCCAGAACGGGAAGATCTTCTACTCCGGGTCGAACGCGGGGTACGGCCCCGACGACGTGGGCCGCACGCCCGGCATCTGGGACCTGGACAGCAACGAGTTCACCGATCTGCCCGGGCTCAGCGACCCGGACCGGCTGGAGACCTCCGGGACCGTGCTGCTGCCTCCGGCCCAGGACGAACGGTTCCTGGTGATCGGCGGCGGCGGGGTGGGCGAGTCCGCGCTGTCCAGCAAGAAGACGCGGCTCATCGACCTCAAGGCCAAGCGGCCGCACTTCACGGACGGGCCCCGGCTGGAGAAGGGGACCCGCTATCCGCAGTCCTCGATCCTGCCCGACGACACCGTCCTGGTCTCCGGCGGCTCGGAGGACTACCGGGGGCGCGGCGACTCCAACATCCACCAGGCGCGGCTGTACCACCCGGACGGCAACAGCTTCACGCGGGTCGCGGACCCGCTGGTGGGGCGGAACTACCACTCCGGGTCGCTGCTGCTCCCGGACGGGCGGGTGCTGTTCTTCGGCTCCGACTCGCTGTACGGGGACAAGGCGAACACCAAGCCGGGGGTGTTCGAGCAGCGGATCGAGGTCTACAGCCCGCCGTATCTCTACCGGGACGCCCGGCCTGAGTTGAGTGAGGGGCCTTCCGAGATCGCGCGGGGGGCCTCGGGGACGTTCGCCTCTCGGCATGCGCAGAGCATTCGTAAGGCGCGGTTGATCCGGCCGAGTGCGTCCACGCATGTCACGGATGTGGATCAGCGGTCCATCGCGCTGGACTTCAAGACGGCGGGGGATCGGGTCACCGTGACGGTGCCGAAGAGTCGGAATCTGGTGCCGTCGGGGTGGTACATGCTGTTTGTGGACGATGACCAGGGGACTCCGTCGGTCGCGCGGTGGGTTCGCGTTCCATAGTGCTCCCGCAGGCTTCGTGAGCGGGTGCGGGAGCGCTGTGGCTTGTCGCGCAGTTCCCCGCGCCCCTTAGGGGGTTGGTGCCTCCGCAAGTTTCAACGCATAACTTGGCCACCAATTGCCTGCCTTCGGGCCGCCCTTGCACGTGCCGTCCGACTCACCTGGGCGCTTGACCCACAAGTAGGCGTCCACCAGCGGGTCTGCCGTCTTCGTGGTCGGGGGTTCGCCCAGGGCCCGCCCCGGCGGATTGCACCAGCGTTCGTCCGGACTGCCCCCCGTGTAGGGGCCGTTGCCGTTGCGGCTGGTGTCTATCACGAAGTGTTTGTCACCGACCTTGGCCGAGAGACGTTTGCCGTAGGTGAGGGAGTCCTTGGTGGAGTAGAAGTTGGAGACGTTCACGGCGAAGCCGTCGGCGCGGTCGATGCCGGCGCGGCGCAGGGGCTCGTGGATCTGGTCGGGGTGGCCCCAGCCGGCGTTGCCCGCGTCGAGGTAGACCTTGGTGTTCTTCAGGGACTTGAGGCGGTCCACCGCGCCGGAGAGCAGGTCGTAGCGCTCCTCGTGGAACTCGGCGGGGGTGCAGCCGTCGACCAGGTGGAGCAGGGCGTCCGGTTCGAGGATCACGGTGGCGGGGCGATTCCCGATGCCCCGGGCCACGCCGTCGATCCAGGCGCGGTAGGCGTCTCCGTCGGCGGCGCCGCCGCGCGAGTACTGGCCGCAGTCGCGGTGCGGGATGTCGTACAGCACCAACAGGGCCGTACGGTTGGAGCGTTCGGCCGCCTCGGTGAAGCCGCGGGCCTCCTGTTCGGGGTTCTCCGGGCCGATCCACTCCCCCGTCGGCTGCTCGGCGATCCTGCGTATCCGGGCGGCCTCGGTCTTTCTGCCCGCCTTCTCGTAGGCGGCGACCTGGCGGGCCGCGTTGCCGTCCGGGTTGACCCAGAACGGGTCGGCCGCGCGGGGCTGTTGGGTGATCCGCGCCCCGGTGTCCCCGGTTCCGGCGCCGTTGTCGCCGGGGTCCTTCGAGGAGCACCCCGCCGCGAGCAGCGCCGCCCCCAGCAGCACCGCGGACATCCGTGCCCGTCCCGAAGGACGGTCCCCCCTGCCGTCGTACATGCGATTCCCCCCTGGAGCGCAGCCGGTCGGGTACCAATCGTGGCATACCGGTCCGGACGCCACGAGCTCGTCCAGGAAAGGGAGTCGAGGCTTTCCGGTCGTCGCGGTCAGGGGCCGGCGGCGGTGAGGTACGCGGAGACGACCACGTTGGCCGTGTAGCTCCGGGTGGCCTGGTCGAAGGTGCCGCCGCAGGTGATCAGGCGCAGCTCGGCGCGGCCGGGCTCGCGGGTGCCGTAGGCGCGGTCGGCGTCGAAGTGGGCCAGGGGGATGACCTGGACGTCGTCGATGGTGAACTCGGCGACCTTGTGGTCCGCGCGGACGACGCGGACCTTCTCGCCGGGCCTGAGGGTGCTGAGCCGGTAGAAGACGGCGGCCCGGGTCGTGGTGTCGACGTGCCCGACCAGCAGCGCGGTGCCGGGGGCGCCCGGCGCGGTGCCGGCGCCGTACCAGCCGACCACGCCCGGCTGGTCGAAGGGCGGCGGGACGATCGCGCCCTTGCCGTCCAGACCGCGTGACATCACCGGTGCCTGGACGGCGAGTTGGGGGATGTCGAGGCGTTGCGGGACCGAGGCGGCCAGCGGCTTCGCCGGGGCGGGCAGGGGGGTGCCGTCGTACGCCCTGCCGAGCCCGGCCAGGTCGCCGGCCGGCGGGTCGGGCAGTCCGGTCGCCTCGCGGCCCCACAGCCACAGGCCGAGGAGCAGGACCGCCCAGGCGGTGATCATGACCAGCCGGCCGGTGCCGGAGGTGTGCGCGTCCTCGCCGGGCGCGGTGGATTCGTCGGGCATGGCGGTGTCCGTGCCCTCAGTCGGTGCCGCGTCTCCGGCGGGACCGGAGCAGGACCACCCCGGCCGCCGCGCACCCCGCGAGGGCCAGGCCGGTCAGCGCCTGCGCGGCGCCGGGGCCCGAGCCGGTGGGGGCGACCGTGGCGAAGAGGGTGTCGCCGTCCCCGTCCGCCGCGAGGCCGTGGGCGGTGGCCGTGACGCCGCGCGCCATGCCGCCGCCGCCCGCGTGGACCGGGGCGACGGGCGAGGGGGCGGTCAGCGGCTCCTCGCCGGAGCCGTCCGCCGGGCCGTCGGGGCCCGTCGCCTGCCCGGAGTCACCGGCGGCCCGGTCGGCCACGTTGATCCGGCTGGTGAACGAGTAACCGGCACAGGTGACCGTGACGTCGTACGCCCCCGCCCGCAGCGCGGTACGCACCCGGGTGTCCCCGGTCAGCGCGCCCCCGCTGCCGATCAGCTGGGCGGCCGAGACGAACGCGGACGACACCGCGCTGCCCTGCGAGCCGGAGCAGCCGCGCACCCGCAGGGACACGTCGGAGCCGGGGGCGGGCGCGGCCGGGGACACGGTCACCCCGCCGTCCGCCGCGTGGGCGGGCGTGAGCGTGGCGGGAGCGAGGGCGGTCCCCGCCAGGAGTGACGCACAGAGAGTGAGGCGAGCTGAGCACATCGTGAACCTCCAGATATCTGGAGGCTCCCCCGCGCGGAGCGCCCCCGCATCCCCGGGAGGGGGGCGCTTGCTCCGAATGGGTGGGACTCGGGCGGGGCCCGGGTGAGGGCGGGTTTCGCCGCCGGCGTCCGGACCCCGGTCCCTCGCCTCAGACCAGGTCGACCAGGTCCGCGATCGAGTCCACGACCTTGGAGGGGCGGTAGGGGTAGCGGTCGACCTCGTCGGGCCGGGTGACGCCGGTGAGGACGAGGAAGGTGCGCATCCCGGCCTCCAGGCCCGCCAGCACGTCGGTGTCCATCCGGTCGCCGATCATCGCGGAGGTCTCCGAGTGGGCGCCGATCGCGTTGAGCCCGGCCCGCATCATCAGCGGGTTGGGCTTGCCGACGAAGTACGGCTTCTTCTTCGTGGCGGCGGTGATCAGCGCGGCGACCGAGCCGGTGGCGGGCAGCGCGCCCTCGGTGGAGGGGCCGACGTTGTCCGGGTTGGTGGCGATGAACCGGGCGCCGTCGTTGATCAGCCGTACGGCCTTGGTCATGGCCTCGAAGGAGTACGTACGGGTCTCCCCGAGGATCACGAAGTCGGGGTCGTGGTCGGTGAGGATGTAGCCGACGTCGTGCAGCGCGGTGGTCAGGCCCGCCTCGCCGATGACGTAGGCGCTGCCGCCGGGCCGCTGCTCGTTGACGAACTGGGCCGTGGCCATCGCGGAGGTCCAGATGTTCTCCACCGGCACGTCCAGGCCCAGCCTGCGCAGCCGTGCGTGCAGGTCACGGGCGGTGTAGATGGAGTTGTTGGTCAACACCAGGAACGGCCGCTCGGCCTCCCGCAACTTCTTCAGGAAGGCATCGGCACCGGGGATCGGAACACCCTCGTGAATCAGCACACCGTCCATGTCGGTGAGCCACGACTCGATGGGCTTGCGGTCTGCCATGTGCGTCTCCGTCTCCCGGATTGAGTGCGGTGCAGCCCCCAGCGTAGTGAGGGCCGCGGAAACGGGGACGTCAGTGGCGGTCGCGGGGGTGGATACGGGGCCTCCTGCGGGCGATCAGGAAGGCGGCGGCGCCGAGGGCGAGGAGGGCGGTGGTGGCGGCGAGGAGGGGGCGGGCGGGGGCGGGGCCGGTCTCGGCGAGCTGGTCTGCGGGGGCGGTGGGGTCGGTGTGGTCGGAGGGGTCCGTGGAGTCGGTGGGGTCGTCCGCGTCCTCCGGGTCCGTCGTGTCGTCGCCCTCCGGGTCCTCGGGGGGTTCCGCTACGTCGTCGGAGGTGGACGGGATCGCGGGCGCCTCCGGGGCGGCGGTGCCGGGGGTCGGGGTGGGCTTCGGGGTGGCCGGATAGAAGGTCGGGCCGGGGGACTCGGCGCCGGTCAGGGTCGGGGCCGGGGTGGTGGCGGGGTGGGAGCCGGACTGGCCGGACGGGGTGGGGGTGGCGGGGGTGCCGGGGGTGGCCCGGGTGTCGGCGGGGGCGGAGCTGCCGGAGGTTGCGGTGGGGGTGGCCCGGGGGGTTCCGGTGGGCGGGGCGGTCTGGGGGGCGCCGGTGGCGGGGGCGGACTCGGAGTTGCCGGTGGCGGGCGCGGACTCCGGGTTGCCGGGAGCGGTCTCACCGGTGCCGGGGCTGTCCTCGCTCGTACCGGGGCTCTCCTCGCGGGGGCCGGCGGTGCCGGTGGGAGCCTCTGTCGGCAGCTCGTCTCCGTCGCCTTCCTCGTCCTCCTCGTCCTCCACGTCCGTGATGCCGAACCGATAGGCGTTGGACTCCCCCACCCAGTCCCCGTCGTCGCCCTTGCGCTGGATGACGGCGGCGTTCGCGGTGACCTGTTCCGGGGTGGCGTCGGGGGTCAGGGCGAGCCGTACCTTGACGCGCACCGTCTTGCCGGGTGCCACCGTGAACCCGCCGAACCCGTCGCCCTCCAGCACACCGATCAGTTCCTGTTCATCGGTGGTCACGAACCGGACGGGATGCGCCTTGGAGCCGTCGTAGAAGTCCATCCTGGGCTGCGCGGGCTTCAGTGCGCGCCGCTCGTCGACGAGGACGACGACCGGGTGGACGCCGGTGCAGGTGTCCTTGGCGGTGTTGGTGAGGTCGATGTACCAGATGCCGTAATCGCCGCCCGCCGCATAGGAGTTGGGGCCGCCGTGGATACGGGTCTCCAGAGGGAAGGACCGCCCGTCGGCAGAGGGCGCACACCCGGCCGCCGTGGCGGCGTGCGCGGCGGCGGGGCTCAGCGGGAGCAGGACGGAGGCCGAGGCGAGGCAGAAGAGGGAGGGCAGGGCCGTACGCGATCGCATGACCATATGAACTTCCCGCCCGACCCCCCACCCTCGCCCCCCACCCCCGGACGACACGCCAACTCCGCCCGATCAGCGGACCCGAACTCCACCAACCGGCGCCAACGACAACACCGGTCACCCAACCGGCGGTCAGCCGCAGCCGCCGACGGCGAGAACACCCCACCGGGGCCACCCGCACCCGACAACGAAAGCCGCACGGGCGGTGCGGGCGGAAACAGTCAGCCACCAAAGGCACCAAAGGCGAAGCCGCAGCCGCCGACGGCGAGAACACCCCACGGGGGCCACCCGCACCCGACGACGAAAGCCGCACGGACAGTGCGGGTGGGAACGGTCCCCGGCCGAAGGCGAAGCCGAGGCGGACCACCCCAAGCCGACCCCCGCCCTACCCGTCCCGCCCGAACACCGGCCCCAGCAACAGCTGCCCCGCCCCCACAGCCACCCCCCGCTCCCCGCCGGAGGCAACCCGTACGGGCACCGCCTCCCCCACCCCCACAGCCCGCCGGGCCCGCCCGGTCAGCACCTCGGTGACCCCCCGTACATACGCCTCAGGGTCCCCCGCGACCGTACGCCCGCCCAGCAGCACGAGGTCGATGTCCAGCAGCCCCACCAGATTCCCCGCCCCCACCCCCAGCACCCGCGCCGCCTCAGCCGTACGCCCCCGCCCCACGGCCCCCAGACACAGCACCTCCACGCACCCCCGCTCCCCGCACGGACACAACGGCCCGTCGAGCTGCAGCACCTGATGCCCGAACTCCCCCGCCCCGGTCCGCACCCCCCGATGCACCCGCCCCCCGATGACAAGCCCCGCACCCAGCCCCGTACCGAGGTGCAGGTAGGCGAACGACCCGCCCTCACCCGCAGCCGCGAGCCCCAGCGCGGCGGCATTCGTGTCCTTGTCCACGACGACCGGCACCCCCAGCCGCCCGGCGAGCGCGTCGCGCAGCGGGAACCCGGCCCACTCGGGAAACCCGGTGACCCGGTGCAGTACCCCGCGCACGTGGTCGAGCGGCCCCGGCAGCGCGACCCCGACCCCGAGCAGCGTCGGCGCGTCGGCAGGAGCACCGCAGCCCAGCACCGACCCGACCAGCGCCGTCACCTCAGCCGCGACCAGATCGAGCACCGCCTCCGCCCCACCACCGAGCCCGACAGTCCCGTACCGCTCCCCCACCACCGTCCCGTTCAGATCGAGCAGCACCGCCCGCAGCTCGTCCCGGTCGAGATGCACACCGACCGCGTGCCCCGCCTCCGGCACGAGCCGCAGCACCGTACGCGGCTTGCCGCCGGTGGAGGCCCGGCGCCCCGCCTCCGCCGCGAACCCCTCCTCCCGCAGCCGCGCGGTGATCTTGCTGACGGCCTGCGGGGTGAGCCCCGTACGCTCGGCGAGCTCCAGCCGGCTGATCCCCGCCGCCCCCGCGCCACGCAGCAGATCGAGTACGAGCGCGGTGTTGTGGGACCGCACCGCGAGGAGGTTCGCTCCCGCCGGGCCGGGGCCGCTCTTCGTCCTGTTCACACGGTCCATTCTCCCCGCCGCTTGCACTTTGGCAACAGCGTTGCGAAAGTGGACCGCATGACTGCTACTCCTCTCCGCGTCGGCCTGATCGGCTACGGCCTCGCCGGCTCCGTCTTCCACGCCCCGCTGATCGCCGCCACCGACGACCTCGTCCTGGACACGGTCGTCACCGCGAACCCCGAGCGGCAGGAGCAGGCCCGCGCCGAGTTCCCCGACGTATGCGTCGCCGCCACGCCCGAGGAGCTGTTCGCGCGCGCCGACGAGCTGGACCTGATCGTCATCGCGTCCCCGAACAAGACGCACGTCCCGCTCGCCACCACCGCCCTGAAGGCGGGCCTGCCGGTCGTCGTGGACAAGCCGATCTCCGGCACCGCCGCCGAGGCCCGCGAGCTGGCCGCCCTCGCCGACGAGCACGGCGTCCTGCTCTCCGTCTTCCAGAACCGCCGCTGGGACAACGACTTCCTCACCCTGAGGAAGCTCATCGAGGACGGCGCCCTCGGCGACGTCTGGCGCTTCGAGTCCCGCTTCGAGCGCTGGCGCCCCGAGCTCAAGGGCGGCTGGCGCGAGTCCGGCGACCCGGCCGAGATCGGCGGTCTGCTCTACGACCTCGGCAGCCACGTCGTCGACCAGGCGCTGGTCCTGTTCGGCCCGGTCACCGAGGTCTACGCCGAGGCGGTCGTCCGCCGCGACGGCGCCGAGACCGACGACGACACGTTCATCGCCCTGACCCACGCGAGCGGCGTCCGCTCCCACCTGTACGTCTCCGCGACCACCGCCCAGCTCGGCCCCCGCTTCCGGGTGCTCGGCTCGCGCGCGGGCTTCGTGAAGTACGGCCTGGACCCACAGGAGGCCGCGCTCCGCGACGGCGCCCGTCCGGACACGGAGGCCGCCTGGGGCGTGGAGGAGGCGGAGCTGTACGGCCGTCTCGGCGCCGGCGAGTCCCCGGTGACCGGCGGCGGCACCGCCGTCGAGACCCTGCCCGGCGACTACCCGGCGTACTACGCGGCCGTCGCCGCCGCCGTGCGCGGCACGGGCGCCAACCCGGTGACCGCCCTGGAGGCCGCCGAGGCCCTCGACATCCTGGAAGCGGCCCGCCGCTCCGCCCTCGACAAGGTGACGGTGACCCTCTGATGACGTCCACTCCCGAACTCGTCCCGAGCATCGCGGACCTGGAGGAGCAGGAACGGCGCCTGGTCTTCCGTACGTTCACGTACGCCGACGCGTGGGCGCTCGGCTCGCTCCTGGTCGAGCTGGGCCGCGAGCGCGAGGCGCCGATCGCCATCGACATCCACGTCGCCGGCCAGCAGCTCTTCCACGCCGCGCTGCCCGGCTCGACCCCGGACAACGACGCCTGGATCGCCCGCAAGCGCCGGGTCGTGGAGCGTTACCGCGAGGCGTCGTACCTGGTCGGCTCCCGCTTCCGCGCCAAGGGAACCACCTTCGAGGACTCCTCCCGCCTCGACCCCGACCAGTACGCGGCGCACGGCGGTTCGTTCCCGGTCGCGGTCGACGGCGTGGGTGTCGTCGGCTCGGTGACGGTCTCCGGGCTGCCGCAGCTGGAGGACCACCGGCTGGTGGTGGAGGCGCTGGAGCGGTTCCTGAAGCGCTGACCGGTGACGGGGCGGGCTCACCGGTGACGGGCGGGCTGACCGGTGACGGGGCGGGCTGACCGGTGGCGTACGGCCCCACCCGTCACATCCGCCCCACGCTCACCTTCCGCCCCGGGATTACCGCGCGGCTCCCTCCGGTTGGAGCCGGTGTGCACGACGATCGAGTACCGACGATCGACGGCACCAACCCAGCCGGAGGGAACCACCCGATGAGCGAGTCGACGAGCGAACGCATCGCCAAGGACGCGATCGGCCGGTACGGCGTCTGGAGCGTGGGACTGCGCTCCGAGGACCCGGACCGGCGCGACGCGATTGCGGAAGCCGCGGCGGAACTGGAACAACTCGGTTACGGCACGGCCTGGTTGGGCGGCAGCAGCGCCCCCCGCCACGCCCTCCCCCTGCTCGGGGCGACCTCCCGTCTGGTCGTCGGCACGAGCATCCAGAGCATCTGGCAGTACGACGCGGCCGACAGCGCGGCCCAGTTCTCCGAGGTGGACTCCACCTACCCCGGCCGCTTCCTGCTCGGCCTCGGCGTGAGCCACGCCAAGCTGGCGGAGCAGTACAAGCGCCCGTTCTCGGCGCTGGTCTCGTACCTCGACGAGCTGGACAAGGCCGGTGTCCCGGCCGGGCGCCGGGTGCTGGCCGCGCTCGGCCCGAAGACCCTGGAACTGTCCGGCAGCCGGGCCCTCGGGGCGATCCCGTACCTGGTCACTCCCGAGCACACCGCCGAGGCCCGCGACATCCTGGGCCCCGAGCCGCTGCTCGCCCCGGAACTCGGCGTGATCCTGGAGCCCGACCCGGCCCGCGCCCGCGCGCTGGCCCGCGGCCACGTCGCGATGTACCTCCAGCTCCCGAACTACACCAACACCTGGCGCCGGCTCGGCTTCACCGACGCCGACCTCGCCGACGGCGGCAGCGACCGCCTGATCGACGCGCTGTACGCCTGGGGCGACCCCGGCCGCATCCGCGACCGCGTCGAGTCCTTCCTCGCGGCGGGCGCGGACCATGTCGCCCTCCAGGTGGTGGAGGACGACACCTCCCGCGACGACCTGCCGCGCGAGGCGTGGCGCAGGCTGGCGTCGATCCTGTTCTGAGGGTTTTCCGGGAGCGCGGGGGGCTACAGCAGCGCCCGCTCCGCCGCGCTCCACGCCGTACTGGTGACGACGTACAGCGCGGCGGCGAGCGGGACGACCGCGACCGTCACCAGGGTGAGGAAGGACAGGAACGGCGCGACCTTCCCGACGGCGCCGAGCCCCGGAACGGCGTTCTCCTGGGGCACGACGGGGTTCTCGGCCGCCGCCTTCTTGGTGGTCCGGTAGTTGACGGTGGCGACGGCCGCGACGACGGCGAACAGGGCGAGGTAGACGACCCCGGCCGCCCCGAACATCCCGCCGGCGCCGAGCGCGTCGGCCCAGCGGTCGCCGAGCGGGGCGCCGAACAGGTCGTGCGCGAGCAGGCCGTTGCTCCCGCCGCCGATCGTGGTGCTGGAGAACAGGTGGTAGAGCAGGAAGAACGCGGGCAGCTGGAGCAGGCTCGGCAACAGCCCCGCGAACGGCGACACCTTCTCCTCCGTGTGCAGCTGCGCCACCGCCGCCCGCAGCCGCTCCGGGTCCTTCGCGTGCCGCGTCCGCAGCTCCGCGAGCCGCGGCCGCAGCGCCGCCTGGGCGCGCCGCCCGCGTGCGGCGGCCCGGGACAGCGGATGCACGAGCAGCCGTACGAGCGCGGTGAACAGCACGATCGCGGCGGCGGCCGCGGAGGCGTGACAGAGCGGCTGAAGCAGACTCGCGAGCTGCTCGACGAGCCGGGCGAAGACGGACATGGGTGGACCCTCCGGAGTGGGATACGTCGTGCCGGGTGTGGCAGGCCGGAATCTGGCGTGCCGGATGTGGCGTGCCGGATGTGGCGTGCCGGTGGCGTGCCGGGATGGCATGGCGGCATGACGACGCACGCGGAAAGAACCGGAGAAGCCCGGAACCCGGGCAGGGTTTCCTTCTTCTCGGGCTATGCGTGGATCGCCGCGAGGGCGGATCCGGGGGCCCGGGGCCGACGGCGGCCGGCCGCGTCGGGATCACGCTGCGGCAGGAAGGCCGTACGCCGGTCCCGGTCGCGTATCGCCGTACGGACGCGGGTGCGCGGCACGGCGGGGACGCGGCGGGCGACGAGCGAGCAGACGGCGAGCGCGGAGGCGGCCGCGGTGGTCGCGGCGAGCGCGACGGCGGCGGAGAGCGTGCCGGTGCCGAGGAGGGCGGCCTGGAGGAGCAGGAGCTGCACGAAGACGAGCGGAACGACGACGGACCGCACCGAACACCCCCCTGCCCTTGATCTCTGCTCTTGTTCCTGGGAACGCGGGAGATCAGCGCTTGGTTCCGGATTCGAAGAGGAATCCCGGAATTCCCCCGGGGGCCGATGCCGGACGCACCCTCCACCTGTGTCGGTGGTCGGCAGTACGGTGTCACCCATGCGCCCCGACACGCCTGCCGAGAACGTCGACCACACCGCTGAGGCGGCACGCCTGGAGCGGACCGCCGGCCTGTATCCGGAGGACGCGGAGGCGCTGCTGCTGCGCGCCGCGGCCCACCTGGAGCTGTCCGGCGCCCGCCCCGCGGCGACCGCGCTGTACGACCGCCTGCTGTCCGGCCCGGCCCCGCTGGAGAACCCTCAGCTGGTCCGCGCGCTGAAGGCGTCGAACCTGTGGGAGTACGGCCACGAGGCGGAGGCCCGGGCGATCATCGACGGCATCCGCAGGGCGGCCCCGCGCGATCCGGCGCCGTGGGTGATCGTGGCGGAGTCGCTGGAGTCGCACGACGAACTGGAGCCGGCGCACGAGACGTTCACGGAGGGCGCGCGGCTGCTCCTCGGCGACACCCCGGAACGCCCGCCGTACGCGACGCACGCCCTGCTCTTCGGCCGCCACCGGGTACGCCGGATGCTGGGCCTCCCCCACGACGACTGGGACGGCCTGGCCGACACCCTCCACGCCTCCCCGGTCTCCCTGGACGAACTCCACGACCCCAAGCGCGTCTGGTCCCTCGGCTCGGAGAACCCCGCGGACCTGGAAGCGGAGATCGCCCGCCTGCACGCCGAACTGAACGCGGCCCGCGAGGCCCTCTCCCGCCCCTTCCCGGTCGCCGTCCTCCACTGGCCGTCCCCCGAACTCACGGAACTCCTCACGGCGTACCCCTCCCTCACCTCGGAATACCCCACCCACACCCACCACCTCCTCCTCATAGAAACCTCCCTCCGCGAACTCGCCACCTCCGGCACCCCCAACCTCGGCATCGTCACCGGCACAGTCCCCTCCTACGAGGCCTTCGCCGCCTCGGAGGGAGCCTCGCCTTCGGACGCCGCGCTGCTACCGCAGTACGCGACGACTTTGGCGGCACGGGGGTTGGCGACGGAGTGGCCGCCGGAGGCGGGGGCGGGGTGCTGGTGTGGGTCGGGAATTACGTACACGGAGTGCCATGGAGCGCCCACCGAGAGTTCCTGAAGCTACCTCTGTCAGTGGCTGCTGTTAAAACAGATGCACATTGGCAGGTAGTTGAGGGGGTTTGCGGTGGCCGAGGGACATGAGTCTGGGCAGCTGCCCGCTGGGGTGTACGAAAAACTGATCACCCAGGACTTCGAGAAGGAGTTGGGCCAGCTAGAGGCCATGGGGTGGAAGGCCATTGATGCGCCGGTCAGCGCGGAGTCCTCGCCCCATGTACTGGCCCGGCACATCGGTGAGCTGGTTGCGCAGCGGCTCAACCAGATCCCGGCGGAGAAGCGGGTGCCGTTCGCCAATCAGCTCCTGGCCTCGCTGGCCGCACAGACTGCCGCCCAGGGTGACCCGGAACCGGTCAGCACGCTCATCGAAGGTCCGCGGCAGCTTCTCGCGCTCGCCAAGCAGGAGGCGCCCGGCGCTTTCGCGATCCGGCCGCTGACGCCGCTGTCCGAAGCCTCGCTGCTCACGAACTCGCCCGAGGACCTGAGTCTGGGCACCGAACTCCGGGCCGAACTCGCCACGGCAGACCGCATCGACCTGCTGTGCGCCTTCGTCAAGTGGTACGGCATACGTGTGCTCGAAGATGCCCTGCGCGCGGCCAAGGAACGCAACGTACCGATCCGCGTCATCACCACCACCTACATGGGCGCCACCGATCGGCACGCCCTGGACCGCCTTGTGCGCGACTTCGGCGCCACGGTCAAGGTGAACTATGAGATCCGCTCGACTCGACTCCACGCGAAGGCTTGGATGTTCCGGCGTGAGACGGGGTTCGACACTGCTTATGTCGGCAGTTCCAACCTCTCCAGGGCCGCACTGCTCGACG
Source organism: Streptomyces sp. NPDC005435 (assembly GCF_040703155.1). NCBI lineage: Bacteria > Bacillati > Actinomycetota > Actinomycetes > Kitasatosporales > Streptomycetaceae > Streptomyces > Streptomyces sp. NPDC005435. The sequence continues at coordinate 283,399 of NZ_JBEXEQ010000004.1, forward strand.
GACTTGAGTGGAACGTACGGCTCTCGTCCGTGGCCACCCCGGCGGTGCTCGACAAGTTCGAGGCGACCTTCGACGCGTACTGGAACGACATCGCCTTCGAAACGTACGACCCGGACCAGCACGGCCACCGCCTTGACGAAGCGCTGGCTCAGGCGAGTGGTACGAGCAGCGGCGGCGATCTGAAGATCAACCTATCGGGACTGGAAGTACGTCCGTTCCCCCACCAGCGGGACATGCTGGAGCGCCTCACCGTCGAGCGCGAGCTGCGCGATCGACACCGCAATCTGCTGGTTGCCGCCACGGGAACGGGAAAGACCGTCATGGCGGCACTGGACTACCGCAGTCTGCGGAAGAAGTCGAACGACGGGCCGCCCAAGCTCCTGTTCGTGGCGCATCGCAAGGAGATCCTGAAGCAGTCGCTGCGCACGTACCGTGAGGTGCTGGACGACGCTTCCTTCGGTGAGTTGCTGCACGGCGGCCAGGACCCTCGCGAATGGAACCACGTCTTCGCCAGCGTCCAGTCGCTGAACGTGCAGCGTCTTGAGCAGCTGGCGCCCGACCACTTCGACATCATCGTCATCGACGAGTTCCACCACGCCACCGCGTCCACTTATCGGCGGGTCATCGACCACTTCACGCCCAAGGAGCTTCTGGGCCTGACCGCCACGCCCGAGCGGATGGATGGGCAGAATGTTCAGGATGAGTTCTTCGAGGGTCGGATCGCGGCCGAGATGCGTCTCTGGGAGGCGCTGGAGAACGATCTCCTCTGCCCGTTCCACTACTTCGGCGTCCCGGATGGAACGGACCTGACGAACCTGCAGTGGCAGAAGGGTTCGTACACCGACCAGGAACTCGACAAGGTCTACACGGGCAATCATGCGCGCGCCCGGATCGTGGTGAAGCAGATCCAGGACAAGGTTTCCAACCCTGGCGCTATGCGGGCACTGGGGTTCTGCGTCACTAAGGCGCACGCCCGCTTCATGGCGAACTTCTTCCGCGAGGCCGGCTTTCAGGCTGTTGCGTTGGACAGCGACTCGCCGGCTGACGTGCGCGCTCAGGCCCTCACCGACCTGCGCGATGGCAAGCTCCAGGTGATTTTCTCGGTCGACCTCTTCAACGAGGGCCTGGACATTCCGGACGTCGACACGCTGCTCCTCCTCCGCCCGACCAACAGCGCCACGGTCTTTCTCCAGCAGTTGGGCCGGGGCCTCCGGCGCACCGAGTCGAAGCCCGTCCTCACAGTGCTCGACTTCATCGGCCAGCACCGGGCCGAGTTCCGGTTCGAAGAGCAGTTCCGCGCCATGACGAACCTGTCACGAAATCGGCTCATCGACCACATTGAGCACGATTTCCCCCAGCTCCCGTCGGGCTGCCAGATCATCCTTGAGGGCAAGTCCAAGGATTTCGTTCTCGACAACATCCGCACGCAGATCGGTGCGACGGTAACGACGCTGGTGAAGGAGGTGAAGACCTATGCCACGCCGCGGCTCGCCGACTACCTCCGCGAGAGCCGCCGGGAGATCAAGGAGCTGTACAAGAGCGACAACTCCTGGACTGCGATCCTGCGCCGCGCCGGGTTGCTGGAGAAGACAGGACCCACCGAGGAAGGGGCACTCCTGAAGCGGGTCCACGCCTTCCTTCATGTGGACGACCCGGAGCGTGCGGATGCCTACCTTCGCCTTCTTCGGGACGATGCCCCCTCCTACGACGAGTTGAGCTCCCTCGACCAGGCGTACGCGCGGATGCTGTTCTTCAACATCTGGGACAACGCAGGTGGATTCGCCAGCTACCAGGAAGGGCTGGAATCCCTGCGCTCACAAAATGCCTTCCGTGACGAACTGACGCAGTTGCTCTCATACGTCATCGAGCGGGCCGACCACTTCCCCATCCCACTGTCTGGCCGCCTCAGCGGGATACCGCTGAAGGTACACAGCTCCTACAACCGCTCGGAGCTCCTTGCAGCCCTCAGCGTGGCTCGCTTCGGCGGCCAGATGCCGCGCACCTTCGCGAAGGGCGTGCAGTGGGCGGAAGAGCTCCAGACCGACGCCCTTCTCATCACTTTGGAAAAGAACGAAAAGGACTTCTCGCCCACGGTCAGGTACAAGGACTACGCGCTCAGCCCGACGCTCTTCCACTGGGAATCGCAGAACGCGACGTCTGAAGATTCCGAGACCGGCAGGCGCTATCAACAGCACAAGCAGCTGGGCAGCGAAGTCCTTCTGTTCATGCGGCGCTACAAGAACACCGACATAGGCAAGTCCCAGCCGTGGATGCTTCTCGGTCCCGCCACGTATGTGGAACACACCGGCAGCAAACCGATGGCTATCCAGTGGCGCCTGGAGCATCAGCTGCCGGCCGATGTGTGGACGTACTCGGCCATCATGGCGAGCTGAGAAGGCCCCAGGACTCGCTGCCTAGCCTGCCGTCGCCATGGCCAGCTCCGCCCGCCCGAACAGCAACGCATACCCCGGCGGAAGGCACTTGATAAGGCGTGTCGTGGCGGTGGCCGACTGGTGGGACAGTGCTGTCAGGACTGATGTGACGTGCCAGCGGGCTGTAGCCGGCGGTACGTGCATCTCGGTCGCGATCGTGTCGACGAACTCGCGGGCCGTGAGGGGGTGGGGGGCCGGGGGCTGGGCTTGGAGGAGGGTGGCCGTTTCCGGGGGGAGGGCGGCGGCCAGGGGGGCGCGGTCCTCGGGGGACAGGTGGGCGGCCAGGGCCGTGAGGACGGTGTGGGTGACGGCTGCCGCCTCCGTCCTGGTGCCGTACTGACCCGATTCGCGTACCGCGTCGGTCAGGGACAGGGGCGCCGGGATGGTGGTTCTGGGGGGCTGCGTCGTCACGGTCATCGGGGCTCCTCCTGCGTGGCGGGCGTGGCTTGGGTGGCGAAGCTCCCGGTACCCCGTCCTTGCGGTCGTATGGGGAGCGGTTTCGGCCAATGTCCGGTTGCGGACGCCCGGTTGAGGGCGGTCCGTCGGTGCGCGTGCGTCCGCTGCCGTCCCGTGGGGGCCGTCCTCCGGCGCGCGTCCGCCTGTTGCCGCCTGCTGCCACCTGGTCGGGGGCGCTCCCCCTGTCCCACGCCCGCCCATTGCCACCGATCAAGGCCAGTCCGCCGCCGCGCGTCCGCCGGCTGCCGCGCGATCGGAGGCCATCCCCTGGCGCACGTCCACCTGCCGCCACCCAGTGGGAGGCCGATCCTCCGCCGCGCGCCCGTCTGCCACCGCCCAGTCGGAGGCCGTTCCTCGTCCCCCGTCCGCCTGCAACCCCCCAGCCGGAGGCGATCCCCCGCCACGCGCCCGTCTGCCACCACCGAGTCGGAGGCGATCCCCACCGCACGCCTGCCTGCCACCACCCAGCCGTAGGCGATCCCCCACCGGACGCCCCGCCTGCCACCACCCAGTGGAAGGCTGATCCTCCGCCGCACGCCCGTCTGCCACCGCCCAGCCAGAGGCCGCCCCTCGTCCCCCGTCCCGCCTGCCACCACCCAGTCGGAGCCGATCCCCCACCGGACGCCCCGCCTGCCACCACCCAGTGGAAGGCTGATCCTCCGCCGCACGCCCGTCTGCCACCGCCCAGCCAGAGGCCGCCCCTCGTCC
>NZ_JBEXEQ010000004.1:287087-287301 GCF_040703155.1 Streptomyces sp. NPDC005435
CTCGTCCCCCGTCCCGCCTGCCACCACCCAGTCGGAGCCGATCCCCCGCCACACGCCCGTCTGCCACCACCCAGTGGGAGGCGATCCCCACCGGACGCCTGTCCGTCACCGCCCAGCCGGAGGCGATCCCCACCGGACGCCTGTCCGTCACCGCCCAGCCGGAGGCGATCCCCGCCGGACGCCTGTCCGTCACCGCCCAGCCGGAGGCGATCCC
>NZ_JBEXEQ010000004.1:287399-300459 GCF_040703155.1 Streptomyces sp. NPDC005435
CCCGCCGGACGCCTGTCCGTCACCGCCCAGCCGGAGGCCGCCCCTCGTCCCCCGTCCGCCTGCCACCCCCCAGTGGGAGGCGACCCTCCGCCACGCGCCCGTCTGCCACCACCCCGTGGGAGGCCGTCCCCCGTCCGCGCCCGCTGCCACCTGTCGAAGACGGTCCACCGTCTGCCCCGCCCATTGCCACCCGCGCAAGGCCACTCCACCGCCACCCGGCCGGAGGCCACCCCCGCACCGCACCCGACCGCAAGTCACCCCCCGGTGCGCGTTAGCCTCGGCCGGGTCACGACATACGGGAACAATCAGGAGGCGTTCATGGCCAGGGTTCCGAGTGCGGCGATCGCTGCGGCTGGGTTGGTCGGGGGGTACGGGGTGGCCCGTTGGACCAAGAAGCGGCCGCTCGGCGGGGTTGTCCTGGCCGCTGCGGGGGCGGTTGCCGCTCGGCGGTGGCAGGCGCAGGCCGGTAACGCGGTCGCCGGGGGGTTGACCGCCGCGTACGTCGCCGCCTTCGCCGGTTCGCACCCCCTGGCCAAGAAGGTGGGCGCCTGGCCGTCCGTCTTCGGCGTAGCCGGGGCCGTCGCCCTCGCGTCCTGGGCCGTCGCGGACCGGCGGGGTTAGGTTCCTCTCCAGGGAGGTGGGCGCCTGGCCGTCCGGTCTCGGCGTCGCCGGCCGGCGAGGTTGAGTTCCCCTCCACGAGGGTGAGCGCCAGGCCCGGTTCCGTCTCGGCGCCCCCGGGGCCGTCGCCGACCGGCGGGGTTGAGTTCCTCTCCGCGGAAGGGGGCGCCGCGCGTTCGGTCTCGGCAGCACCAGGGCCGTCGCCGACCCGTGGGGTTGAGTTCCCCTCCGCGGAGATCCGCGCCAGGCGAGTCGGCCTCGGCGTCGCCGGCCGGTGGCAAGTACCGGCAGCGCCCTCCTCCCGGCTCGCCCCATTGGGCAACTGGGCGAGCCAAAGGGCGCCCCCTTCACTCCCCCTTCTCCCCCACCGCCGTCAACGGCATCGCCACGTCCTCCAGCCCCCGCCGCTCCGCGTTCACCGCGAGTACCGCCGCCACCAGTCCCGCGACGCACATCAGTGCCGCGCCGATCTGGAAGGCGAGGACCGTGTCGCCGACGTGGCCCGTGGCGGTGAGGTCGGCGAAGAGGAGGGGGCCGCTGATGCCGCCGGCCGCGGTGCCGAGGGCGTAGAAGAAGGCGATCGACATCGCGCGGGTTTCCATGGGGAAGATCTCGGAGACGGTGAGGTACGCGCTGGAGGCGCCGGCCGAGGCGAAGAAGAGGACCGCGCACCAACAGGCCGTGAGCGTCGCCGCGTTCAGTACGCCCCGGTCGAAGAGCCAGGCCGTGCCGAACAGCAGCACCCCCGACAGCAGGTACGTCGAGGAGATCATGATCCGGCGCCCGACGGTGTCGAAGAGCTTGCCGAGCAGCAGGGGGCCGAAGAAGTTGCCGACCGCGATGACGGCGAAGTAGTAGCCGGTGCGGCCGGAGGGGACGTCGAAGAACTTCGTCAGGATCGCGCCGAAGCCGAAGGTGATCGCGTTGTAGAGGAACGCCTGGCCGATGAAGAGCGAGAAGCCGAGGATCGCGCGCTTGCGGTAGCGGGCGAAGAGGGTGTGGGCGATCTCCCGGAAGGTGACCGTCCCGCGCTGCCGGATCTCCAGCCGCCCCGACGGCTCCGGCAGATCAGCGTCGGCCCCGATCCGCCGCTCGATCCCCGCGACGATCTCCTCCGCCTCCCGCTCCCGGCCGTGGATCAGCAGCCAGCGCGGGCTCTCCGGTACGTGCCGGCGTACGAGCAGGATCACCAGCGCCAGCACCGCGCCCAGCGCGAACGTCAGCCGCCAGCCCAGGTTCTCCGGCAGGAACGCCGTGTCAAGGGCCACGATCGACAGCAGCGAACCGCCCACCGCGCCCAGCCAGAAGCTGCCGTTGATGATCAGGTCCACCCGGCCCCGGTGTTCGGAGGGGATCAGCTCGTCGATCGCGGAGTTGATCGCCGCGTACTCCCCGCCGATGCCGAAGCCCGTCAGGAAGCGGAACAGGAAGAACCACCACGCCTCGGTGGACAGCGAGGTCAGCGCCGTCGCCGCGAGATACACCGCCAGCGTGATCATGAACAGCCTGCGGCGCCCGTACCGGTCCGTCAGCCGCGCCCAGAACAGCGCGCCGGTGCACGCCCCCGCCACGTACAGCGCCGCCGCCACGCCCGTGACCTGCCCGGACGAGATCGCCAGCCCGCTGCCCGGCTCCGAGAGGCGGCTCGCGATGTTGCCGACGACCGTGACCTCCAGGCCGTCCAGAATCCATACGGTGCCCAGGCCCACCACGATCGTCCAGTGCCAGCGGGACCAGGGCAGCCGGTCCAGACGGGCCGGGATGTCGGTGGTGATCGTGGGAGCGGTACGGCGGGACGCCGGTGTCTCGGCTCGGCTCATGGGCTGCGCCTCCTCGTCGAAGGTGCAGATCCGGGTTCCCCGGGGCGGGGGAAACAGGCCGGCGGTCACCCGTCCGGCGGTAGCCCCGGCCCTACGGCATCCCGTACGGCAGCCCGTACGGCACCGGTACGGCAGCCCCCACCCCACCCCGCCGAGCGGCGCAGCCCTACGCCCCCAGCCCCCGAGACACCGCGTAGATCACCAACCCCGCCAGCGACCCCACCACCGTGCCGTTGATCCGGATGAACTGCAGGTCCCGGCCGATGTGCGCCTCGATCTTCCGCGTCGTGTGCTCCGCGTCCCAGCCCGCCACGGTGTCGGTGATCAGGGAGGTGATCTCGTCGCGGTAGGTGGTGACGACGTGCACCGCCGCGCCCTCCACCCAGCTGTCCACCTTCTCCTGCATCTTCGGCTCGGTCGCCATCCGCGTCCCGAGCGAGATCAGCCCCGCCCGCACCCGCAGCCGCAGCTCGCTGCGCTCGTCCTCCGCCGCCGCGACGATCATCGACCGTACGGCCGTCCACGCGGACGCGATCAGGTCCTGGACCTCGCTGCGGCCGAGGACCTCGCTCTTGAGCCGCTCCACCCGCGCCCGGGTCTCGGTGTCGGACTGGAGGTCGGAGGCGAAGTCGGTGAGAAAACGGTCCAGCGCGCCGCGCGCCGGGTGCGTCGGCATCTCCCGCATCTCGGTGACGAAGCGCAGCAGCTCCTTGTAGATCCGCTCGCCGACCTTGCGGTCCACGAAACGCGGGGTCCAGCCCGGCGCGCCGCCCTCCACCGCCACCATGACGTCGTCCCGGTGCCGTACCAGCCAGTCGTGGGCGCGGGAGACCACCAGGTCCACCACCCGCCGGTGACCGCCGTCCTCGACGATCCGGTCGAGGAGCTTGCCCACCGCCGGGGCGATCTCGCGGGAATCGGCCCGACGGGTGATCGCCTCGCCCACCACCGCCTGTACGTCCGAGTCGCGCAGCACGGTCAGCGCGCCGCGCAGCGCGGTCGCCAGCTCGGCGGTGACCCGGTCGGCGTTCTCCGGCTCCGCGAGCCACGCGCCGAGTCTGCTGCCGATGCCGACCGCGCGCAGACGCTGCCGTACGACGTCCTGGGAGAGGAAGTTCTCCCCCACGAACTCGCCCAGCGACACGCCCAGTTGATCCTTCTTGGTGGGGATGATCGCGGTGTGCGGGATCGGCAGGCCCAGCGGATGGCGGAACAGCGCGGTCACCGCGAACCAGTCCGCCAGCGCGCCCACCATCCCCGCCTCGGCGGCCGCCGCGACATACCCCGACCAGGGGCCCGCGCCCGCGTGTTCGGCCCAGGTGGCCAGGACGTAGACCACCGCGACGAACAGCAACATCCCGGTCGCGGTGAGCTTCATCCGCCGTACCCCGCGCTGCCGTTCCTCGTCGGCGGGGGTGAAGGCGGTCATGGTGCGGTACGACTGCGCGCCGCCCGGCCGCCGTCCGCCGGGCGCGCCCGGTGAGCCGCCGGTACGACGCCGGCCGGCCGCGTCCGACGTACCGACAGCACCGCGCGTACCGCCCGCACCACCGGCACCACCCGTACCGTCCGTGCCGTCCGCGTCCCGGTCTCCCGGCCTGTCCTCTTCCGCGTGTTCCATCTCGCTCCACCCGTCCGGTGATCCCGCACACACATTGTCCCTTCCTGGGGACTTCCGGAACGGAACGCGGGTTCCTCACGTCTGTCCCAGGGGTGGTTCGGGCAGGGCCCTGCCAACCCCGAAGATCCCATGGCCCATCATGGAATCCCTGGAAACGGAGCCCAAGGCTCCAGGCCCCCGAGGAGATCAGCACCAGCGTGACCAAGCGCCACGGCTATGCCCTGCTCAGTGCCCTCGCCGCACTCGTCGTGACCCTGTCCGCCGTCATCTACGTCATGACGACACGCGGTGCGGACACCGCGCGCGGCACGACCGCGGACAGCGTCCCCCACCACGGTTCCACCGTCGCCCCCGTCTCGGCGGGCACCTGGGTCGGAGCCTGGGCGGCGGCGCCCGCGGGTGCCGAGCCCGGCACCGAGACCTCGGGGATGGCGGGCCGCTCGGTACGCAACGTCGTGCACGTCGGCACGGGCGGCACGAGCGCCCGCATCACGCTGTCCAACCTCTACGGCCAGACCCCGCTCGCCATCACGCACGCCTCACTCGCCGTCTCCGCGGGCCAGAACACCGCCGCCGCCCGTGCGGAAACGATGCGGCGGCTCAGCTTCAACGGCGCCCCCGGCGTGGAGATACCGCCGGGCGGACAGGTCACCAGCGACGCCGTGCGCGTGGACATCCCGCAGGACACCGACGTCCTGGTCACCACGTACACGCCCACCTCCTCCGGACCGGTCACCTATCACAAGCACGCGCGGCAGCTGTCGTACGTCGCGAGGGGCGACCTGACCGCCGACACCACCGGTACGGCCTTCAGCGAGCAGACCCCCTACTGGCGGTACCTGACCGCGCTGGACGTGATCAGCCACGAGGCGGACGGCACGGTCGTCGTGTTCGGCGACTCCATAACCGACGGCATCACCTCCACCGTCGGCACCAACCGCCGCTGGCCGGACGTACTGTCCCAGCGGCTGCGCACGGCCGTCGAGAGCGGGGCCGCCGTGCCGCGGTACTCCGTCGTCAACGAGGGCATCAGCGGCAACCAGGTCCTCGCGGACGGCCTGGGGCGCCCCGCCGACAACCCCAGCGGCCTCAGCCGCTTCGGCCGCGATGTGCTCGACCGGCCCAACGCCAAGGTCGTCGTCATCGACCTCGGCATCAACGACATCCAGCGCAACCCCCGGCTGGCCGACCCCGACAAGATCACCGACGGCCTGCGCACGCTGGTCCGCCAGGCGCACGCCCGGGGGCTGAAGGTCATCGGCGCCACCCTCATGCCGCTCCAGGGCCACCTCGGCTGGACCCCGGCCCGCGAGACGGTACGCCAGCGGGTCAACGCCGAGATCCGCTCCGGCAAGGTCTTCGACGCGGTCGTCGACTTCGACACCGCCCTCCGCGACCCCTACGCCCCGCACCGCCTGCGCCCCGAGTACGACTCCGGCGACCACCTCCACCCCAGCGACCTGGGCTTCCGCAAGATGGCCCAGGTCTTCGACCTCAGCCTGCTGAAGGGGGCGGGCCAGGCGGAGCTTTAGGGCTCCGCGGGCGGGGGTGGCTCGGGGGCCGGTGGAGACGGTTCCGCCGGCGCGGCCTCTGGGGAACTCGCACGGACGGCGGGGCCGAGGCTCCGAACGGCACGGCGCGGGTCGGGCCCCGGTGGAGACGGCTCCGGGGGCGGGGCAGCCGCAAGCCCTGGGGAGATACGTACGGAGGGACTGGCTGAGGCTCCCGGACGACGGCAGTTCGGGACTTTTCGCGGGGCGCGGGTCGGGCCTGGCGGAGACGGCTCCGGGACGGGGCAGCCGCGCGCTCTCGGGAAGCCCGTATGGACGGCACGGCGCAGGCCCACGTACGGCCGCAGTTTCAGGGAGCCTCTACGGGCGCAGCGGACTCGGCGGAGACGGCTTCGAGGGCGGCCCTGGAGGGGTTCGTACGGACGGAGCGGCCGAGGCTCCCGGACGGGTGCGGTTCGGAGGCCCTCGCGGGGGGCGGGTCGGGCCCCGGCGGAGACGGCTCCGGGGGCGGGGCAGCCGCACGCTCTGGGGAAACCCGTACGGGCGGAGCGGTACAGGGTCCCGGACGGCGACGTTTTCGGGGCTTTCGTGGAGCGTGGCTCGGGCACCGGCGGAGAGGGCTTCCGGTGACGGGCGGGCACACGCTCTGGGCCGGCCCGGCGGGCGGAGTCGTAGGGGGCTCGGCCGCGCCGGGGGTGGGGCCGTGAATACTGGCCCCATGACGCGCTTGATCCTCGCCACCCGTAACGCCGGAAAGATCACCGAGCTGAGGGCGATCCTCGCCGAGGCCGGACTGCCCCATGAGCTGATCGGCGCCGATGCCTTTCCGGAGGTGCCGGACGTCAAGGAGACCGGCGTGACCTTCGCCGAGAACGCCCTGCTCAAGGCGCACGCGCTCGCCCAGGCCACCGGTCTGCCCGCCGTCGCGGACGACTCCGGCCTCTGCGTGGACGTACTGAACGGCGCGCCCGGCATCTTCTCCGCCCGCTGGGCCGGCCGGCACGGCGACGACCGGGCCAACCTGGACCTGCTCCTCGCCCAGCTCTCCGACATCGCGGACGAGCACCGCGGCGCCCACTTCGCCTGCGCCGCCGCCCTCGCGCTGCCGGACGGCACCGAGCGCGTGGTCGAGGGCCGCCTGACCGGCACCCTGCGCCACACCCCGGCCGGCACGAACGGCTTCGGCTACGACCCGATCCTCCAGCCGGAGGGCGAGGACCGTACCTGCGCGGAGCTGTCGGCGGCCGAGAAGAACGCGATCAGTCATCGGGGGGAGGCGTTCCGGGCGCTGGTGCCGGTGGTACGGGAGCTGCTGGGCTGACACACGGGTGAGGGGCCGCCCTTCCGGGCGGCCCCTCGAATGAGTGCGGCCGGTGGGACTCGAACCCACACGGGTGTTAACCCACTTGGACCTAAACCAAGCATGACTGCCAAATTCCATCACGGCCGCTCAAAAACGGTCATCGCGCTCGACCGGCAGCGTTCAGTGTAAGGGCAGCACCACTCACGCGGCGAGAGGGCCTTTCCTCTTCTGACGACACCAGGTCTCCGTCAGAGCGTGGCAGTTGGGACAGAGATGACGCAGGTTCTCCCGGCGATTGTCACGCCAGTCGCCGTTGATGTGGTCGATCTGCAAGGTGATCGGCCGCCCCAGCCACTTCCCCTCGTTACCGCAGCTCTCGCAGGCGTACGACACTCCGATCTCGGTCAAGGCGCGGTGAAGTTGAGCCCTGTTGGTTCGCCCGGCGCCGGGAGGAAGAACAACCAGCACCCGGTGCGCGACGGGCGAGGACCCGGAACTCTCCGGCCGAGCCCATGAGCGGCGCCTGAAGTGGGTCGTATCGAGACCCAGTCGAGTTGCGGCACGCCGGACACGCCGGTGATTGGTGTCGTTGACGTCCATACCCAGACCTCGCATCACGTCGGCATAGCTCGTGGAACGCTCCAGGACTTCGCGGAGCCTTTTCTCGGGAATCACCAGTCGCCGGTGAGAGAAGTGCTCTGTGTCGATGTCGTGGGCGCGCAACATGCGGCCCAGAGCCGCGCGTGAACGGCTGTCGTCCGGCACGCCAAGGGCACGGGCCACGCCACGGATGCTGGTCGCCGCCGCCGCGGCCGTCCTCAGCTCATCGGGAGTGAACGGCAGATCCGGCTCGGACTGATGCACTCCGGCGAAATGCCGGATGTCGACCCCTGCGGCGCGGATCCGCCGTGCGATGTGGGACAAGGTCCCAGTAGCGGGAGTGGCGCCGAGTTTGAGGGCCACCTCGCGCAGCGAGGACGAGGAGGCCGCAGCCTCGGCGATGGCGGCGTCCGGGTACTTGCGCCATGGACTGCGCTTGGCGAAGTGACTCGTGTCGAGACCATGGGCGGCGACCTTCTCCTGAAGCACTCGGCGCTGACCGCCGCTCACCCGAAGCCCGAGCCGTCTGATCAGATCTGCCCAGTTGCGGGCCTCGGAGACGATCCGCGCAAGCCGATCCCTGCTGTACGGGTCCGCCTCCTCCAGCCGCTCCTCGGTGTACTTGCCGGCCGCCACCGAGCTTCCTTCGTTTCCCCCACGTGTTCGCTGCTCGCATGGAGTAACGAACCGGTCGCCGGACAGTCACGCACACAAAAGGGGAGCGACCCGCGCCGGAAAGATACGGGGCGGGCCGCTCAAGAAGGTGGAACGGGTCAGATGCCCAGGTCCTTGATGATCTTGGCTACGTGGCCGGTGGCCTTGACGTTGTAGAGGGCTCGTTCGACCTTGCCGTTCTCGTCGACGATCACCGTGGAGCGGATGACGCCGACGACCGTCTTGCCGTAGAGCTTCTTCTCGCCGTAGGCGCCGTACGCCTCAAGGACCTGCTTGTCGGGGTCGGCCAGGAGGGTGATCCTGAGGGACTCGGCCTCGCGGAACTTCGCCAGCTTCTCCGGCTTGTCGGGGGAGATGCCGATGACGTCGTAGCCGGCGCCGGCCAGCAGCTCCAGGTTGTCGGTGAAGTCGCAGGCCTGCTTGGTGCAGCCGGGGGTAAGCGCCGCGGGGTAGAAGTAGACGATGACCTTGCGGCCCTTGTGGTCCGCCAGGGACACCTCGTTGCCGTCGGCGTCGGGGAGGGTGAAGGCCGGGGCCGGGTCCCCGGGCTGGAGTCGCTCGCTCATCCGGCCAGCCTAATCGGCCTGACCGGGGCCCCTCGCCGTGCGGAGCGGCCAGGAACTGACAGACTGTTCAGCACAAAGCATCAGCAGACTTCGGAGGCCGTACGGTGGCGGAGACGTCGGACACCAGAACACCGGCGCAGATCGAGGCGGACATCAAGCGCCGTCGTGAAGTGCTGGCCGAGACGCTCGACGAGATCGGGGTGCGTGTGCACCCCAAGACGATCGTCGGCGATGCCAAGGCGAAGGCCGTCGCCAACCTCGACCATGTCTTCGGCCAGGCGTTCGTCACGGCCAACCGGGTGATGACCGAGGTACGGGACCAGTTCGTCGACGACGACGGCGCCCCCCGCATGGAGCGGATCGTGCCGGCCGCCCTGATCGTGGCGGGCGCGGTGGGCCTGATCGTCGTGGGCGCGACCCGGCGGCGCAGGCGCTGAGCCCCGGCAGGTAGGTTCAGGGGCGTGAGCGCCAACAGAGACGAGCAGAGCACACCCCACCACGACAAGCTGCCCATCCGGATGCTGCACGACCGGGTACTCGTGCGGCAGGAGACCGGTGAGGGCGAGCGGCGGTCGGGCGGCGGCATCCTGATCCCCGCCACGGCGGCGGTCGGGCGCAGGCTGGCCTGGGCCTCGGTGGTCGCGGTCGGGCAGAACGTACGGACCGTGGAGCCCGGCGACCGGGTGCTGTTCGACCCGGAGGACCTGGCCGAGGTCGAGGTGCGGGGCGTGGCGTACGTGCTCATGCGCGAGCGTGATCTGCACGCGGTGGCCGCCGACCGGTTCGAGGGGTCCAAGGACTCCACGGGGCTGTATCTGTAACGGGCCGCGCCGGTACGCGGAAGGGGCTGGTGACCTGGTCACCAGCCCCTTCGCCGTAGGCCCGTACGGGCGTCAGTCGCGGCGGCCGTTCAGCGCCGGGCCGCCGAGCCCGGCCGGCAGGCCGCCCCCGGCGCCGCCGGAGTCGGCCGCGCCGCCGCCGCCCGTGGCGTCCCCGCCGGTCGCGCCGCCGGGTGTGCCGCCGGTGGCCGCGCCGCCGCCGGTCGCCCCGCCGGGCGTGCCGCCGGTCGTGGCCCCGCCGGTCGCCGGTGCGCCGCCGGTGGTGGCGCCGCCGTCGGCCGGGGTGCCGGCGGTCGCGCCGCCGTCGGTGGGCGTGCCGGTGGCCGCGCCGCCGGTCTGGCCGCCGTCGCCCGGGGTGGCGCCCTGGCTGGGCGTGCCGGTGGCGGTGCCGCCGGTCTGGCCCGCGTCGGTGGCGGGCGTGGTGGGTGCCAGGGTGGCGGGGGCCTCGACCTCGGCGCCCTGCTGGAGGTCCAGGTCGAAGGCGGCGGCGGGCTTTCCGCTGAGCGCGTCCTTCGTGTACTGGGCCCAGATCTGGGTGGGCGGGCCGCCACCGTTCATACGGGGCTGGCCGAGCGCGCCGTAGAGCGGCTGATGCTGTGCGGTGACCGGGTCCTGGCCCATGACCGCGACGACGGTGGCCAGGTCGGGGGTGTACCCGGCGAACCAGGCGGCGGTGTCGCGCTCGGCGGTGCCGGTCTTGCCGGCGGCCGGGCGGCCCGCGGCCTTGGCGGCCATGGCGGTACCGGTCTGGACGACGCTCTGGAGCACCGAGGTGGTGGTGTCGGCGGCCTCGCGGCTGACAGCCTGCTTGGACTGGCCGCCGGGCAGCGTCACCGGGATGCCGCCCTTGGTGACCTTGTCGATGAGGGTGTACGTGCCGTGCCGGCCGTGGTTGGCGAGGGTGGCGTACGCCTCGGTCATCTCCAGGACGCTGGCGTTGGCGGTGCCGAGCGCGATGGACGGGGACGGGTACATGTCCGGGGTGTCGGAGGGGATGCCGAGGTCGATCGCGGTCTTCTTGACCTTGTCGGAGCCGACGTCGGCGGCCATCTGCGCGTACACCGAGTTCACGGAGAGGTCGGTGGCCTTACGGACGGTGATCTGCTGGTACGACTTCTGGTCCTCGTTCTCCGGGGCGTAGCTGCCGCCGCTCCAGCCCTGTACGGGGCGCTTGTTGGTGCCGTCGTAGTAGGTGTTCGGGGAGATCGGCTTGCCGTCCTGGGTGGTGGAGCCGTTCTGGACCGCCGAGGTGAACACGAACGGCTTGAAGGTGGAGCCGACCTGGAAGTCGCCGCGGGTGGCGCCGTTGGTGTACTGCTGCAGGTAGTCGATGCCGCCGTACATCGCCACGACGCGGCCGGTCTTGGGGTCGATGGACGCGCCGCCCGCGCGGACGTAGGTGTCGGCCTTGCGGTTCTTCTTGTCCAGCTTGGAGATCAGCTGGTCGTCGACGGCCTTGACGAAGTCGTCTTGCTTGTCCTTCTGGATGGTGGTCGTGATGCGGTAACCACCGCGCGTCATCTGCTCCTTGGTGAGGATGTGATGACCCGTCAGATAGTCCTTGACCGCCTCCACGAGGTAACCGCGCTGTCCGGACAGGCCCGTCGAGATGGTCTGTTCCTTCGGCATGGGGAACTTCAGGCCGGTGCGCTCGGACTGCGGCAGCCAGCCCTTCTTGACCATGCCGTCCAGGACGTAGTTCCAACGGGCCACGGCGGCGGGCTTGTTCTCGGGGTGGGCGACGACGTCGTACTCGCTGGGCGCGTTGACGAGCGCGGCGAGGTAGGCGGCGTGGGCCGCGTCGAGCTTGGTGGCGTCCTTGCCGTAGTACGCCTGGGCTGCGGCCTGGATGCCGTAGGCGCCTCGGCCGAAGAAGCTGGTGTTGAGGTAGCCCTGGAGGATCTCGCTCTTGGACTTCTCGCGGCCGAGCTTGACCGAGATGAAGAACTCCTTGGCCTTGCGGGTCAGGGTCTGTTCCTGGGCCAGGTAGTAGTTCTTCACGTACTGCTGGGTGATGGTGGAGCCGGACTGCTTGCCCTTGCCGGTGGCCATGTTCCAGCCGGCGCGGAGCATCGCCTTGGGGTCGACGGCGGGCTCGGTGTAGAAGTCCCGGTCCTCGGCGGCGAGTACGGCGTGCTGGGCGGCCTGGGAGACCTCGGCGAGGTTGACGTTCTCGCGGTTGACCTGGCTGTCGCGGGTGTCGCGGGCGAGCTGGGAGCCGTCCGCGTAGAGGTAGACGTTGCTCTGCTTCGTGGCGAGGGCGTTGGCGGGCGGGATCTGCACCATCGAGTAGCCGACGAAGAAGAGGCCGATGAGCAGCAGCGCGCCGACGACGACGGTCCCGAGGACGAACCGCCAGCCGGGGACGAAGCGGCGCCAGCCGGTGCGCTTGGGCTTCTTGCCCTTGCCGTTGCCGTTGCCGCTGCCGCTTGCTGTGGCGGCCTCGGGGGTGGCGGCCTCGGTACGGGGGATGACGCTGGTGGCCGCCGAAGCGGCGCTGCCGCTGCCGCTCACGGTGGCGGCGGCGGGCGTCGTGGCCTGCTTGTCCCCCTGCCGGGGGGCGTTGATCCGCCGGAGCACCTGCGTGTGCTCGTCGGCGGGCTGCTCCGCCTTGGGGTCCTTGATCCGCCGCAGCACCTGCGTGCTCTCGGTGGCCGGCGGCTCGCCCTTGTCACCCCCCTTGGCCCCCTGCGGCGCCTTGATCCGCCGGAGCACCTGCGTGCTCTCGGCAGCGGGCGGCTCCCCTGCGGGGCCCTGGCCGGGCCGGCTGGAACGGGGTCCGGGGACGGAGGGGGTCTGCGACGCCGGGGCGCCCTGCTCGGAGCGGGGAGTGCCGGGGGTCTGGCCGGGAGCCGCGTTACCGGCCTGGGATGCCTGGCCGGGGCGGCCTGCGCCGCCGGACTGAGAAGCCTGACCGCCCTGAGCCGAGCGCTCGGCACCCGAGCCCTGGGCCGCCGCGCCGGAACGCGCCGGACCACCGGACGACTGGCCACCCTGGCCGGGACGGCTCACGCCACCGAACTGGGACGCCTGACCGCCCTGGGCCGAGCCCTGGGCGGCCGCGCCGCCGGACGACTGACCTCCCTGGCCAGGACGGCTCGCACCACCGAACTGGGACGCCTGGCCACCCTGGGCGGAACGCTCGGCACCGGCACCCTGGGACGCCGCGCCGGGGCGCGCCGGGGCGCCGGACGACTGACCACCCTGGCCGGGACGGCCTGCGCCGTCGGACTGGCTGGCCTGACCGGGACGGCCCGCGTTACCGGCCGGGGATGCCTGGCCACCCTGCCCGGGACGGCTCGCGCCGCTGAACTCGGACACCTGACCACCCTGGGCCGAGCCCTGGGAGGCCGCGCCGCCGGACGACTGACCACCCTGGCCAGGACGGCTCGCACCACCGAACTGGGACGCCTGACCACCCTGGGCCGAGCCCTGGGAGGCCGCGCCGCCGGACGACTGACCACCCTGGCCAGGACGGCTCGCACCACCGAACTGGGACGCCTGACC
>NZ_JBEXEQ010000004.1:300555-312135 GCF_040703155.1 Streptomyces sp. NPDC005435
GACCGCCCTGGGCGGAACGCTCGGCACCGGCACCCTGGGCCGCCGCGCCGGAGCGCGCCGGAGCGCCGGACGACTGACCACCCTGGCCGGGAAGACCCGCACCACCGGTCTGGCCGCTCTGACCGGGACGGGAAGCGCCGCCGGACTGGGGCGCCTGTCCACCCTGGCCCGGACGACCCGCGCCACCAGCCTGCGGCGCCTGACCACCCTGGGCGGGACGACCCGCGCTGCCGGACTGCGGCGCCTGGCCACTCTGATGGGGACGGCCCGCGTCACCGGCCTGGCCGGTCTGGCCACCCTGGCCCGGACGACCCGCGCCACCCGCCTGGGACGCCTGCGCGCCCTGGCCCGGGCGGCCCGCGCCACCCGCCTGGGACGCCTGCGCGTCCAGGGCCGAACGAGCCGCGCCGCCGGACTGGGAGGTCTGGCCACCCTGGTCCGCCCGGCCGGCGCCGGAGCCCTGGCCCTGCGGGGCCTGACCGCCGCGTGCGCGGTCCGCGCCGCCGGCCTGAGCGCCCTGGCCGTCCCGGCCCGCGCCGCCACCCTGCGCCGCCGGACCACCCTGACCCGTACGACCGGCGCCGGAGCCCTGCGGAGCCTGGCCGCCGGAACGCGCACCGTCCGCACCGGGGGCCTGAGCACCCCGGCCCGCACGATCGGCACCGGTGGCCTGGCCACCCTGCGCCGTACCCGGGCCACCGGCCTGAGCGCCCTGCCCCGGACGCCCCGCACCGGAAGCCTGCCCCTGCGGAGCCTGACCACCCCGTGCACGGTCCGCACCGGAAGCCTGAGACTGAGCACCCTGGCCGTCCCGGCCCGAGCCACCCGCCCCGCCGCCCTGTATCGCCGGACCACCCTGGCCCGTACGACCGCCGCCGGAGCCCTGCGCAGCCTGGGCCCCCTGGCCCGAGCGGTCCGCGCCCGCAGGCTGACCCCCCTGCGCCGGACGCCCCGTACCGCCCTGCCCCGCACGACCGGCACCAGACACCTGACCGGGCTGACCACCCTGCCCCGGACGACCGCCACCAGACGTCTCACCCAGCTGGCCACCCTGCCCCGGGCGGCCGACGCCAGACGCGTGACCGGGCTGGCCACCCTCGCCCGGGCGGCCGACGCCAGACGCCTGCCCCGGCTGTCCACCCTGACCCGTGCGGCCGGCACCAGACGCGTGACCAGGCTGGCCACCCTGCCCGGGGCGGCCGCCGCCAGAGACCTGACCCGGCTGGCTGCCCGGACGGCCCTCCGCCCCGCCCCGCGGAGCGTCCCGCGGAGCGGATCGCGTGGGCGGCTCGGGGGGATCGGCCGGGCCCCCGGCGGTCCCGGGGGCCGGCTGCGCCTGGTGGCCCGGGGTTCCGGGCCCCTCAGCCGGCTGCGGGGTTCTGGACGCCCCGCCCTCGGTCGGCTGATGCGGCTGCTCGTCGCTCATCTCGTGCACGGACTCCTGTTTCGCGTCGTACGTTTCCGTACGCCTCGTACGCCTGATTGCGCCCCCAGTTTGAAGACTCTCGCACCTGGCGTTCCGTTCCCGGATTCAGGCACGCTTCCGGCACGGAAAATGCGTGGCCGGCCGCCGGGCCTCCGGACTAGGCTCCTGCGCTTCGGTGTCGAAGAGTCCAGGAGGTGGACCGACGTGAGCGCGGGACGGTTGTACGCGGCCGTCGCAGCGGGGGGATTCAGACGGTACGCGACCTACCGTGCCGCCACTGCGGCAGGGGTGTTCACCAACACGGTCTTCGGTCTCATCATCGTCTGCACCTACCGCGCCCTGTGGGACGTGCGCCCGCATCTCGGCGGTTACGACGAGACGCAGGCCGTGACCTATGTATGGCTGGGCCAGGCGCTGCTGTCGACGCTCGCGATCGGCGGCGGGGGCGTCGAGGAGGAGTTGATGGAACGCATCCGTACGGGTGATGTCGCGATCGACCTGTACCGGCCCGCGGATCTCCAACTGTGGTGGCTGGCGGCCGATCTGGGCCGG
Organism: Streptomyces sp. NPDC005435; assembly: GCF_040703155.1. NCBI lineage: Bacteria > Bacillati > Actinomycetota > Actinomycetes > Kitasatosporales > Streptomycetaceae > Streptomyces > Streptomyces sp. NPDC005435. Next base: position 302,534 of record NZ_JBEXEQ010000004.1, read on the forward strand.
GCGTGCTTCCAGCTGCTGGGCCGCGGACTCGTGCCGTTCGTCCTGGGCACCCTGTGTTTTCCGGCCTATCTGCCCACGGACGCGGGCACGTGGCTCGCCTTCCTCGTGGCGATCGTGCTGGCGATGCTGGTGGGCTTCGGCATCCGCTACCTCGTCGCGCTGAGCGCGTTCTGGCTGCTCGACGGCGCCGGGGTGACTCAAATGGCCTGGCTGGCCGGGGTGTTCTGCTCGGGGATGCTGCTGCCGCTGAACGTGTTCCCGGGCGCGCTCGGCGAGATCGTCCGCGCGCTGCCGTGGTCCTCGCTGCTCCAGGCCCCGGCGGACGTGCTGCTGGGCCACGCGGACCCGCTGCGGACGTATCTCTTCCAGGGCGCCTGGGCGGTCGCGCTGCTCGGCGCGGGCCGGCTGCTGCAGTCGGTCGCGACGCGGCGGGTGGTGGTCCAGGGTGGCTGAGGACACGGTCGTACGGCTGCGGGAGGGCGTGCGCGCCTACCGGCTCGTGGCGGGCATGTGGCTGCGCTCCACGATGGCGTACCGCGCGTCGTTCGCGATGACCGCGTTCGGGAACTTCGCCGCGACCTCCTTCGACTTCGTGGCGATCATGCTGATGTTCTCGCGGGTGGGCCGGCTGGGCGGCTGGACGCTGCCCGAGGTGGCGTTCCTGTACGGCCTTTCGGGGCTGGCCTTCGGCCTGGCCGACCTGGCGATCGGCTCGATGGACCGGCTGGGCCGCCGGGTGCGCGACGGCACGCTGGACACCCTGCTCGTCCGCCCGGCGCCGGTCCTCGCGCAGGTGGCGGCGGACAAGTTCGCGCTGCGGCGCCTGGGCCGGGTGACGCAGGGCGCGCTGGTGCTCGGCTGGTCGCTGTCCCGGCTGGACGTGGACTGGACGGCGGCGAAGCTGCTCCTGCTGCCGCTGACCGTGGTGAGCGGGTTCGGGATCTTCTGCGCGGTGTTCGTGGCCGGGGCGGCGTTCCAGTTCGTGGCCCAGGACGCCTCGGAGGTGCAGAACGCGTTCACCTACGGCGGTACGACCCTGCTCCAGTACCCGCCGACGATCTTCGGCCGGGAGCTGGTGCGCGGGGTGACGTTCGTGCTGCCGCTGGCCTTCGTCAACTGGCTGCCCGCCTGTTACGTGCTGGGGCGCCCGTATCCGCTGCGTCTGCCGGAGTGGGTCGCGTTCGCGCCGCTGCCGGTCGCGGTGGTCTGCTGCGCGCTGGCGGGGCTGGCGTGGCGGGCGGGACTTCGTACGTATCGGAGCACAGGGAGCTAGCGGATGGCGGACGGCGATTTCATCGCGCTGGAGAAGGTCGAGAAGGTCTTCCAGGTGCGCAAGAAGACGGGCTTCCTCAAGCGGGAGCGGCGCGAGGTGCGGGCGGTGGACTCGATCTCGTTCACCGTGGCGCGCGGCGAGATGGTGGGGTACATCGGGCCGAACGGCGCCGGGAAGTCGACCACGATCAAGATGCTGACCGGCATCCTGACCCCGAGCGCGGGCCGGCTGCGGGTGGCCGGGATCGACCCCTCGCGGGAGCGGACGCGCCTCGCGCACCGGATCGGGGTGGTGTTCGGGCAGCGGACGACGCTGTGGTGGGACCTGCCGCTGATCGACTCCTACCGGCTGGCGCACCGCATGTACCGCATTCCCGACGCCCGTTACCGGGAGAACCTGGACCGCTGCGTCGAACTCCTCGAACTCCAGGACCTCCTGGACGTCCCGGTGCGGCAGCTCTCCCTGGGCCAGCGGATGCGCGGCGACATCGCGGCCGCCCTGCTGCACGACCCCGAGGTGCTGTACCTGGACGAGCCGACGATCGGCCTGGACGTGGTCTCGAAGGCCAAAGTCCGCGGCTTCCTCAAGGAGTTGAACACCGAGCGCGGCACGACCGTCCTGCTGACCACCCACGACCTCCAGGACATCGAGCAGCTGTGCTCACGGGTGATGGTGATCGACCACGGCCGGCTGATGTACGACGGCCCGCTGGCCGGACTGCACGAGGCCGCCGACGGCGAACGCACCCTGGTGGTGGACCTGGAGCGGGAGCTGCCGCCGGTGGAGGTGCCCTCGGCCCGGGTGGTCCGCGTGGAGGGGCCCCGGCAGTGGCTGGCGTTCCCGGCGGGGCAGTCCGCCGCGCCCCTGGTGGCCCATCTGGCGGCGGCCTACCCCCTGGTCGATCTCTCAGTGCGCGAACCCGACATCGAGTCGGTCATCGCCAAGATGTACGCGGAGAAGGCGGTCTCGTAGTCTGGCTGTCATGACCGACGACGCTGTTCCGGACCTTCGTTCTTCCGATGCCGTCCCGGATCTCAGGGCCTCCGACGCGGACCGTGAGCGGGTCGCCGAGGTGTTGCGGGACGCCCTGGCCGAAGGGCGCCTGGACATGCAGGAGTTCGAGGAGCGGCTGGAGGCGGCGTACACGGCGCGTACGTACGGTGAACTGGCCCCGCTGACCCGGGACCTCCCGGTGCCCGGGGTGGTGGCGCCGTCGCCGGTCTCGTTCGTCAAGGAGCCTGCTCCCGAGGGGAGTTGGGCGTCGCGGATCACCGGTGGCGAGGGGTCCTCGACGGGCGCGGTGGCGGTGCTGTCGGGCTTCCAGCGCAAGGGGCGCTGGACGATGCCGAAGAAGTTCACCTGCTTCGCGTTCATGGGCGGGGGCGAGATCGACCTGCGCGAGGCGTACTTCGCGGACCGCGAGGTCGAGATCAGCTGCATCGCGGTCATGGGCGGCATGGAGGTGACCGTGCCGCCGGGTGTCGAGGTCGTGGTGCGCGGCATCGGCGTGATGGGCGGCTTCGAGCATCCCGAGTGGGACGAGCCGGGCGAGCCCGGGGCGCCGCGCGTGATCATCAGCGGGTTCGCGTTCTGGGGCGGGGTCGGCGTCGAGCGCAAGGTGACCCGGGCCGAGCGGCTACGCCTGAAGGAACTGCGCCGTCAGGAGCGGGAGTTGCGCCGTCAGGAACGGCAGGACCGGCGCTGCGCCCGCCGCGAGGAGCAGCGGGAGCGCCACCGGGGCCGCTGAGCCCTCGCTTCAACGCGCTTACGGCGTGCAGACCTTGGTGAGTTCGCCCGCCGCGTCGGTGACGGGGGTGACGTCCGGGGTGGCGTCGCCGTTCTTGACGGCCTGACGGACGCCCGCGACGGCGCGGTCGAGGTGGTCGACGGCCTTGTTGACGTCGACGTCGTCGGTCTTGTCGCCGATCCGGTCGAGGTCCTTCTGGATGGCGTCCAGGGAGGCGTCGGCCTGGGCCGGGTCGTCGCCCGCGTTCTCCACGGCCTGCTGGAGGTCGGTGACGCTGTCCGCGACGGAGTCGGCGGTCTGCACGCAGTCCAGGGCCTTGTCCACGGCGCTGCAGCCGGTGGCGAGCCCGGCGCTGAGCGCTGCGGCCACCAATGCGGCGGCGATGGCGGTGGTACGGCGGCGGCCGGCGGCCATGTCGTGCTCCTCCCCTGATACGGCTGGCCGGACGCGCGGTCTTTCGGCCGCGCGCCCGTACCGTCACAGACGCCGTGGGACGGGCGGGGGTTGCCCGGGACGACCCGCTGTTTTGACCGGTGCTTTGCCTACGCGCCGAGGGTGGCTTCGAGTGCCGCCTGCTGAAGGAGGGTCAGCTCGTCGCAGCCGGTGACGGCGAGGTCGAGGAGGGCGTTGAGCTCGTCGCGGGCGAAGGGTTCGGCCTCGGCGGTGCCCTGGACCTCGACGAAGCGGCCGTCGCCGGTGCAGACCACGTTCATGTCGGTCTCGGCGCGCACGTCTTCCTCGTAGCAGAGGTCGAGCAGCGGGACGCCGCCGACGATGCCGACGGAGACGGCGCTGACGGTGCCGGTGAGCGGCTTGCGGCCGGGCTTGACGAGCTTCTTGGCCTGGGCCCAGGCGATCGCGTCGGCGAGGGCGACGTAGGCGCCGGTGATGGCGGCGGTGCGGGTGCCGCCGTCGGCCTGGAGGACGTCGCAGTCGAGGACGATGGTGTTCTCGCCGAGCGCCTTGTAGTCGATGACGGCACGCAGGGAGCGACCGATGAGGCGGGAGATCTCGTGGGTGCGGCCGCCGATCTTGCCGCGTACGGACTCGCGGTCGCCTCGGGTGTTGGTGGAGCGGGGCAGCATGGAGTACTCGGCGGTCACCCAGCCCTCGCCGCTGCCCTTGCGCCAGCGGGGGACGCCCTCGGTGACGCTGGCGGTGCAGAAGACCTTGGTGTCGCCGAAGGAGACGAGGACGGAGCCCTCGGCGTGCTTGCTCCAGCCGCGTTCGATGGTGACCGGGCGGAGCTGTTCGGGCGTGCGGCCGTCGATGCGAGACATGGGGACGACCCTATCGGGCGCGGGCGGGGTCTCCTTCCCCGCGGGCACGGCGAAGGGCTCCTTCCCGGTCGGGAGGGAAGGAGCCCCGCGCGCGTGAGCCGGTCGGCTCACATCATGTCTTCGATCTCCGCGGCGATCGGGTCGGCGTCGGTGCCGATGACGACCTGGATGGCGTTGCCCATCTTGACGACACCGTGGGCGCCCGCGGCCTTCAGGGCGGCGTCGTCGACCAGGGAGACGTTGTGGACCTCGGTCCGCAGACGGGTGATGCAGCCCTCGATCTCGTCGATGTTCTCGATGCCGCCGAGCCCGGCGACGATCTTCTCAGCCTTGGTGGCCATGTTCTTTCTCCCTGATCCGAACCGATCGGAACCGACCGGAACCGCTGCTGGTCCGCAGACTGGTCTACACCACGGTCGAGATCCGCGCCAAACCCCCCGGATCTCACGGGTTCCTTATATCGACGCCATCGTGCTAGAAACAGGTCTACACCACTGAGTGGTGTAGACCATCACCGATGGAGGACGTATGAGCACCGCCACCGCAGAGGCGGCCCCCGCAAAGAAGCGGGGATCAGGCCTGTTCCAGGGCCTGCAGAAGGTCGGCCGGAGCCTCCAGCTCCCGATCGCCGTACTGCCGGCGGCTGGTCTGCTGCTCCGCTTCGGGCAGCCCGACATTCACGACAAGCTGCATCTGCCCGCCAAGGTCACGGCGGTCTTCGCCACCGCGGGCGGCGCGATCTTCGACAACCTGCCCCTCCTCTTCTGCGTCGGCGTGGCCATCGGCTTCGCCAAGAAGGCGGACGGCTCCACCGCGCTCGCGGCGCTGGTCGGCTTCCTGGTGTACAGCAACGTCCTGAAGGCGTTCCCGGTCACCGAGGCGAAGATCCAGAAGGGCGCGGACATCGCCGCGACCTACAATAACCCCGGCGTTCTCGGCGGCGTCATCATGGGCCTGCTGGCCGCCGTGCTCTGGCAGCGCTACCACCGCAAGCGCCTGGTCGACTGGCTCGGCTTCTTCAACGGCCGCCGTCTGGTGCCGATCATCATGGCCTTCGTCGGCACCCTGATCGGTGTCGTGTTCGGTCTGATCTGGGAGCCGATCGGCAAGGGCATCTCCAGCTTCGGCGAGTGGATGACGGGCCTGGGCGCCTTCGGTGCCGGTCTGTTCGGCCTGGTCAACCGCGGTCTGATCCCGGTGGGCATGCACCAGTTCGTGAACGCGGTCGCCTGGCTGCAGCTCGGTGACTACAAGGAGGCGTCCGGCGACATCGTCCACGGCGACCTCACCCGCTTCTTCGCCGGTGACCCGACCGCCGGCCAGTTCATGTCGGGCTTCTTCCCGATCATGATGTTCGGTCTGCCGGCCGCCGCCATCGCCATCGCGCACTCCGCCCGCCCCGAGCGCCGCAAGGCCGTGATGGGCATGATGATCTCCCTCGCCCTCACCTCCTTCGTGACCGGCGTGACGGAGCCCATCGAGTTCTCCTTCATGTTCATCGCGCCGGTGCTCTACGCGATCCACGCGGTGCTGACCGCCCTCTCCATGGCCATCACCTGGGGCCTGGGCGTGCACGCGGGCTTCACCTTCTCCGCCGGTGTCACCGACTACCTGCTGAACTGGCACCTGGCCACCAAGCCCTGGCTGATCATCCCCATCGGCCTGGTGTTCGCCGCGGTCTACTACGTGGTCTTCCGCTTCGCGATCACCAAGTTCAACCTGCCGACCCCGGGCCGTGAGCCCGAGGAGGAGGTGGAGGACCTCACCAAGGCGTGAGTCCTCCCCCGTAATACGGCGAAGGCCCCGGAGACCGAATGGTCCCGGGGCCTTCGCCGTGTGGTGAGAGTCCGCTGCTACAGCTCGTACGTCATTCGCGGCACCGCCAGTTCCACCGGCCCCCCGTACGCCTCGCGGGCGTCCGCCAGGTTGACCTGGGGGTCGGTCCACGGGGGGATGTGGGTGAGGAGGAGGAGGCCGGCGTTCGCGCGGGTGGCCGTCTCGCCGGCCTCGCGGCCGTTGAGGTGGAGGTCGGGGATGTTCTCCTTGCCGTGGGTGAAGGCGGCCTCGCACAGGAAGAGGTCGGTGTCCCGGGCCAGCTCGTCCAGCGCGTCGCACACGCCGGTGTCGCCGGAGTACGTCAGGGACTTGCCCTCGTGCTCAATGCGGATCGCGTACGCCTCGACGGGATGCCGGACCCGCTCGGTGTGCACGGTGAACGGGCCGATCTCGAAGGTGGACGGCTTGACCGTGTGGAAGTCGAAGACCTCGCTCATGGAGGACGCGGACGGCGTGTCGGCGTAGGCGGTGGTCAGGCGGTGCTCGGTGCCCTCGGGGCCGTAGACCGGGATCGGCGCGCAGCGGCCGCCGTCGTGCCGGTAGTAGCGCGCGACGAAGTAGGCGCACATGTCGATGCAGTGGTCGGCGTGCAGATGGCTGAGGAAGATCGCGTCGAGGTCGTAGAGACCGATGTGGCGCTGCAACTCGCCGAGGGCGCCGTTGCCCATGTCGAGAAGCAGCCGGAAGCCGTCGGCCTCGACGAGGTAGCTCGAACAGGCCGATTCCGCGGACGGGAACGACCCCGAGCAGCCGACGACGGTGAGCTTCATGAAGCAGAAACCTCCGTTGGCGGGGGACGGATGGGCGGATTACGGAAGGGCGGGGCGTGCGGTCCGTCGAGCGTAAGGCGCGAAAGCACGGGTCGCTCCTCCGCCCGGCGCCGTTGTGGGCGAACTCACCTGCGGTGTCACCGGTTCGGCTGGATCGGGGGCGCGTTGGGATGCGCCAAGGGCGCGCGAGGCGTGGCGCGCGCCGGTAACGTCGTCTCCATGGACACGTCCTGGTGGCTCGCGCTCGCGGCCGTGGTGCTGCTCGCGCTCGTCGCCACGCTGGTGGACGGCTGGGGGCGCGGCCATCGCCCGCGCCGGCGGCGGCTGCGGCCACCCGGCCGGCCGAAGTCCCGGCCCGCGTCCCGCACCGGGCCCCGATCCCCGGACCGGGCACGGACTCTGACGGACCGTCCGCGACCGGGCGACATCTGGTGGGCGGACGTGCCCTACGAGGACCGCCCGGAGTCCAAGGACCGCCCCTGTCTGGTGCTGTCGGTGCGCGGGGACCGGGTCACGGTCGCGAAGATCACCAGCAAGTACCACGACCAGCGCGCCGGGGTCATCCCGCTGCCGCCCGGCTCGGTGGGCGACGCCCAGGGCCGCCCCAGCTTCCTGCGCACCGACGAGCTGCGCGAGGTGCGCGTGCGCGACTTCCGGCGCCGGGTGGGCGTCGTCGACCCGGCCCTGTGGGACCAGGTCCGCCACCTGGCGCGGTAGGACCCGTCCGGCGCACCCCGGGCGGAGGAACACGGCCATGCCCCCACCCTCGCGGAACTTGCCGTGACGCGCCTGGCGGCCGCGCCCGCTCCCGGCGGCTAGCCGATCCGCACCGTGACCAGGAACTCCTGGATGCCCTTGCACGAGACCTGCCCCGGCGCGGTCGGCTGGGCGCACAGCGGGCGGCTGGAGGTCAGCCGGACGGCGCCGGAGGCCACCGCGCGGTAGGCGACGCCGGCGTCACCGGGCCGGAGGACGATCCCGGCGTTGATCGCGGTCAGCGCGTGACCACTGGCCTTGACCGGCTCCCAGGGGCGGGACTTGCTGCCGTCCAGGGTGAGCCGCAGCTCGCCGCCCTTCTTGAGGCACAGGGTCTTCCCCGCGTCGGCGGAGGTCAGCCGCACCTGGTCCGAGCAGCCGGTGGAGCGCGAAGGCGCGGCGGACGGCTTCGCCGAGGCCGAGGGCGTGGTCTCGCCCCCGCAGCCCGCGAGCAGCAGGAGCAGGGCCGTCGCCGCGAGGGCGCGGGGCGTCGTACGGCGCATGGGGTCCGCCTCTCGGTCGTGGCCGGTGCCGCGGTGGCACCGCTGGTGGTGAGACGTACCACCGGCGCGATCGGCTCCCCGGGAACACACGCGTCCCGCGCGCGGACGGCTTCCGCGCGCGGGACGGGGGTGGCGGTGCGGTTCAGCTGGTGGTGACGGCGGTGTCGTCCACCACGAAGCTGGTCTGCTGGGAGGAGTCCTCGACGCCGCTGAACTTCACGGTGACCGTCTGGCCCGCGAAGGACGACAGGTCGAAGGTCTTCTGCGCGTACCCGGAGGCGGCGTTGACGTTCGAGTACGTCGCCAGGGTCGTCGAACCGGCGGTCACGGTCAGCTTGTCGTACGCGGTGCTGCCCGACTCGGCGGTGTCGATGTGCAGGTAGAAGGTGAGGCTCGCCTTGCAGCCGGCCGGGATCGTCACCGACTGGGACAGCGTGTCGGTGTGCGAGGAGCCGTAGCCGTCGAGCCAGGCCTTGTACGAACCGGCGTGCGCGGCCTCGCCGCTGTCGTTGTTGATGACCCCGCTGCTGGCGGTCCAGGTGGTGTTGCCGGACTCGAAGCCGGGGTTGCCGAGCAGCTGCGCCGGGGTGCAGGTGCCGCCGCCCCCGCCGCCGCTGGAGCCGCCGGAGGTGAAGGCGGCCGTGCCGTTGGGGGTGCCCCAGCCGGTCGGGCCGTCGTAGCCGGCGCGCGCGGTGCAGAAGTACGAGGTGGAGCAGGAGCCGTTGTTGCCGCTGGTCACGTCGTTGAGGTTCGCGGTGTGGCTGTAGGGGTACTGCGCCGGGTAGTCCGAGGCGCCCGGGGTGCCCGCCAGCGCGTAGACACCGGCGATGATCGGGGCGGAGGCGCTGGTGCCGCCGTAGACCGCCCAGCCGGAGCCGCCGTAGGTGTCGTAGACGGCGACGCCGGTGGCCGGGTCGGCGACGGCGGAGACGTCGGACTCCATGCGCTTGGCGCAGCCGGTGTCGGTCTGCCAGGTGGGCTTGGGGTCGTAGGCGGAGCAGCCGGAGCCGGTGCCCTCGGTGGAGCTGGTGTGCCAGACGGACTCGCTCCAGCCGCGGGAGTTGGACGCGGTGGTGAGCGCGGTGCCGCCGACGGCGGTCACGTACTGCGAGGTCGCCGGGTACTCGGCGCCGTAGGCCTCGTCACCGGCGGAGACGGTGATGGCGACGCCGGGGTGCTTGAAGTACTGGGTGTCCTCGGTGGTCTGGGAGGACGCCTCGGAGCCGCCCCAGCTGTTGGAGACGAACTTGGCGCCGAGCGCGACGGCCTCGTTCTCGGCCTTGCCGAGGTCGGTGTCGTTGGCGGAGCTGGCCTCGACCAGGGTGATGTTGCAGTTGGGGCAGACCGCGCTGACCATGTCGATGTCCAGCGCCTCCTCACCCGCCCAGCCCTTGTCGTTGGTGGGCAGCGAGGTGGTGGAGCCGGTCTGGGAGACCT
>NZ_JBEXEQ010000005.1:0-136796 GCF_040703155.1 Streptomyces sp. NPDC005435
CCTCGCCGCGTTGTCGTCGGTCGCCGATGCTCCGCATCGACTCCCTCCTCCGCCTTGCGACGCACGGCACCAGACGCCGCTCCCTGATCCGGCCTGATCGACGAGACACCCCCTAGGGGCCGCCGGCCCGACCACCCCGGGCCCCGGCCCGCACCGCGAGCACCGCGCCCGCGGCGGCCGCCAGCCACACCGCGAACGACACCCACACCAGTACCTGCCCCGGCACCCGCAGCCAGCCGACACGCAGGGCGGCCGCGACCGCCAGCACCGTCGCCCCCGTCATCCCCATCGAGAAGACCGTCGCCCAGCGTCCGAGCCCGTAGCGCGGACGCGGGCGCGCCAGCTCGGCCACCAGCAGGACGGCGTACCAGGCCGCGTCCAGGACGAGCAGGGCGACCGTCACATCGCGCAGGACGCCGCTGTCGTCCACGTTCCACAGGTACAGCCGGGGGCCGTCGGCGGAGATCAGCCGGGCCCCGGCCAGCGCCGAGATGGACAGCGCGCCGCCCGCGATCCAGTGGTCGCCCGGTCCCCGTGTCAGCTCGCTCGGGTCGAAACGCGGCAGAGCGAGGCCGTAGAGCAGCAGGCCCACACCGAACAGCACCAGCGCGGTGTGCGCGAGCCATGCCACCGCCTCGGTTCCGGCGAGCGTGGCCGCCAGCACCGCGAGCGCCTGTGTGGCCACACAACACAGGAACACCGCTCCGGGCATGCGGTGGCCCCAGTGCCGGGTGACGACGTAGAGCAGCACCGGCCAGAACAGGGCCGCCAGTGCCAGCAGTGCTTCGGCCAGGACGGACCAGCCGAGCAGCGCGAAGCGGGTGCCGAGCACCGCCGTCGCGGCCACGGCGGTCAGCGCGCCCGGCGTACGGGCCTCGGTCAGCCACCGCGCCCGCTGCCGGGCCAGCCGCAGGGCGAAATCGGCGCCCAGCGCGAGCCAGCCGGCGCAGGCGAGCGCCAGGAAGGCCAGGGAGACCGTCTCGGCGCCGGCCAGGTGCAGGCCGATCGAGACGACGGCGGTCGCCATCACGGCGGTACCCGCCGCCGGAGGACGTTCCCACCACCACGCGCGCAGACCTGGGATGCCGGACATGTCCCGATGCTAGGGGGTGTCTCCCCGATCTCCGCGGGCCCGCGCCGCCTGGCACGGCACCTCGCCGCGGTCTGATCCACGAAGATCGGAGAGACACCCCCTAGGGAGCCGTGCCGCCCCGGGCCGCGGGGCACGCGCGCGTGGGGCTCGAAAGGACGCGCGCGGAACGCCTCCGGCTTGGACGGCGCCCACGGAACGCCGCGTCCGGCCAAGGCGGCCCCGGCGGAACACCCCGTCCGGCCCGGGCGGCGCGAGGGGAATTCCGCGTCCGGCCCGGGCGGCGCGGGCGGAACGCCCCATCCGGCTCTGGCGGCGCCGACGTGGGCCGTATCACCCCCGGACCGGCCCGAGCGGGCCATACCCGGCTCCACCAGGCCATACGCCGTTCCGCCGAGATCAACTCCCCGGAATTCCGACCGGGTTCCCCCAGGTGGCGACCGGTTGTCGGTGGGGCGCCCTAGACTCGTAGAGCGATGAGCAGCCTCTTTGACGACAGCTTCCTGGCGGACCTCCAGGCCCCGCACGGCCACGAGGAACAGCCCCCACCGCCCGAGGACGAGCACGCTCCGGAGCAGGTTCCGGACGATCTGTTCGGCGGGAAGTTCGACCTGCCCCCGGACCGCGACGCGCACTACCGCGACGGCGCCCCGCGCCCCGCGATCGACGCGGCGGCGCTCCTGGACGGGCTGAACGACAACCAGCGTGCCGCGGTCGTGCACGCGGGCTCCCCGCTGCTCATCGTCGCGGGCGCCGGTTCGGGCAAGACGCGCGTGCTGACCCACCGCATCGCCCACCTGCTCGCCGAGCGGCATGTGCACCCGGGCCAGATTCTCGCGATCACCTTCACCAACAAGGCCGCGGGCGAGATGAAGGAGCGTGTCGAGCAGCTCGTCGGCCCGCGCGCGAACGCGATGTGGGTCATGACCTTCCACAGCGCCTGCGTCCGCATCCTGCGCCGCGAGTCGAAGAAGCTCGGCTTCACCTCGTCGTTCTCGATCTACGACGCGGCCGACAGCAAGCGGCTGATGGCCCTGGTCTGCCGCGACCTGGACCTCGACCCCAAGCGCTACCCGCCCAAGTCCTTCAGCGCCAAGATCAGCAACCTCAAGAACGAGCTGATCGACGAGGAGGACTTCGCCGCCCAGGCGACCGACGGATTCGAGAAGACTCTCGCCCAGGCGTACGCGCTCTACCAGTCGCGGCTGCGCGAGGCCAACGCGCTCGACTTCGACGACCTGATCATGACGACGGTCAACCTGCTGCGTGCCTTCCCGGACGTGGCCGAGCACTACCGCCGCCGCTTCCGGCACGTCATGGTCGACGAGTACCAGGACACCAACCACGCGCAGTACGCCCTGGTGCGCGAGCTGGTCGGCACCGGTTCCCACGATGATGACGTGCCGCCGAACGAGGCCGACCTGCCGCCCGCCGAGCTGTGCGTCGTCGGTGACGCGGACCAGTCGATCTACGCCTTCCGGGGCGCGACGATCCGCAACATCCTCCAGTTCGAGGAGGACTACCCGAGCGCGACGACGATCCTGCTGGAGCAGAACTACCGCTCCACGCAGACCATCCTCTCGGCCGCCAACGCGGTCATCGAGCGCAACGAGTCCCGCCGCCCCAAGAACCTGTGGACCAACGCGGGCCAGGGCGCCGGCATCGTCGGCTATGTCGCGGACACCGAGCACGACGAGGCCCAGTTCGTCGCCGAGGAGATAGACCGCCTCACCGACGCGGGCGACGCCAAGGCCGGGGACGTCGCGGTGTTCTACCGCACCAACGCGCAGTCCCGTGTCTTCGAGGAGATCTTCATCCGCGTCGGCCTGCCCTACAAGGTCGTCGGCGGTGTCCGCTTCTACGAGCGCAAGGAGGTCCGGGACGTCCTGGCCTACCTGCGCGTGCTGGCCAACCCCGAGGACTCGGTGCCGATGCGCCGCATCCTCAACGTGCCCAAGCGCGGCATCGGCGAGCGCGCCGAGGCGATGATCGACGCCCTCTCCCAGCGCGAGAAGATCAGCTTCCCGCAGGCGCTGAAGCGCGTGGACGAGGCGTACGGCATGGCCGCGCGCTCCACCAACGCGGTCAAGCGGTTCAACGCGCTGATGGAGGACCTGCACACGATCGTCGAGTCCGGCGCCGGACCGGCCACCGTCCTGGAGGCCGTCCTCGAACGCACCGGATATCTGGCCGAGCTGCAGGCGTCCACCGACCCGCAGGACGAGACCCGTATCGAGAACCTCCAGGAACTCGCCGCCGTGGCCCTGGAGTTCGAGCAGGAGCGCGAGGACAGCGAGGACCAGGGCACCCTGGCCGACTTCCTGGAGAAGGTCGCCCTCGTCGCGGACTCCGACCAGATCCCCGACGAAGAGGACGGCGACGGCGTCATCACACTGATGACCCTGCACACCGCCAAGGGCCTGGAGTTCCCGGTCGTCTTCCTCACCGGCATGGAGGACGGCGTGTTCCCGCACATGCGCGCCCTCAACCAGACCAAGGAGCTGGAGGAGGAACGGCGCCTGGCGTACGTCGGCATCACGCGCGCCCGCGAGCGGCTGTACCTCACCCGCGCGTCGATGCGCAGCGCCTGGGGCCAGCCCTCGTACAACCCGCCCTCCCGCTTCCTGGACGAGATCCCGGCCACCCATGTGGAGTGGAAGCGGACGGGCGCGGTGGCCGCGCCGCCGTCCTCCCGGGCCGGTTCGATCGCGTCCTCGCTCTCCTCGACCCGCTCGCGTTCGTCGGCGGCGGGAGCGTCCGGGTTCGCCACGCGGCGGGCCTCGGAGAAGCCGGTGGTCTCGCTGACGGTCGGGGACCGGGTCACGCACGACCAGTTCGGGCTCGGCACGGTCGTCGCGGTGGCCGGTGCCGGGGACAAGGCGCAGGCCACGATCGACTTCGGCGGCGGCAACGCCAAGCGGCTGCTGCTGCGGTACGCGCCGGTCGAGAAGCTGTAGCCGAGCGGGAAGCCGCGGACGAGGCTGCGGACGACGCCGTAGACGAGTGAGCCCCCGCCTTCGAGGCGGGGGCTCGTTCACGATGTCGGGGCCGATCAGGTCGGGTCGAGCCCGTGGCTGCGCAGCCAGGGCAGCGGGTCGATCGCCGCGCCGCCGCCCGGGCGCACCTCGAAGTGCAGGTGCGGGCCGGTGGAGTTGCCCGAGTTGCCGGAGAAGGCGACCGGCTGGCCGGCCTTGACGGCCGTACCGCTGGCGACGCGGTAGCTGGAGAGGTGGCAGTACCAGGTCTCGGTGCCGTCCTTGGCCGTGATGATCATCATGTTGCCGTAGGCGCTGTTCCACTTGGTGGAGACGACGCCGTCGGTGGCGGCCATCACGGTGGTGCCGTAGGAGACGGGGAAGTCGATGCCGGTGTGCACGGACATCCAGTTCACGCCCGCCTGGCCGAAGTAGGCGCTCAGGCCCTTCTGCGCCACCGGGAGCACGAACTTGGGGCGCAGCCGCTCCTTGAGCGCGGCCTCGGCGGCGGCCTTCTTCTTGTCCAGCGCCTGCTGCGCCTTGAGGTCGATGCGCTCCTGGGTGCGGCTCGCCCGGCCGGTGAAGTCGTCGACCCCGGCGGAGAAGGTCTTGAACTGGCTGTCCAGCTTGCTGTTGGCGACCGACGGCTTCACCGTGTGCGCGTCCGAGGCGGAGGCGCTGGTCTCCTGGGCGTCGTCGGTGAGGTTGCCGACCGAGGCGGCGGCGATCCCGGCCACGCCCATCACACAGACCGAGGGCACGGCGACCGTCAGCAGGGCCGAGCGCTTGGCGGGCGTACGGCGCCGGGAGCGGTTCGCCGCGCGGCCGCCCGCGCGGGGCGCCGGTACGGTCTCCTCCTGGTCCTCCAGGAGGCTCGGTACGACGGGCAGTTCACCGGTGGAGCCGAACTCCTCCTCGGGCGGCGCCGTCTCGCCGAACTCCTCCATCGCGGCGGCGTCGCCGTAGGGGGAGTGGTGGCCGTCCGGCTGCTCGAAGGCGGCGGTGTGGTCGTACGACGCGTGGTCCCGCTCCTCGTACGACGCCGCGTCCTGCGTGTCGTACGGCTCCTGCGTGTCGTACGGCGCGGAGTGCTCCTGGTGGCCGGTGGCCGCGCCGCCGTCGGAGTTCCACTGGGTGGCGTCGTAGGCGCCGGTGTCGTAGGTCTGGGCGTTCCAGTCCCACTGCTGGGCCTGGTCGTGGCCCGCCGCGCCGTCGGTCTGGAGCCACGCGCTCGCGTCCCACTGGCCGCTGACGTCGTGTCCGGTGGCCTGCGCGGGGACCTGCCAGGCGGTGGTGTCGTAGGCGCCCGTGTCGGCGACGGGGTGGTGCTGGGCGGCGTACGGGTCGTGCGCGTAGCCGGTGTGCCAGGCGGTGGTGTCGTAGCCGCCGGCCGGGGCGGCGGGCTGGACGCCGTAGTACGCGTCGGCGGTGTAGGCCCCGGTCTGGCCCGAGCCCACCGCGAAGCCAGTGGCGTCGTAGCCGCTGTAGGTGGTGAGGTCGTCGTACGGGACTTCCGGTGCTCCGTACGGCGCGTAGTGCGCGGTGGAGGCGTCGGAAGCCGGGGCCGGGGAGGTCATGGTCCCCGACGGGTGACGGTCGTTCACCAACTTCTCTTTCGCCTCGACAACAGGGGCTGCCAGAGCAGTGCGGCGACTGTACCCGGCGGTACACGGGCGCCACAATCTTCCGCCGGTTTCGCGGCGGCGGGAAACGGGCATTCGGCCGTGTTTCGGGGGTCACGGACGCGAGTTTGGCTTTGTGTTCGAAGAATGTTCGATGATGAGTGACGTTGTGTCACCTGTGCGCGGGCTGTGCCAGGGGTGTTCCGGGAGCCGACGGGGGCGCTTTGCGCGGGGCGGGCCGGTGTGACGCGTGCTCACAGGGCGGCCAGCCACCCCGTGTACCAGGCGTGGAAACCGGGGTGCGCCGGGGTGAAGCCGCCCCAGTCCGGATCGAAGGACCAGATCTCACCGGTGTGCGGGCCGTTCAGGACGAGCCGGAGGAACGTTCCGCAGCCCAGCTCGGCCAGGAGGAGAGATCCCCTGGTCAGCGCGGTCTCCCCGGCCCCGATCCGGCCGGGCGCGGGCTCCGCGAGCGGGAACGGCGCGGCCGGCCGCCCCGGCAGCCGGTCCTCCGCCCACTCGTCGTCCACCGCCCCGTCCGCCACGGCTTCGGGGTGGGGAGTGGTCAGGGGCATCAGACCGTGGGCCGGTCCGGCGGGGCCGTCGCCCACCCGCGCGATGAAGGAGCGGTACTCCGGCGGCAGCGCGATGCCGTGGGCGGTCTCGAAGGACCGGATCTCCGGCTCGGGAAGCGGAGGCCTGAGTTCGTAACGGTGCGTGTTCGACCCGAAGCGTTCCCTGGACGGGTCGCTCGCCGCCGCCTCCCGCAGCCGGGCTCGTACGGCGGCCGCGTCCCAGGTCTCCATGGCGGTGACCGTGACAACGGCGGGCGTCGCGCCGCCCGGGCGTTTTCCGGGGTGCCGTCTCAGGCCACCGTGAGACCGCCCGACGCCTGCCGCTTCGCGGCGGACTCGGCGTCCAGGGCGTCCCGTATCCCGGCGGCCACGGCCGGGTGGACGGGGAGGGCGAGGTGGCCGATGCCCGTGACGCGGACGTTGAGGGCGTCCAGGTCGGGGTGCTCGACGCAGGCCGCCTCCAGCGGGTCCATCACGGAGTCCAGGTCGCTCCAGAAGCTCACGAACCGGGTGCGGCAGCCGGGGGCGGGGCGGGCCAGCTCCTCGATGACCGCGGAGTCCGGGCGCATCTGCCGGACGATGGGGTGGGCGTTGGCCAGCGGTATCGCCCGGGTGCCCGCGTGCGGGGTGCCGAGGGTGACCAGGGTGCGAACCCGCAGGTCACCGCCGAGGCACTGCACGTAGTAGCGGGCGATCAGACCGCCCAGGCTGTGGCCCACGATGTCTATCCGCCGGCTTCCGGTGCGCTCGCAGATCTCCTCCACATGGCGGGCGAGCAGCTCGGCGGCGGTGCGGATGTCGCAGGTCAGCGGCGAGTAATTGAGTGATTCGACGCGCTGGCGGCCGTGCTGCGCGAGGCTGCGGCGCAGGAGCACGAACACCGAGCGGTTGTCGATGAACCCGTGCAGCAGGATGACCGGGGGGCCTGCCGGGACGGGGAGCCGGGCGGTGCCGTCCGGCTCGGGCAGGGCGGCCTGGCGCCGCTCCTGTGTGAGGCCGGTCGGATACAGCAGCACGTGTCCCGCCAGGATCGCGGCCTCCAGCGCGGTGGCCTTGAGCAGCGTGACGGACAGAGAGGCCAGTCTGCCCGGCCAGAAACGGCGGCAGATCGGGAGGAAGAACGGAAATACTCCGGTGACCTTCATTGGCCGACCTCCTGTCGGCGCGTGCGGGGCGTCTCTGTCCCTCGCGCGCCCTCATGTCCCACTATGTGATTTCCCCCTCCCCGCGGGTCGTAAAACTGCCGGTTGCGGGATCCTGGGGATAACGTTCGTTCACTTCGCGACGGTGGCGGAACGTGCCAGGGATGCGGTACTTGTCGGTATGACGGAAGCGGCCGCTTCCGGTGGCTCGATGGAGGCAGTGATGGGTGTGGCAGCCGGTCCGATCCGCGTGGTGGTGGCCAAGCCGGGGCTCGACGGCCACGATCGCGGGGCCAAGGTCATCGCGCGCGCACTGCGCGACGCCGGTATGGAGGTCATCTACACCGGTCTCCACCAGACGCCGGAGCAGATCGTCACCACCGCGATCCAGGAGGACGCCGACGCCATCGGGCTGTCCATCCTCTCGGGCGCCCACAACACGCTCTTCGCCGCCGTCCTCGACCTCCTCAAGGAGCGCGACGCGGCGGACATCCTCGTCTTTGGCGGCGGCATCATCCCGGAGGAGGACATCCCCCCGCTGCGCGAGAAGGGGGTCGCGGCGATCTTCACACCGGGTGCGACGACCGGGGCCATCGTGGAGTGGGTGCGGGAGAACGTACGGCAGCCGGCGGCTTCCGGGGGCTGACGCCTCCGCTCTTTCACGCTGCCTCTCTTTCACCTCGCTTCTCTTTCACCCCGCTTCGGGCATCAGCTCCTCCGCCATCGCCGCGCGCAGCCGCAGGGTGACGGCGAGGCGCTGGAAGGCCTCCGACCAGTAGCCTCCGGCGCCCGGCCGGCCGTCCTCGCGTTCCTCGGGGCGGGCCAGCAGGGCGTCCAGGCGGGCGGTCTCGGCCGGGTCGAGGCAGCGTTCGGCCAGGCCCATCACGCCGCTGAAGCTCCATGGGTAACCGCCCGTTTCCCGCGCGATGTCGAGCGCGTCCACCACCGCCCGGCCGAGCGGCGGCGCCCAGGGCACCGCGCACGCGCCGAGCAGCTGGAACGCCTCCGACAGACCGTGCCGGGCGATGAACCCGGCCACCCACTCGGCTCGTTCGCCCGCCCTCAGCGTGGCCAGCAGTCTCGTCCGGTCCGCGAGGGACACGGCACCGGGGCCGCCTGCCTCCGGCGCTCCGGGCGCGCCGAGCAGCGCCCGCGCCCACGTCGCGTCCCGCTGCCGTACCGCCGCCCGGCACCAGGCCGCGTGCAGCTCCTCCTGCCAGCCGTCGGCCACGGGCAACGCGACGATCTCCTCCGGGGTACGGCCGCCGAGCCGCGCCGGCCACACCCCGAGCGGGGCCGCCTCCACCAACTGGCCCAGCCACCAGGAACGTTCACCTCTGCCTTTGGGTGGCCGGGCCGTCACGCCGTCCCGCTCCATGTCCGCGTCGCAGCTGTGCGGTGCCTCCACGGCGATCGTGGGCTCCGTGCCCGTGTGGTCGAGGGCCACGCAGGTCAGGGCCCGCTCCGCCATGCGCGCGGCGAGTGCGGAGCCGGGCAGGGCGGACAGCAGCTCGGCCGCCGTGGCGCGTATGTTGCGGCTGCGGTCCGTCAACGCCCGCTCCAGGAAGGGTTCGTCCGCCGCCGACAGCTCCGTGCGCAGCGAGTCGAGGAACATCAGGCGGTCCTCGGCGCGTTCCGCGGGCCAGGTGGACTCCAGCAACTGCCGTGCTGTCGCCGGGCTGTGCGACCGTACGGCCGTCAGCACGGCGACCCGCTCGGCGAACAGCCCCTCCTGCCACAGCCGTCGTACGGCCTCGTCGTCCTCGGGGCCGGGCAGCGCCGAGCCCCCGGGTGCCATGCGGCGGGCGAACCGCCAGTCCGGGTTCAGACGGGCCAGCCACAGGGCTCTGGGGCCCGCGAACTCCAGCGCCGCCGGGCGCAGATCGGTCCTGCCCCGGGCCGCGTCGAGCAGGGCGGGCAGCAGGTGCGGGGGCGGGGCGTAGCCGTGCGCGTTGGCTGCCGCGAGCCACTGGGGGAGGAGTTCCGTGAGGTCGGGGGCGCTGCCGCGCCGGGTGCCCGCGCCGGAGCGGTCGGCGAGGAGGGCGTCGAGTCTGCGGGCGGCGCGGGCGGGGAGCGGCGGGCGCGGGTCGTCGGGGGCGGGTTCCGGGCGGGGTGCGGCGGGTCCGGCGCGCAGACCGGCCCGGCGCCGGACGGTCGCCACGGCGGCGGCGTCGAGCAGGGCCAGGGGGGCCTGGCGTCCGTCGCCGGCCGTGGGCGCGGGGCGGCGGTCGGTGCCGAGCAGGGCGGTGGTGAGCAGGGTGTCCCAGGAGGGTGGGGTGTCCCAGGAGTGTGGGGTGGTGGCCGTCGGCTCGTGCATGAGGGATCCCTTCCGTCCGGGTGGGGGTCAGTACGGCGTCATCCGGGTCGGGTCAGCGCAGCGCCACCGGGGGCCGGGGTGCGCGGGCCAGGCGGTGAGCGGGGTGAAGCCCCGGTGGCCCAGCTCGCCGAAGACGGTGAGGGGGGTGCCGCCGGAGAGGGCGATCAGGCGCCAGAGGGCGGGGCGGGTGAGGAACGGTGGGGGGAGGGGGAGGGCTGCGGTGGGGGCTGTGGCTGTGGCTGGGGCGGTTGCGGGGGTGGGGCTTGGGGTGGGTGCCGGGGCGGCATCCGGGTAGGGCGTGGGGTGGGTGCCTGGGCAGGCCGAGGGGTCGGTGTCCGGGTGGGTCGCCTGGGCGGCACCTGGGTGGGGCGCCGGGGCGGCATCCGGCTCGGTCTTCGAGTCCGCTTCCGGTTCCGCGTCGGCCAGTTGCCAGGAGCCCGGGCGTTCGTCCGGTACCGGTACGACTGCCTTCAGGGTGACCGGGACCGTGTCGAGCCAGGGGTCCTCGCGCAGCGCGTCGCCGTAGCGCGTCGCCGCTTGTGAGGTGGTCAGGCCCTCGGGGCGGGCGGCTGCCGGGGCGGGCGGCGCGTACCGCTCGCCCAGCGCCGCGCGGAGCTGTCCCGCGCCCGGGAAGACGCTCAGGTCCGCCTCCAGGACGTGGCCGACGGGGAGGGACAGCTCGGGGGCGCGCCCGGCGGCGCCGTAGGAGAGGAGCAGCCGGGTGTGGCCCGAGCCGGTGCCGTGCAGCCAGATGCGGCGGGTCGTCAGTTTCGGGTCGGCCGTGTCGTACTGGGCGAGGACCAGCCAGCGGTCGCGCAGCGGCGGGCCGGCCGGTGTGGCGGGCAGGCCGAGCCGGGAGCGGACCGTGGCCGCGAGGGCGTCGGGCAGCCGGTCGCGGCGCAGCCAGCCCTGGCCGAGGAGGTGCAGCAGCGCGCACTCCTCCAGGAGCCTGGCCGGCCAGTCCGGTCCGGAGGCGGGTATCGCACCCAACTCCCTTATACGTGTGGCGAGTCCCGGCGCCTGCGCGTCGACCATGCGGGCGGCCGTCTCGTCCCACAGCGCGTACCCCGCCTGCTCGGCCGAGGCCAGGCTGCCGCGCAGCAGGTCCGCGAGGCGCTGCTCCAGCTCCGTGACGCCCGCCGTCACCCGCTGCTCACGGCGCTCGGCCCGGCGCCGGGCCGCCGCGGGGTCGGCCGGGCCGTCCCGTTTTCCCTCTGTTCTCCCCTCCGTCATCCGCTCCTCCGCTCGCTCCTCCGTCCGCTCGGCGAATCCGCCTCCCGCTCCGCGTGACGTGGCGTCAGGCGCCGGTGCCGGCAACTGGTCCGCTCGCCGGCGCACCCCCTGCTGAGTCATGTGAACGACGGTAGGTCCCGGCACTGACAATCGGCCCTGCGGCAGAGTTATCCACAGGCCCGAGCGGATGTCAGTGGCGTGCTGCATGGTGGATCCAGCTCGCCGAACGGACGAGCCGAAGGGGGCCTCAGCCATGTCTGTGTCCACGGGGACGACCGCCGGAACGACCATCGAGACGACCACCGAAGTCACGCCGGACCAGGTGCTGCGCCCGCACGCCGAGAACGCCTTCGCGGCCGAACTCGCCGCGCTGGCCGCCCACGACGACAGACCGCGCCCGGCCCGCTGGAAGCTGTCGCCCTGGGCCGTCGCCACCTATCTGCTCGGCGGCACACTGCCCGACGGCACGCTGATCACCCCCAAATATGTCGGCCCGCGCCGCATCGTCGAGGTCGCCGTCACCACGCTCGCCACCGACCGCGCCCTGCTCCTGCTCGGCGTGCCCGGCACGGCCAAGACCTGGGTGTCCGAGCATCTGGCCGCCGCCGTCAGCGGCGACTCGACCCTGCTGGTGCAGGGCACGGCGGGCACCCCGGAGGAGGCGATCCGCTACGGCTGGAACTACGCCCGGCTGCTCGCCCACGGCCCCAGCCGCGAGGCGCTCGTGCCCAGCCCGGTCATGCGCGCGATGTCCGAGGGTCTGACGGCCCGCGTCGAGGAGCTGACCCGCATCCCGGCCGACGTCCAGGACAGCCTGATCACGATCCTCTCCGAGAAGACCCTGCCGATTCCCGAGCTGGGAGAAGAGGTCCAGGCCGTTCGGGGGTTCACCCTCATCGCCACCGCCAACGACCGCGACCGGGGCGTGAACGACCTCTCCAGCGCCCTGCGCCGCCGCTTCAACACCGTGGTGCTGCCCCTGCCGGAGAGCGCCGACGCCGAGGTGGACATCGTCACGCGCCGCGTCGAGCAGATCGGCCGCTCCCTGGACCTGCCGGCCACGCCGGACGCCCTGGACGAGATCCGCCGCGTCGTCACCGTCTTCCGCGAGCTGCGCGCGGGCGTCACCGCCGACGGCCGCACCAGGCTCAAGTCGCCGAGCGGCACCCTGTCCACGGCCGAGGCGATCTCCGTCGTCACCGGCGGCCTCGCCCTGTCGGCCCACTTCGGCGACGGAGTACTGCGCCCCGGGGACGTGGCCGCGGGCATCCTGGGCGCCGTCGTCCGCGACCCGGCGGCCGACCGGGTCATATGGCAGGAGTATCTGGAGACGGTCGTACGCGAGCGCGCCGGCTGGACCGACTTCTACCGGGCCTGCCGCGAGGTGAGCGTATGAACGCGGTGGGCGGCGGGGCGTTCGCGTCCGGGCCGCTGCTGCTCGGGGTGCGGCATCACGGGCCCGGTTCCGCGCGTGCCGTCCGGGCGGCCCTGGACGCGGCCCGGCCCGCCGTCGTCCTGATCGAGGGGCCGCCCGAGGCCGACCCGCTGATCCCGCTCGCCGCCGACCCCGGCCTGCGACCGCCCGTCGCGCTGCTCGCCCACGCCGTGGACGAGCCCGGCCGCTCGGCCTTCTGGCCGCTGGCCGGCTTCAGCCCGGAGTGGGTGGCGATCCGGTGGGCCGTCGAACGGGGGGTACCGGCCCGCTTCATCGACCTGCCGGCGGCGCACACGCTGGCGGGGGTGGGGGAGGCGAAGCCGGAGGGCGGCGCGGGGCGCGGGGGCGACGGGGGGTGCGAGGGCGACGGGGGGAGCGGGGCCGAGTCCGGCGCCGAGCACGAGCCCGACGCGTCGTTGCCCGGCGCTGATCCCGGACCTCCCGGGGGCGCGCGTCTCGACCCGCTTGCCGCGCTCGCCGATGCCGCCGGGTACGACGATCCGGAGCGCTGGTGGGAGGACGTGGTCGAGCACCGGGCCGGGGGAGAGGGCGATCCCTACGCGTCGTTCGCCGCGCTGGAGGAGGCGATGGGGGCGCTGCGTGAGCGGTACGGCGACGGGGGCCGCTCCCGCGACCAGGTGCGTGAGGCGTATATGCGGCTCCAACTGCGCGCGGCGCGGCGTGAGTTCGGGGACGCGGTGGCCGTGGTCTGCGGGGCGTGGCACGTGCCCGCGCTGCGGGCCGGGGTCACCGTCGCCGCCGACCGGGCGAGGCTGAAAGGGCTGCCCAAGGTCAGGGCCGAGCTGACCTGGGTGCCCTGGACGCACCGCCGGCTCTCCCGCTTCAGCGGCTACGGAGCGGGGATCGGCTCGCCCGGCTGGTACGCCCATCTGTTCGGGGCGCCGGACCGGCCGGTGGAGCGGTGGCTGACCAGGGTGGCGGGGCTGCTGCGGGAGGAGGACCGGCCGGTGTCCTCCGCGCACGTCATCGAAGCGGTCCGGCTCGCCGGTGCCCTCGCCGTACTGCGCGGCCGCCCGCTGCCCGGTCTGGGCGAGACCATGGACGCGGTGCGCGCGGTGATGTGCGACGGCTCGGACGTGCCGCTGTCCCTGGTGTACGACCGGCTGGTGGTCGGGGATGTGCTGGGGGAGGTGCCGGAGTCGGCGCCCGCGGTGCCGTTGCGGCGGGACCTCGCCCGGGAGCAGCGCCGGCTGCGCCTCAAGCCCGAGGCGGCGGAGCGGGAGCTGGAGCTCGACCTGCGCAAGGACACCGACGCCGCGCGCGGCAGGCTGCTGCACCGGCTGCGGCTGCTCGGTGTCGGCTGGGGCGAACCCGCCGTGTCCCGGGGGAGCACGGGCACCTTCCGGGAGACCTGGCGGCTGCGCTGGGAGCCGGAGTTGTGGGTGAGAGTGGCCGAGGCGGGCGTCTGGGGCACGACCGTGCTCGGCGCCGCGACGGCCAAGGCGGAGGCGGACGCCCTCGCCGCCCGCACCCTCGCCGACGTCACCGCGCTGGCCGAACAGTGCCTGCCGGCCGGGCTCCCCGACGCGCTCCCCGTGGTCATACGGGCGCTGACCGACCGCGCCGCCCTCGACGCCGACGTGGGTCACCTCGCCCAGGCCCTCCCCGCCCTGGTCCGCTCCCTCCGCTACGGCGATGTGCGCGGCACCCACACCGGCGCCCTCGCCGATGTGGCGGCCGGCCTGGCCGACCGGATCTTCGTCGGCCTGCCTCCGGCGTGCGCCGGGCTGGACCCGGACGCGGCGCACGAGATGCGGGGGCATGTGGAGGCGGTGCACGGGGCGGTCGGGTTGCTGTCCGAGACGTGGGGCGGGGGTGAGGGGGCGGTCGGCGGCGAGAGGGCGGCCGGTGACCAAGCGGTCGGCGGCGAGAGGGCGGCCGGTGACCAGGTGGCCGGTGGCGACCGGGCGGCCGGTGACCAGGTGGCCGGTGGCGACCGGGCGGCCGGTGACCAGGTGGCCGGTGGCGATGGGGCGGCCGGTGACCAGGTGGCCGGTGGCGACGGGGCGGCCGGCGATCAGGTGGCCGGTGGCGAGAGGGCGGCCGGGCGTGCGCGGGAGACCGAGGGCGCGCGGGAGACCGAGGGCGCCCGGGGGACCGAGGGCCCTCGACACCGCGACCTCCAGCCCCCCGAGCCCCAGCCCCCCGAGCCCCAGCCCACCGACGCCCAACCCCCCGACCGTCCCCCACTCCTCACCCTCCGCGACCGCTGGCGCGTCGTCCTGCACGCCCTCGCGCTCCGCGACGCCGTTCCCGGGGAGATTCGTGGCCGGGCTGTCCGGTTGCTGCTCGATGACGGGGTGTTGGCGGTGGAGGAGGCGGCGCGGTTCATGGGGCTCGCGCTGTCGCCGGGGACGGCGCCCGGGGACGCGGCCGCGTGGGTCGAGGGGTTCGTCGGGGGCGGCGGGTTGCTGCTCGTGCACGACGAGCGGTTGCTCGGGCTGGTGGACGGCTGGCTGACCTCGGTGTCCGCCGAGGCGTTCACGGACGTGCTGCCGTTGCTGCGGCGGACGTTCTCCGGGTACGAACCCGGGGTGCGCCGCACGCTCGGCGAGCTGATACGGCGGGGGCCGGAGGGTTCGGCCGGACCCGCGGCCGGTGCGGCGGCACCGCCCGGTTTCGCACCCGAGCCGGACCGGCGCCGTGCGGACGCCGTGCTGCCGGTGCTGCGGCTGCTGCTCGGCCTGGAGGACGAACGGAACGTGTCGACGGACGACAACACACTTACGGGGGTGGGCGGATGACCACGGGGACGACCGGCGCGGCACATCAGGACACCGGCACCGACACCGGCACCGGCAGCAGTGCCGACACCGCCGCCGAGCGGTTGCGCCGCTGGCGGCTGGTGCTCGGCGGGGACCAGGCCGACGGCACCGGACACGCGCTCGCGGGGCGCGACGCGGCGATGGACACGGCGCTGACCGCGCTGTACGGCAGACAGGACAGGGCCGGCAAGGGGGCCGCGGGCCGGGAGCGTTCGGCGGGGCTCGGCGGTTCGGTGCCGTCGGTGACGCGCTGGCTGGGTGACATCCGCACGTACTTCCCCTCCTCCGTCGTCCAGGTCATGCAGCGCGACGCCATCGAGCGGCTCGGGCTCGCCTCGCTGCTGCTGGAGCCGGAGATGCTGGAGGCGGTGGAGCCGGACGTGCACCTGGTCGGCACCCTCCTGTCGCTCCATCAGGCCATGCCGGAGACCACGAGGGAGACCGCGCGGGCGGTCGTGCGGAAGGTGGTGGAGGACCTGGAGAAGCGGCTGGCGTCCCGTACCCGGGCGACGCTCACCGGCGCGCTCGACCGCAGCGCGCGGACGAGCAGACCGCGCCACCACGACATCGACTGGAACCGCACGATCGCCGCGAACCTCAGGCACTACCTGCCCGAGCACCGCACGGTGGTGCCGGAGCGGCTCGTCGGGCACGGGCGGGCGGCGCGGTCGGTGAAGAAGGAGGTCGTGCTCTGCGTGGACCAGTCGGGTTCGATGGCGGCGTCGGTCGTGTACGCGGCGGTGTTCGGCGCGGTGCTCGCCTCGATGCGGGCGGTCAGTACGCGGCTGGTCGTCTTCGACACCTCGGTCGTGGACCTCACCGACCAGCTGGACGACCCGGTGGACGTCCTCTTCGGCACCCGGCTCGGCGGGGGCACCGACATCAACCGGGCGCTGGCGTACTGCCAGTCGCGGATCACCCGGCCCGCCGAGACGGTGGTGGTGCTGATCAGCGATCTGTACGAGGGCGGCATACGCGAGGAGATGCTGAAGCGGGTCGCCGCGATGACGGCGTCCGGGGTCCGGTTCGTGACGCTGCTCGCGCTGTCGGACGAGGGCACGCCCGCCTACGACAGCGAGCACGCGGCGGCGCTGGCCGCCCTCGGCACCCCCGCCTTCGCCTGCACCCCCGACCTGTTCCCGGAGGTGATGGCGGCGGCACTGGAGAAGCGCCCGCTCCCGACCCCGCACCCGGCCCTGGACCCGACCCCGCTCACGACCCCGGACCCGCCCTGACCCGGGCCCCGGCGCGGACCCGGCCCACCCCCCGGACCCGCTCCGACCGCGCTCCTGACCTGCGGCGACCCCTCTTCCGGGCCAAGCCCCCGGCCAGGGGCCCGGCACCGCGTGTCACCAGGTCCGGCATCATGTGACAGGTATCACCGCCCGGGTGTGACCCGCGATTTACGGGGCTCCCGTCAGCAGAGATAACCTGCGAGGCGGACATGCCGCGCGCTCGGACACCGTGTGCGCCTCCCTAGTGACAAGCGGACGTCACGTTGCCCTTCGCGGCACGCCCACGCATCCAACGAACCGCGAGATCACTGATAGGGACGGAAGCGCGTGGACCTGTTCGAGTACCAGGCGAGGGACCTCTTCGCCAAGCACGATGTACCGGTGCTGGCCGGTGAAGTCATCGACACGCCTGAGGCGGCGCGCGAGATCACGGAGCGTCTGGGCGGTAAGTCCGTCGTCAAGGCGCAGGTGAAGGTCGGTGGTCGTGGCAAGGCCGGCGGCGTCAAGCTCGCCGCCACCCCGGACGAGGCCGTCGCCCGCGCGACGGACATCCTCGGCATGGACATCAAGGGCCACACGGTCCACAAGGTGATGATCGCCGAGACCGCTCCGGAAATCGTCGAGGAGTACTACGTCTCCTTCCTCCTCGACCGTGCCAACCGCACCTTCCTCTCCATCGCCTCCGTCGAGGGCGGCATGGAGATCGAGGAGGTGGCGGCCACCCGCCCCGAGGCCGTCGCCAAGACGCCGATCGACGCCATCGACGGTGTGGACGAGGCCAAGGCCCGCGAGATCGTCGAGGCCGCCAAGTTCCCGGCCGAGGTCGCGGACAAGGTCGTCAACGTCCTGATCAAGCTGTGGGACACCTTCATCAAGTCGGACGCCCTCCTGGTCGAGGTCAACCCGCTGGCGAAGGTCGCCTCCGGTGAGGTCCTCGCCCTGGACGGCAAGGTGTCGCTCGACGAGAACGCCGAGTTCCGTCACCCCGAGTACGAAGAGCTGCACGACAAGGACGCGGCCAACCCGCTCGAGGCGGCCGCCAAGGCCAAGGGCCTCAACTACGTGAAGCTCGACGGCGAGGTCGGCATCATCGGCAACGGCGCGGGTCTCGTCATGAGCACCCTGGACGTCGTCGCGTACGCCGGTGAGAACCACGGCGACGTGAAGCCCGCCAACTTCCTGGACATCGGCGGCGGCGCCTCCGCCCAGGTCATGGCGAACGGCCTGGAGATCATCCTGGGCGACCCGGACGTCAAGTCCGTGTTCGTCAACGTCTTCGGCGGCATCACCGCCTGCGACGAGGTCGCCAACGGCATCGTCCAGGCGCTGAAGCTCCTGGAGGACCGCGGCGAGAAGGTCGAGAAGCCGCTCGTCGTCCGCCTCGACGGCAACAACGCCGAGCTGGGCCGCAAGATCCTCACCGACGCCAACCACCCGCTGGTGCAGCGCGTCGACACCATGGACGGCGCGGCCGACAAGGCCGCCGAGCTGGCCCACGCCGCAAAGTAAGCACTCAGGACGAGGACACAACACACCATGGCTATCTGGCTCAACAAGGACAGCAAGGTCATCGTCCAGGGCATGACCGGTGCCACCGGCATGAAGCACACCAAGCTCATGCTGGGTGACGGCACCGAGGTCGTGGGCGGCGTGAACCCGCGCAAGGCGGGTCAGACCGTGGACTTCGACGGCACCGAGGTACCCGTGTTCGGCACGGTCGCCGAGGCCATCGAGAAGACCGGCGCGAACGTGTCGGTCATCTTCGTGCCGGAGAAGTTCACCAAGGACGCGGTCGTCGAGGCCATCGACGCCGAGATCCCGCTGGCCGTCGTGATCACCGAGGGCATCGCCGTGCACGACACGGCGTCGTTCTGGGCGTACGCCGGCAAGAAGGGCAACAAGACCCGCATCATCGGCCCGAACTGCCCCGGCATCATCACCCCGGGCCAGTCGAACGTCGGCATCATCCCGGGCGACATCACGAAGCCGGGCCGTATCGGCCTGGTCTCGAAGTCCGGCACGCTGACGTACCAGATGATGTACGAGCTGCGTGACATCGGCTTCTCGACCGCCGTCGGCATCGGTGGCGACCCGATCATCGGCACCACGCACATCGACGCCCTGGCCGCGTTCCAGGACGACCCCGACACCGACCTGATCGTGATGATTGGTGAGATCGGTGGCGACGCCGAGGAGCGCGCGGCCGCGTTCATCAAGGACAACGTGACCAAGCCCGTCGTCGGCTACGTCGCGGGCTTCACCGCGCCCGAGGGCAAGACGATGGGCCACGCGGGCGCCATCGTCTCCGGTTCCTCCGGCACCGCCCAGGCGAAGAAGGAGGCCCTGGAGGCCGCGGGCGTCAAGGTCGGCAAGACGCCGACCGAGACCGCCAAGCTGGCCCGGGAGATCCTCTCCGCCTGAGCGATCGTTCGACGATCGCCCGCCGGCCGTCCGCTCGCCCGGACGCCGGCCCACCGGTGGGCCCGGTCCCTTCTCGTGGGGGACCGGGCCCACCGGCGTTCCCGTACGCCCGCCGCGGCGCGCGTACGGGTGTCACCCGGGTTCCGGCGCCAGCCGCTGCGGCCCGTTGGTCTGCTCGCGGCGCAGTTTGGCGCGCAGGTCGCGCTCCGCCTTCGACAGCGGGCCCAGGGCGGGGAGCGGGGGCACGCCGCGTACCGCCTGGGCGGGGGCGATGGGCGCCTCGTAGTGCGTCGGCGCCGAGCGCAGGGTCAGGCCCGTCGCGCCGATGATGGCGACGGTGAAGGCGATGGCGGCGCGCGTCCAGAAGACGTTGCGGCGCTCGCCGACGGTGCGCACCGTGGTGGGGGCGTTCGCGCGCAGCCGTTCCGTGGAGGCCAGTTCGGTCAGCCGCCGGTGCAGCGCGGCGGGGTCGGCCAGCTCCGGGACGCAGGCGGCGACGGCCTCGCGGGCGCGGGTCACGCGCCCGGCGGCGGCCGGGGTGCTGGCCTCCGTCTCGGCGGCCAGCTCGGGCAGGTCGAGGCCGACGCCGTCGTAGAGCACGAGGGTGCGGCGGTACGACGGCGGCAGGCTCAGCAGCGCGTCCAGCAGGGCGCGGTCGGCCGGGTCGGCGGGCGGCGGCTCGGGGTGGCGGTAGCGGGGGCGGAAGCGGTGCCAGGGGGAGACGGCGTACTCGTACGCGGTCGCCCGCACCCAGCCGCCCGGGTCGCGGTCCCGGGCCACCTCGGGCCAGCGCTGCCAGGCGAGCTGGAAGGCGCGCTCGACGGCCTCGCGGGCCAGTTCGCGGCGGCCGGTGAGCAGATAGGTCTGGCGGACGAGGGCGGGGGCGCAGAACGCGTAGAGGGCGTCGAACGCCTGATCGGGGGTCAGGGGTGGCGGCTCGGGATCGCGAGGCGGGGGAGGCCCCGCCGGGGACGGCTGACCCGCCGTCGGTTGGGCCAGTTCGGCGAGCAGGCGGGCGTACGCCTCGTGGCGCGGGCCGCCCGGAGTGGTCCGGCCGCGCTCCCAGGCGCGTACGGTCGCCCGGCTGACACCCAGTCGCGCGGCGACCTGAGCCTGCGTCAGCGCGTGCTGCTCGCGCAGGCGTCGGCGTTCGTCCGGTGGTGGCAGCGGACCGGCGTAGGTCTGCGTCACGGCTCACCCCTCTGCGTGAAAAAGCACATAAACACATATTGGGCGACACTTCGGGGGTTCGCCTGTTACGCCGGGAAAGCGCGTGTCGTTGGGAGCATGTCGGCGTGATCCTGCCGACCGATCGCCCCCTGTCGTCGTCCCCGTCGTCGTCCCTGTCGTCGTCTTCGCAGTCGTCTCCGCCGTCGTTCCGGTCGTCCCTGCGGGCCCGGCTGCGCGACCGTTCGCCCGGTCTCGGCGCGGGGATCGCGGGCGGCGCGCTCGCGGCCGGGCTCGGACTCGCCGCCTGTACCGCGCTGGTGATGGTGCTGTGGGTCAGCTCGCCGTACCCCGACAGCGGTCCGGGCAGCGCGCTGCACGTCGCCGCCGCGCTCTGGCTGCTCGCCCACGGCGTCGAACTCCTGCGCACCGACACGCTCTCCGGCGCCCCGCAGCCGGTGGGGCTCACCCCGCTGCTGCTGCTCGCACTGCCGGTGTGGCTCCTGCACCGGGCGGCGCGGGACGCGGTGGACGCGCCCGAGGCAACCGGCGCCACCGACGCCCCCGGCGCCTCCGATGCCGGCGACCGGCCGCCCCCCGTCCCGGCCCGCACCGCGTGGACCGGTGTCGTCCTCGGCTACCTCGGCATCGGCACGGCCGTCGCCCTCTACGGCTCCGGCGGCGAACTCGGCCCGTCCTGGCCGTGGGTGACGGTCTGTCTCCCGCTGCTCACCGCTGCCGCCGCCGCGTCCGGTGTCTGGTCGGCGTACGGCAGACCGCTCGGGCCGCTGCCGGGACCCGTGCGGGGACCGGGCGCGGGGGCGCAGGCGCGGGCCCGGCTGCGTGCGGCGCTGCGCGCGGCCGTGGCCGGTACGGCCGTGCTGACCGGCGGCGGCGCGCTGCTGCTCGGTGTCTCGCTGGTGTGGCACGGGGACGCGGCGCGGCTGTCGTTCGCGCAGCTCACGGAGGGCTGGACCGGCCGGTTCACCGTCCTGCTGCTCGCCGTGTCGCTGATCCCCAACGCGGCCGTGTGGGCGGCCTCCTACGCCCTCGGCCCCGGTTTCACCCTCGGCTCCGGGCATCTGGTGCAGCCGCTGCTCTCCGCCCCGGCGCCGCTGCTGCCCCCGTTCCCGCTGCTGGCCGCCGTGCCCGATCCGGGTCCGGGTACCCCGCTGAACTGGGCGGCGGCCGCGCTGCCCGGCGTCGCCGGGGTGACCGTCGGCTGGTTCGTGGCCCGCGCGGCGGCGCGGCGCGGAGAGGAGCGCTGGCCGGTCACGCGCACCACCGGGGCGCACGCGCTCGCGGCCCTGCTGTGCGCGGGGGCGCTGGCCCTGCTCGCCGCGCTGTCGGGCGGCCCGCTGGGCACCGGCGCGCTGGCCGGCTTCGGCCCGGTGTGGTGGCGGACGGGTTCCGCGGCGGGCCTGTGGGTCCTGGTGACGGGGCTGCCGGTGGCGTGGATGGTACGGGCCTGGCGGCTGCGCGGCACCCGGAAGCGGGGCGGGGGCCCTGACCGGGCGGCGAAGCGGAAGGGTGTGTTCGGCGGGCTGTGGAGAACCGGCCCGCGCAAGGCACGCCCCGCACCGCCCCCCGCCCCCGAGCCGCAGCGGTCCGAGCCTCCCGCCGAGGAGCTGTACGACTTCCTCGACACGGACGACCCCTTCGCCTCGGACTGGCCCGACGCCCTCACGGGAGCGCCCCCGGCGCCTCCGGCCGAGCCCCGGACCGACTAGCCCGGCCCCAAAACCCCCGGCTCAGCGCCGCTCCGACCCCAGAACCCCCCGCAGCTCCTTCGGCAGAAGCGTGTCGCAGGACTGCTTGGCCTGGCTCGTCAGGGCGTCGTCCACGCACGTGTAGTAGTCGCGGTAGACGATGCGGACGCTGAAGAGCGAGGCGGTCAGGCAGAGGGCCAGGGCGGCGGCGATCATGCCGCAGATCGCGGCCGTCGCCTGGGGCCGCCCGCTCGGGGGCGGCTGCGGTCCGGCGGGGGCGTCCGGGTCCGGGGTGCGGGGCTTGGCGCGCAGGGAGCTGCCGCCCCAGTACAGGGAGAGGGCGCCCAGGAGCAGCGAGACGTACGGCCAGCCCAGGAGCACGAAGAAGACGGCCCACATGCCGGCCAGGAGCGCGTAGCGCGCGCGGCGCTGGGCCGGGTCGGTCAGGTCCCACTGCTTCTTGTCCGGGCCGCCCGGACGCTCGGGACCGCTCCCGGGACGCTCGCCGAAGCCGCCGGGGGCGCGGCCGGGCTGCCGGTCGCTCCACTGGCTGCCCCAGGGCGAGCCGTGTCCGGAGCCCTCGGGGCGGCCCCAGGGCGATTTCTGGTCCCCGGAGTCCGGGCCCTCCGGGCGCCGGGGGCGCCACGGCTGGTCGGGGCTGCCCTCGGGCGGGGGCGCGAACGGGTTGTCGTCCTTCCGGTCGCCGCCCCGGTCGCCGCCGTCACCGCCCGTCGGCGCCTCGGGCGGCGTGGAGGGCCGCTCCCGCAGCAGCGTGAAGCCGCGCTCGGGCAGCACGGAGCCGCGCTCGCCTCCCAGGTCCGGACGCGGCGGGAACGTGAGGAGTCGCGGGCTGCGATCGGGCATCAAAGGAGCGTCTTCCCCTAGGTCATGACGTGGGCCACTGCTCAGACCGTGACGGCTGTCCGGCACGGGCTTCCGTCCCGTGAACGGACCGCGCCACCACGGCGTTCCCGAGCCGGTTCCGTGCGAACGCTACCTTCCGGCCACGCCCCCGTCCCGTGGGGGCCGTCCGGAGTGCCGGTATCGTTGCTGGCGGCCGGCCGCTTCGTAGACTTCCCCGTATCGGGGGGCGCGAAGCATTCGTACGACCGTACAAACGCGAGCGTACGCACCGGCCGGACATATCGCCGTCCCGAGAAAGGGCCCCATCGTGGCCGCCACCCCCGCCGGTCCAGCGGTCAAGCGTCTGGTCGTGCTGGTCTCCGGCTCCGGAACCAATCTCCAGGCCCTGCTGGACGAGATCGAGCGCGTCGGAGCGGAGGCGTACGGCGCCCGGATCGTCGCCGTCGGGGCCGACCGCGACGGCATCGAGGGGCTGGCCCGCGCCGAGCGCGCCGGGCTGCCGGTCTTCGTGTGCCGGGTGAAGGACCACGGGAGCCGCGAGGAGTGGGACGCGGCGCTGGCCGGGGCGGTCGCCGCCTTCGAGCCCGACCTCGTGATCTCCGCCGGGTTCATGAAGATCGTGGGCAAGGAGTTCCTGGCCCGGTTCGGCGGGCGGTTCGTCAACACCCACCCGGCGCTGCTGCCGAGCTTTCCCGGGGCCCACGGGGTGCGCGACGCGCTCGCGTACGGCGCCAAGGTCACCGGCTGCACCGTCCACTTCGTCGACGACGGCGTCGACACCGGGCCGATCATCGCGCAGGGCGTGGTCGAGGTCCGGGACGAGGACGACGAGAGCGCTCTGCACGAGCGCATCAAGGACGTCGAGCGAAGGCTGCTCGTCGAGGTCGTGGGCCGGCTCGCCCGCCACGGCCATCGCATTGAGGGACGAAAGGTAGTTATCCAGTGACCGCCACCGCCGAGAGCACCAAGCGGCCCCTTCGCCGGGCGCTCGTCAGCGTCTACGACAAGACCGGCCTCGAAGACCTCGCGCGCGGGCTGCACGAGGCCGGTGTGGAGCTGGTCTCCACCGGTTCCACGGCGTCCCGCATCGCCGCCGCGGGCGTCCCCGTCACCAAGGTCGAGGAGCTGACCGGCTTCCCCGAGTGTCTGGACGGCCGGGTCAAGACCCTGCACCCCAAGGTGCACGCGGGCATCCTCGCCGACCTGCGCCTGGACTCCCACCGCGAGCAGCTGGACGAGCTGGGCGTCGCGCCGTTCGACCTCGTCGTCGTCAACCTCTACCCGTTCCGGGAGACCGTCGCCTCCGGTGCCTCGCCCGACGAGTGCGTGGAGCAGATCGACATCGGCGGCCCCTCGATGGTCCGCGCAGCCGCCAAGAACCACCCGTCCGTGGCCGTGGTGACCAGCCCCGAGCGGTACGCCGACGTGCTCGCCGCCGCCCAGGACGGCGGCTTCGACCTCGCCGCCCGCAAGCGCCTGGCCGCCGAGGCCTTCCGGCACACGGCCGCCTACGACGTGGCGGTGGCCGACTGGTTCGCGACCGAGTACGCCCCGGTGGACGACTCCCCGTTCCCGGACTTCCTCGGCGCCACCTGGGACCGCGCGCACACCCTGCGCTACGGCGAGAACCCGCACCAGCCGGCCGCGCTGTACGTCGAGGCGGGCGCCGAGGGGCTCGCGCAGGCCGAGCAGCTGCACGGCAAGGAGATGTCGTACAACAACTACACGGACACGGACGCCGCGCGCCGTGCCGCGTACGACCACGACGAGCCCTGTGTCGCGATCATCAAGCACGCCAACCCGTGCGGTATCGCGGTCGGCGCGGACGTGGCCGAGGCGCACCGCAAGGCGCACGCCTGTGACCCGCTGTCCGCGTTCGGCGGGGTCATCGCGGTGAACCGGCCGGTCAGCAAGGAGCTGGCCGAGCAGGTCGCGGAGATCTTCACCGAGGTCATCGTGGCGCCGGACTACGAGGAGGGCGCGCTGGAGGCCCTCACCCGGAAGAAGAACATCCGCGTGCTGAAGGCCCCGCACGCGCCCGCCTCCCGGGTCGAGGTCAAGCCGATCGACGGTGGTGTCCTGGTTCAGGAGACCGACCGGCTCCAGGCCGACGGCGACGACCCGGCGAACTGGACCCTGGCCAGCGGTGAGGCGCTGTCCGCCGAGGAGCTGGCCGAGCTGGCCTTCGCCTGGCGGGCGTGCCGCGCGGTGAAGTCCAACGCGATCCTGCTCGCCAAGGACGGTGCCTCGGTCGGCGTCGGCATGGGCCAGGTCAACCGCGTCGACTCCTGCAAGCTGGCGGTCGAGCGGGCGGGCGAGGAGCGGGCGCGGGGTGCCTTCGCGGCCTCCGACGCGTTCTTCCCCTTCCCCGACGGGCCCGAGATCCTGATCGGCGCCGGGGTCCGCGCGATCGTGCAGCCCGGCGGCTCGATCCGGGACGAGCAGGTCGTGGAGGCGGCGAAGAAGGCGGGCGTGACGATGTACTTCACGGGGACGCGGCACTTCTTCCACTGAGCACTGAGTACCGAGCGCTGAGCGCTGAGCGCTGAGCGGGCATACGGCGAGGGCCGTGTCCCACCCCGGGATGGGTGGGACACGGCCCTCGGCCGTGAGCCGGTGAGCGGTGAGCGGTGCGCTCAGTCCTTGTGCACGACCAGCGTGCCCGCGACCTTGTCGTGCCAGCCCTGCTGCCGGCCCGAGTTGTCCCAGAAGGGCGACAGGTAGACCAGCAGCTGGCCTATGCCGCAGCTGACGTAGCCCGCGGCGGTCGGGATGATCCAGCGGAGGAAGGACTTGAGCAGGCCGGGCTTCTGGCCGGTGTCGGCCTGCACGACGCGGATGCCGACCGCCAGCTTGCCCAGGGTCGCGCCGATCAGGCCGACCATCAGCCACTCGTAGAGCAGGGTCGCGAGACCGAACAGGAGCAGGAGGGGCAGGAGCTTGCTCATCATGCTCGCGCCGGCGTCGTTCACGCAGGTCTCGTACGTGGTCGAAGCCGGGTCGCAGTCCTGGACCGAGTTCGCGAAGCTCGCGACGCCGGCGATGCTCAGGACGAAGGAGAGCACCGTGAGGATCACGGCGTCGATCGCGCGGGCACCGAAGCGGCGGCCCATCGAGGCCAGGCGCGGGCCGGGACCGCCCGGGTAGCCGACGCCGGGCTGCTGCGGGTAGCCGTAGCCCTGCGGCGGGACGCCGGCGCCCTGCGGGTAGCCGTACTGCGGCGGCACGCCCTGCGGGGGCTGCCGGCCGTAGCCCTGCTGGGGGTCCTGGGGCTGTCCGTACGGGTTGGGCGAGCCGTAACTCATCGTTGTTCTTCCTCCGTTGGCCTTGCGGGGACGACGCGGAAGGCACGGAGGCATGACACGTGATGAGCGGTTGTCCCCCCACCGGACCGCGGCTTGTGCGCCATTCATCGTTGTGGAGGTGCACGATCTTGTCCACCCGCATTCGTGATGCGTTGCCCAAGTGCAACATCAGTGATCATCACTGATCATCAGTGACGATCCGGGGACATCCCGGGAGGTGCGGGACGTG
Source organism: Streptomyces sp. NPDC005435 (assembly GCF_040703155.1). Taxonomy (NCBI): domain Bacteria; kingdom Bacillati; phylum Actinomycetota; class Actinomycetes; order Kitasatosporales; family Streptomycetaceae; genus Streptomyces; species Streptomyces sp. NPDC005435. The sequence goes on from NZ_JBEXEQ010000005.1 coordinate 26,106, forward strand.
CGCGACGCCACTCCGCGAAGGCCCACCCGGATTGGAACCGGGGGCCCGTCATCCGGGAGGATGGGGGTATGACCGCCCAGATTCTCGATGGCAAGGCCACCGCAGCCGCGATCAAGTCCGATCTGACCGCCCGCGTGGCGGCGCTGAAGGAGAAGGGAATCACGCCCGGCCTCGGAACCGTCCTGGTCGGGGAGGACCCCGGCAGCCAGAAGTACGTCGCGGGCAAGCACCGCGACTGCGCGCAGGTCGGCATCGCCTCCATCCAGCGTGAACTGCCCGCGACCGCCACCCAGGAGGAGATCGAGGCGGTTGTCCGCGAGCTGAACGAGGACCCGGCCTGCACCGGCTACATCGTCCAGCTCCCGCTGCCCAAGGGCATCGACGAGAACCGCATCCTGGAACTGATGGACCCGGAGAAGGACGCCGACGGCCTCCACCCGACCAACCTCGGCCGCCTCGTCCTCAACGAGCCCGCCCCGCTGCCCTGCACCCCCAACGGCGTGCTCACCCTGCTGCGCCGCTACGGCGTCGAGACCAAGGGTGCCGAGGTCGTGGTCGTCGGCCGCGGTGTGACCATCGGACGGTCGATGCCGCTGCTGCTCACCCGGCGCAGCGAGAACGCCACGGTGACCCAGTGCCACACCGGCACCCGCGATCTGTCCGCCCACCTCAAGCGGGCCGACATCGTCATCGCGGCGGCGGGCTCCCCGCACCTGATCCGCGCCGAGGACATCAAGCCCGGCGCGGCCGTGCTCGACGTGGGCGTCTCCCGCAACGCCGAGGGCAAGATCGTCGGTGACGTCCACCCGGACGTGGCCGAGGTGGCCGCGTGGATCTCCCCCAACCCCGGCGGCGTGGGCCCGATGACCCGTGCCCAGCTGCTGGTCAACGTGGTCGAGGCGGCGGAGCGCAGTGCCGGCTGACGACGTGCGTGCGGACCATGAGGACACGGAGAGCCGCGAGGAGGCCGGGACGGTGGAGACGGACGCCGGGAGTGTCGTAGCGGCCCCCGAGGCCCCCGAGGCCCCCGTGGCCCGTAAGCGCCGCTTCCCGCTGTTCACCAAGGACACCGCGCGCCCCGAGGGCGGTGGCCGGGCCGCCCCCGGCGACGCCCCGGCGCCCGCCCGGCAGTGGCCGGTGCTCGTCGTGCTGTCCGTGGTCGCGCTCGGTCTGCTGCTGACCGCGTTCGACCTGTTCCGCGCGGGCACCCTGCTGATCGGGCTCGCGCTGCTGGCCGGCGCGGTGCTGCGCTGGCTGCTGCCGTCCGTCGGCATGCTGGCGGTCCGCTCGCGGTTCACGGACATCGTCACCTACGGCATCCTCGGCCTCGCGATCGCCCTGCTGGCCCTGATGGTCCAGCCGCATCCCCTGCTGGTGATCCCGTTCCTCAAGGACGTGCTGCACTTCACGGTGAGCAAGTAGTCCGGTTTTCCAGGCGGTTACGGCCTCTGTGGGCCCCCGCGACCGATGGGCTCGCCCCCTCCCCCGACCGGGGGCGAGCCGCCGGAATCAGCCTGGCCCGGCCGCGCGCGGCTGTTCAACGCCTGTCCGTGGGCTGTGGCACGGAGGTGACCGTTCCGCTACGGGTCCGCGCCCTGGGCTCCGCCGGTTCCGGGGCAGTTCGGGGGTAACGGCGCGAACACCCCGTAGCGGCCGTGGAACCGGGCTAACGTGGTGAAGGTACGTGAAGGCCCCCGGAAGGGGAACCGGGGTCCTCCGGCGGCGCATCCCTGAGGATGACCGTCCGGTCCGGGCGCGGCCGTGGGGAGACGGTCACGCCGGGGGACTACTTGGGGGGAAGTGGCCATGCCTCGCTGGAAACCGCTGCCGGACGATCTCGATCCGCAGATACGGGAGTTCACCGGTCAGCTGCGCCGGATCGTCGACCAGGGCGGCCTCGGTGTCGCGGCCCTCGCCGACCGCACCGGCTACAGCAGAACCTCCTGGGAGCGCTACCTCGGTGGCCGCCTCCTCGCCCCGCTCGGCGCGGTCGTCGCCCTCGCCGAGGCCACCGGCACCAGCCCCGTCCACCTCACCACGATGTGGGAACTGGCCGAACGCGCCTGGAGCCGCGCGGAGTTCCGCCACGACCCCACGATGGAACAACTCCGGATCAGCGAGGCGCGGGCGGCGCTGGGGGAGACGGGGGGTGACGGGGCGGGCGGGGCTCGGGGGGCTTCGGGCGCGGTTCCGGTCCCCGGCGGTCACGGGGGGTCTTCGGGTGCGGTGGGTGGTGCGGGTGCGGCACCTGGCGGGGCCCAGGGGGCGGCTCCAGGCGTGAAGGGCGGGGCGGCTTCGGGTCCGGTTCCCGGTGGTCGCGGGGTGGATTCGGGTGGAGCGGGTGCGGCTTCGGCCGCCGGTTCTGGTGCCGCGGGTACCGGCGCGGTCCCGGGGCCGGGTCACACGATCGCTGACGCCGTACCTGCGCCGGGCGGTGCGGGTGCTGCTTCGGGTGCCGGTTCCGGGGCCGGCGGTGGCGGCGTGGTCGCGGGGCCGGGACAGACGGTTGCCGATGCCGTTTCTGCGCCGGGCGGTGCGGGTTCCGGGGCCGCGCCCGGCGGTGGCCGTGGTGCGGCTTCGGGTGGGCCGGGCGGTGCCGGTGCGGCTGCGGGCGCCGGGTCCGGGCACACGGTCGCCGATGCCGTTTCTGCGCCGGACGGTGCGGGTTCCGGGGGTGCGCCCGCTGTGGGCGGCGCGGGCGGATTTCCCGCCGGGTCCGGCGGTGGCCGTGGGGCGGCACCGGGTGCGACGAGTGGTGCCGGTGCGGCTGAAGGCGTCGGGGCCGGGGGCGCCGGGGCGGTTGCGGGGCCCGGGTACACGGTTGCCGATGCTGTTTCCGGGGCGGGCGGCTTCGGGCCGGCGCCCGGGTCGGGGCGTACGGGCGGTGGTGCGGCTGAGGTGCCGGACGGGGGCCGGGGTGCCGTGCCGCTGGGCGGGGCGGTCCCGGGCGTCGCCGGGCCGGCCGGGGTGGTGCCGTCGCGGGCCGGGCGGTCGGCGGTGGACGGTGGGGCCGGGCGCGCGCGGCGTACGACGCTCTTCGCGGCCGGGGCCGCCGTCGTGCTGGTCGCTCTCGGGGCGGTCTTCCTGTTCACCGGGCGGGACAGCGGCGCGGACGAGCCCACAACAGCCGTCAACTCGCCCTCCCCGGTGGCCAGTACGCCCCAGGTGCTGCCCTCCGGTGTCCAGTGCGCCGGCGCCTCCTGTGCCGGGAAGGACGCCGAGGCCATGGGGTGCAGCGGGAGCCGGGTGGCGACGGTGAGCAGCGCGGTCGTCGGGCCGGTCAGGCTGGAGGTGCGCTACAGCCGGATCTGCGGCGCGGCGTGGGGGCGGATCACCGGGGCCGCGCCGGGGGACCGGGTGCGTGTCGTGGTGGGCGGCGAGCGCCCGGACGCGGTCACCAAGACGGGGGACACCATCGCGTACACCCCGATGGTGGCGGTGGAGCAGGCGTCCGGCGTCCGGGCCTGTGCGACGCTCGCGGCGGGGCGTACGGCCTGTACGGAACCGGCGAAGTGACCGTACGTCCCGAACGAATTCAGCGCGGCCGGCATGTCTCGCCGTAAGCCGGGCACTCGCACCAGTACCCCCCACGGGAGTCCGGTGACGGCCGGCACCCCCGCCGGCGGCCGCCTTCGTCTTCCTCTCCCGGACGGGCGGCCGCCTCACCCATGTCCGGGGCGCCGGGGGCCAACTCGGGGCCGCGGAAACCGCCCTGTGGGGTGAGCCACAGGGCCCCGGCCGTCCGGGATGCCGGATGCGCGATAGCCTGACCGCTGGATCTCTCTTGACGCCAAGAGATCGATCATCCACCCGGGGCAGGGACGCCCCACCGCCAGCTGTCATACGGAGAACGCCATGACCCGCACTCCCGTGAACGTCACCGTCACCGGCGCGGCCGGCCAGATCGGTTACGCCCTGCTCTTCCGCATCGCCTCCGGGCAGCTGCTCGGCGCGGACGTGCCGGTCAACCTGCGCCTGCTGGAGATCACCCCGGCGCTGAAGGCGGCCGAGGGCACGGCCATGGAGCTGGACGACTGCGCGTTCCCGCTGCTGAGCGGCATCGAGATCACCGACGACCCGAACGTGGCCTTCGACGGCGCCAACGTCGCCCTCCTCGTCGGCGCCCGCCCCCGTACCAAGGGCATGGAGCGCGGTGACCTCCTGGAGGCCAACGGCGGCATCTTCAAGCCGCAGGGCAAGGCCATCAACGACCACGCCGCGGACGACATCAAGGTCCTCGTCGTCGGCAACCCGGCCAACACCAACGCCCTGATCGCCCAGGCCGCCGCCCCGGACGTACCGGCCGAGCGCTTCACCGCGATGACCCGTCTCGACCACAACCGCGCGCTGACCCAGCTCGCGAAGAAGACGGGCGTGCCGGTCTCCGAGATCAAGCGCCTGACGATCTGGGGCAACCACTCCGCCACCCAGTACCCGGACATCTTCCACGCCACGGTCGCCGGCAAGAACGCCGCCGAGGTCGTGAACGACGAGCAGTGGCTGGCCGACGACTTCATCCCGACCGTCGCCAAGCGCGGTGCCGCGATCATCGAGGCCCGTGGCGCCTCCTCGGCCGCCTCCGCCGCCAACGCCGCCATCGACCACGTGTACACGTGGGTCAACGGCACCGCCGAGGGCGACTGGACCTCCATGGGCATCCCGTCGGACGGCTCCTACGGCGTCCCGGAGGGCCTGATCTCCTCCTTCCCCGTCACCACCAAGGACGGCACGTACGAGATCGTCCAGGGCCTGGACATCAACGAGTTCTCCCGCGCCCGCATCGACGCCTCGGTGCAGGAGCTGGCGGAGGAGCGCGACGCGGTCCGCGGTCTCGGCCTCATCTGAGCCACGCGCACGTGTGACGGGCCCCCTTTCCGGTCGTACCGGAAGGGGGCCCGTCCCGTGTCGCTACGCCTACTCCATGCCCCGCTTGCCCGGCGTCCAGAACGGCTTCGTCAGCACCGAGCGCCGGTCCCAGCCCGCGTCGCGCAGCACATGCCGTACGGCCTGCACGGCGCGCGCCTCACCGGCGACGTACGCCACTCCGCCGGGCGCGGGCGAGAGCCGGCCCACCGCCTCGGCGAGCGGGATCTCGCCGCGCAGCACCCAGTCGATACGGCCCGCGTGGGCCAGCGGCAGCCGGTCGCCGACCGTGTCCGTCTCCACGCAGCCCGAGACCCGCGCCCCGGAGGGCAGCGCGGCGAGCATCGCGCCGAAGGCGACCGACGCCGTCTCGTCGCCGACGAAGACATGGTGCGAGGCGCCTGTGCGCAGCGTGAACGAGCCCTCCGGCTTGCCGAGCCGTACCTCGTCGCCGACCGCCGCCTCGCGGGCCCAGCGCGCGCCCGGGCCGTCGCCGGGGTGGTCGAGGACGCACAACTCCAGGGCGCCGGCGGTGTCGTAGCGCCACACCGAGTAGGTACGGCGGGTCAGCGCGGTGCCCACCAGGACCCGTACCTGCTGGCCCGGGAGCACGTCCAGACCGGCCAGCGCCTCGCCCTCGATGCGCAGGCGCCGCATGCGGGCGGTGAACCGTTCCACGGCGGTCACGGTGCCCCGGAGCATCAGCAGATCGAGGACGGGATTCAGCAGCGCGGCCATGCTCGGCTCCTTGAAGTGCGACAACTCGGCCGAAAAGAACCCGAGTTGATCATCAGTGGGGGGTGGAGGGCGATGCTACGCGCTCCCTTTCGGGCGCCGTCGCGGGGAGGGGTCGCTTACGGCCGCCGTAGCCCGCGACCACCAGTGCCGTCGCCGCCAGCACGACCAGTGCGACCGTGCGCAGCGCCGGGCCCATGCCCCGGGCGAGGTCGGAGTGGGCGGCCAGCACGGTGCCGGTGACCGCGACGCCGAGCGCGGCGCCGGTCTCGCGGGCGGTGGTGCCGAGCCCGGAGCCGAGGCCCGCCTGGTGCGCGGGGAGCGAGGTGACCACGCCGAGGGTGAGCGCGGGCATGGAGAGCCCGGTGCCCGCCGAGGTGACCAGCAGCCAGCAGGCGTACAGCCAGTACGAGGTGCCCGCGCCGGCGGTGGATGCGCCGAGCAGCCCGGCGCCGATGAGGGCGAGCCCGGTGCCGACGACCGTACGGGGTGGGACGCGCCACCGCGTGGCCAGCTTCTGCGACAGCGCCATGCCGAGGGGCAGCGGCATGATCGCGACACCGGTGAGGGCGGCGCCGTAGCCCTTGACGTCCTGGAGGTACTGGGAGTTGACGAAGAACAGGGCGAACAGGCCGAAGAACGCGGTGGCCGTGCCCAGCGAGGCCGCGCGCAGCCGGGCCGAGGCGAAGACGCGGGGGTCGAACAGCGGCGCCGGGGAGCGCAGGGCGTGCCGGGTGAACGCGCCGGTCAGGACGGCACCGGCGAGGAAGGCGCCGAGGATGCGGGCGGAGGTCCAGCCGTAGGAGGGGCCCTCGATGATGCCGAACAGGGTCGCGACCAGGCCCGCCGTCAGCAGCAGGGTGCCGAGGAGGTCGGGTCGGGCGCCCGGGGAGCGGTCGGTGCGCGGGGTGGTGAGGGCGACGGCTACGGCGAGCAGGGCGGCGAGCGGGACCATCACCGCGAACAGGGCGCGCCAGGACAGGAATTGACCGGCGAGCCCGCCGCCGAGGTTGCCCGCCGCGCCGCCGAGCCCGAGCGAGAGCGTCCACGCGCCCAGCGCGCGGGCCCGGGTCTCGGGCGTGGACAGCCGCAGCAGGATCGACAGGGTGGCCGGGGTGATCAGGGCCGCCCCGGCGCCGGACAGGCCCCGGCCCGCGATGAGGACGGCCGGGTCCGTCGCGAGCGCGCTGGTGGCGGCGCCCGCCGCGAACAGGCCGAGCCCGGCGAGGAGCGCGCCCTTGCGGCCGTAGCGGTCGCCGGTGGCGCCGGCCGGGATGAGGAGGGCGGCGAAGGCGATGACGTAGGCGTCCACCATCCACAGCAGCTCGCTGTGCGAGGGGTGCAGGGAGGACGCGATCAGCTGCGGGAGCAGGAGGTTGATGGCCGCGACCATGCTCTGGGCGACCAGGACGCAGGCGCACAGCGCGAGCAGGACGGGGCGGTTCGGGGCAGGCGAGGGCACGGCTCCTCCGGGAGCGGGTTCGGTTGGTGGAGTGGGGTGGGTGCCGGCGGGATGCCGGTGGGGTGCTGGTGGGGGGTGCCCTGTCACCGTAGGGTCGGTGCCGACCTGCTTTCCAGTGCAACTTTCGCAAGGGGTGATTGCGTATGACGCAATCCGCCGAGTCCGATCCGACGGCGGCCGCCGCCGGGGTGGACCTCAACCTGCTGCTCGCCCTCGACGTGCTCCTGGAGGAGCAGAGCGTCCAGGGCGCCGCCCGCCGGCTGCATCTGTCGGAGCCCGCGATGAGCCGTACCCTCGGGCGCATCCGCAAGGCGCTCGGCGACCCGGTGCTGGTGCGCGCCGGGCGGCGCATGGTGCCGACCCCGCACGCGCTGGCGGTACGGGCCGAGGTGAGCGCGGTGGTGGAACGCGCCCGCGCGCTGTTCGCGCCGGGGCGGGACGCCGATCTGCGCACGGTGAGCCGTACCTTCACGATCCTCGGCCATGACGCGTCCGCCGCCACCCTCGGCCCCGCCCTGCTCGCCCGGGCGGCGCGCGAGGCGCCCGGCATCCGGCTGCGGTTCCTGTCCGAGAGCCACGTGGACGCCCCCCTCCTGCGCCAGGGCACCGCCGATCTGGAGGTCGGCGTGGTGGACACCACCGCCCCCGAGGTGCACGTGGAGACGGTCCACGAGGACCGGATGCTCGGTGTCGTACGAGCCGGACACCCGCTCCTGGACGGGGAGTTGACCCCGGAGCGGTTCGCCGGCGCGGCCGGGCACCTCAGCGTGTCCCGGCGGGGCAGGCTGCGCGGCCCGATCGACGACGCGCTGGCCGCGCTCGGCCTGGAACGGCACGTGGTCGGCAGCGTCGGCACCTACCCCGCCTCGCTGTTCGTGCTCCGCGACACCGACCTGATCGGGATCGTGAGCGAAGGGGGCCGGCCGCTCGCCGAGGCGCTCGGCCTGGTCACCTTCCCGGTCCCGCTGCCCCTGCCGCCCCTGCGCGTGGGCATCGCCTGGCATCCCCGGCACGACGCGGACCCGGCGCACGCGTGGCTGCGGGGGTGCGTGCGCGACCTCATCGCCGGGGCGGATCAGGTGAGTTGACCCACGTGAGCTGACGCCGCTTCACAGGCTCCACACACGCGTCCGGCGGCAAAACAGGTGCCGCCGTCCCCGTCTCCCCTCTATCCTCGGGGGTCTTCCGCCGGCCCACCGACACGGGCCGCGCGTCACCACTTTTCGGGGGAGTGGCATGAGCGCCGCACAGGTGCCGGAGCAGTCCGGGCCCACGTCCGCCGGGGCGCCGACCGCGTCACCGACCGCGCAGCCGGGTACGCCACCGGCCGCGCAGCCGGGTACGCCGCCGCACGCCAGCGAGGCGACCCGGCTGCTGTGCGCGGGGGTGTATCTCGACTCCGGGTACCGCGACCGGGTCATCGAGGAGCTGCACCTCAACGAACAGCGCATCGTGGCACCGTCGTTGGGCTTCGACGCGGCGCGGGTCCTGGCCCACGCACTGCGGGCCCGGCGGCTCGAACTGCTGTGGGCCGGGGCGATCATCGGGCTCTGGCTGGTGGGGGTGCCGCTCAGCGGAGGCATGCTCGCGCTCGCGCTGTGGCCGAGCCTCCTGCTCGCGGCCGCCCCCGCGATCCGCGGCAGGGCCGCGCAGCCGCCGCTGTACCGCCTGGTCCTCGCGTTCCTCGTCCGCTGGTCGGGGCGCCTGTACTTCGCGGTGCTGCTCGCCCTCACGGTCGCCGCCGCGTTCGGCGCCGGGATGGACGACGAGCCGTCCTACCGCCGCTACGACCCGTACGACCCCTATGGCTCCTACGGCTCCTCGGTCTCCTCCGGCGACTTCCTCGACGGGCTGACCACGGCCGTCAAGCCGCTGCAGGCGTGGCTCACGCTCGTCGTGCTCGCCGGCATCGCGCTGTGCGTGCACCTCCAGCGCACCCAGTTCAGCCGGGCGCTCGCCGCCGAACTCTCCCCGCAGCGCTTCCCGGACGCCGCGGGCGACCCCGCCGAGCGGGCCGAGAACCCGCGCTTCCGGCGGATCAGGCAGCGCATCCGGCTCGAACAGCACGCGCCGCTGGTCCTCTACAACGAGGCGCGGCCCTTCTGCGGGGCCGGGGCGGCGTACGACACCTGGGTCCTCGCGGTGGAGCTGAAGCCGGACGAGCTGAAGAAGCGGCAGCCGCTCAGCAACCGGGTCATTCTCGACCGGATCCGGCCGCTGCTCGAACAGCTGCGGATTCCGGCGGAGTTCGCGGGGCCCGTCGTGCGCGACCGGCTGCGGCGGCTGGAGATCGACGAGTGCGTGTTCCTGCCCGCGGAGGGGCTGGGCACCCGTGACCAGGCGCCGTACACCGAGCAGGCCTTCGAGGAGCACCGGGCGCGCGCGGTCGAGGAGGGCGCCGAGAAGCGGCGGCACTTCCTGCGGGTGCGGGTGGGCGGCTGGGAGGAGGAGCTGGTCGTCACGGTGTTCGTGCGCGTGCACACCCAGGGGCGGATGCTCGTCCTGGAGATCGCCCCGCACGTACTGACGCCGGTGCGCGAGGAGTTCAAGGACGCCGACCGTACGGCCCACCGGTTCCGCAACAACAACGCGCTCGGCAAGGCCGCCACCGCCCTCGTCCTCGTACCGGGCTCTGCGGGCCGCGCGCTGGCCCAGCTCGGCCGGGGCCTGGTGTACGTCTGGCGCCTGCTGACCGGCGGCCACTCGGGCGCCCTCCCCGACGGCCCCGCCCTCTCCGTCCGCGAACTCGGCTCCCGTCCCGAGGGCTCCCTCTTCCAGGAGATGGACGTCGCCCGCTACCTCAAGAACATCCAGGACCGCGTCGCGGGCGGGGTGCGCTCCGCGCTCGCCGAATGCGGGTACGAGACCGGCGAGTTCGTCCAGAAGGTCGTCAACATCAGCAACGGTGACGTCAATATCGGGCGGGTGGAGGGCAGCACGTTCGCGGTGGGCAGCCATGCGAGTGCCTCCGGCGGGGGTGCGGGGGCCGGGTCGAGTGGGGCGCGGTGAATGGGGGGGCCGGTGTCGGAGATGGGGGGGCGGCGGTGTCTGGTGAGGGGCTGGGGGCCGCCGGGTTTGGGGGGCGTGGTTGAGGATGGTCCGGTGGGATGGCAGCGGTGCCCGGTGAGGAGTCGGGGGCCGGTTTCGGGCGGGCGGTTGAGGGTGGTCCGGTGTCGGGGGCGGGGGGGCGAGGGGCATGTCCGGTGAGGAGTCGGGGGTTGGCTTTGGGCGGGCGGTCGAGAGTGGTCCGGTGTCGCAGAAGGGGGCCGAGGGCCATGTCCGGTGAGGAGTCGGAGGCTGGCTTCGGGCGGGCGGTTGAGGGTGGTCCGGTGTCGCAGAAGGGGGCCGAGGGCCATGTCCGGTGAGGAGTCGGAGGCTGGCTTCGGGCGGGCGGTTGAGGGTGGTCCGGTGTCGAGGGAGGGGGCCGAGGGCCATGTCCGGTGACGGGTCGAGGGGCGGTTTCGGGCGCGTGATCGCGGGTGGTCCGGTGTCGGGGAAGGGAATCAACAGCCATGTCCGGTGACGAGCCGAGGGTCAGTTTCGGGGACGTGTCGCACAGTACGTTCGCCGTGGGGAGCCATGCGCACGCCGAGAGCCATCATCACGGCGGGGGTGTCTCGCCGGACCCGGCGACCGAGGAACTCCTCGCTGTCGTACGGGAGTTGCGCGCCGACCTCGCCCGCGTCCGCGCCGACGACCGTACCGCCGCGCTGGACGCCGAGCTCGCCGACACCGAGTCCGAGATCACCCGTACCGGCCAGGCCGCCCCGACCCGCCGCGAGCGCCTCCGGGAACTCCTCACGGACTCCCAGGCCCTCATGAGCGTGCTCGCCTCGGCCGGCGCCCTCGCCGGGCTCCTGGGAATCTGACCGCACAACCGGAGGGGGCCGCGATGAGCGGGGGACAGCGGTACTGGAACGAGGACGCCCAACGCTGGGAGGACGACCCGCCGACCCCACCACCGACGCCGACCTTCCCACCCCCACCCCACCCGGCCGGCCCGGGCGGGGGCGACCCGGCATGGCCTCCGGCAGCGGGCCAGACGCTCTGGCCTCCGGCGGCTTCCGGACCGGATGGCTCGGCCGAGTCGTCGGCCGGCGGCGCGAGCGGCGAGCCCAGGGCTGAGTCGGGGACGGGTGACGGGAGCGCGGGCCATCCGGCCGGCCCTTCGGGGGCCGGCCAGGCCGTCTGGCCTCCGGCGGCGTCCGGACCGGGGGTCTCGGCTGAGTCGTCGGCCGGTGGTGCGGGCGGCGAGCCCGGGGTTGAGTCGGGGACGGGTGACGGGAGCGGGGGCCATCCGGCCGGGCCTTCCGGTGCTGCCCAGGCTGTCTGGCCTCCGGCGGTGTCCGGGCCGGGGGCGCCCACCGGGTCGTCGGTTGGCAGCGCGGGCGATGAGTCCCGGGTCGAGTCGGCGTCCGGTGAGGTGAGCGGGGTTCACTCGTCCTCGCCTTCGGCGGCCGGTCGGGCTGTCTGGCCTCCGGCGGTGTCCGGGCCGGGGGTCTCGGCTGAGCGGTCGGTTGGTGGTGCGGGCGGCGAGCCCGGGGTTGAGTCGGGGACGGGTGACGGGAGCGGGGGCCATCCGGCCGGGTCTTCGGGGGCGGCCCAGGCTGTCTGGCCTCCGGCGGCGTCCAGGCCGGATGCCTCCACCGAGTCGTCGGTCGGCGGTACGAGTGGGGAGGCCCGGGCCGAGTCGTCGGCCGCTGCCCGGAGCGAGGGGCACCCGGGCGGGCCTTCGGGGGTCGGACAGGCTGTCTGGCCTCCGGCGGCGACGGGGCCGGAGGTGCCCACCGGGTCGTCGGTCGGCGGTGTGGACGGCGAGTCCCGCGCTGGTGACGGGGGTGGGGGTCACCCTGCCGCGCCTTCGGCGCCCGGTCAGGCCGTTTGGCCTCCGGCGCAGTCCGGGCCGGAGGCTCCCGCCGGGTCGCCGGTCGGCGGTGCGGGTGGTGAGCCCCGTGCCGAGTCGGCGGCGGGTGACGGGAGCGGGGGTCACCCTGCCGGACCTTCGGGAGCCGGCCAGATCGCCTGGCCTCCAGCCGGGGCCGGGCCGGAGACCCCGGCCGGGTCGTCGGCCGGCGGTGCGGGTGGTGAGTCCCGCGCCGAGTCGGCGGCAGGTGGCCGCAGCGGGCCCCATCCGGTTGGCGGCCGTGCCGGGGGCTTCCCGGAGGGGCGCGGGCCGAAGGGCGACGTGGCCTCAACGGGCGACTCCGGCGCGGGGTCTCCGGCTGAGGCTTCGCCCGGTGGCCGTGGCTCAGCGTCGCCGACGGGTTCCGGTACGGGGTCCCCGGTGGGAGCTGCTGCGGGTGGTTCGGAGGAGGGGGCTCCAGCCGAGTCGTCGCCGGGTGGCCGTGGGCCGGGTCTCCCGGACGGGGCCGTGCCGGGGGATGCCGGTGAGGGGGCTTCCGTACGCGGTTCCGACACGGGGTCCCCGGCTGGGGATTCGCCGGGTGGCAAGGGGCGGGGTCTCCCGGAGGGGTTCGTACCGAAGGGCGCCGGTGAGGGGACCTCGGGGCGGGGCCCCGGTGCCGGCTCCCCGGCCGGGGTGTCGCCGAGTGGCCGTGGGCCGGCTCTCCCGGAGGGGTTCGCGGCGAGGGGTGCTGGTGCGCAGGCGTCGGGGGCGGATCTTGGCGCCGGCGCCCCGGCCGACGCTTCGGCGCGCCGCCATGGGCCGGCTCTCCCGGAGGGGTTCTCGGCGAAGGGTGCTGGTGAGCAGGTCTCGGGGCGGGGTCCTGGTGTGGATTCCTCGGCCGGGGTGTCGCCGGGAGGTCACGGTTCGGCTGTCCCGGAGGGGCTCGTAGCGAGGGGTGCTGGTGCGCAGGCGTCGGGGACGGATCTTGGCCCCGGCGCCCCGGCCGGCGATTCGGGGCGCCGTCACGGGCCCGGTCTCCCGGACGGGTTCTCGGCGAAGGGGGCCGGTGCGCAGGACTCCGGGCAGGTTTCAGGGGTCGATTCTCCGACCGAGACAGCGGCCAGCGGACGTAGTGCGGGATACCCGCAAGCGGCACCGCTTTCGGCGTGGCCCCCGGCCGGAGGCGTAGGGCGCGGCTCCGTGTGGGATCCCGATGCCGGGGGCTCTGCCGGGACCTCGGTCGGTGGTCTCGGTGGGCAGGGCGAGGGGGGCCGTGCCCGGCGGCTCTGGCCGGTGCTGGCCGCGGCTGCTGTCGTAGGGGTGGCCGTGGGGTTCGCGTTGGTGTTTGTGCTGGGCGGGGATGGTTCCGGTGGGCGTCGGGAGGTGGGCCAGGGGGGTTCCCGTTCGGCCCCGGCGCCGAGCCGGAGTACCGAGTCGGTGAGCGAGAGCCCGTCGCCGTCGCCGTCCGGGCCCCCCGAGGGGTATGAGGTCCGCGAAGACGGTGAGCGCTTCAGGATCGCCGTGCCCGAGCACTGGACGCGGAGCACCGCCCCGTCGACGTACGGCATCAAGGTGGTCAACTACCGCAGCCCGGACCGCAGTCACCGTATCCAGGTGTACCAGGTCGCGGAGGAGTCGCCGGACGCGTCCTTCGCGCTGTATCTGTCGGCGGACACCCCGAAGCCGGACGGCTTCGAGAAGCTCGCCCTGCGGAACATGGACGACGGCGACTTCACGGGCTCACGGCTGGAGTACCTGGCCGACACCCTCCGCGGGGAGCCCGAGGTGGGGACCTGGCACGTGCTGGACGAGCGGTTCGTCGCCGCCGACGGCCGGATATACGCGATCGCGGTGTACGGCCCTGACAGCGACGGCCGTGACGACGAGCTGGAGCAGCTCACCACCGCGCTGAAGTGGTTCTGCCCGCCCGACACCGGCTGTGACGCGGCGGCGTCGGTGGACTGATCACCCCGTAAGGCGGCCCATTTGTCCGTATTGATTCCGTAATTTCAGTGACCCGGCCCACTATCACCCCCCGAACGCGCATGCGTCTCGGGGGCCGAGGGAATGCGGTCCCGGTCCTTGGAGGTGACACCTCTGTCACACAGGGGCGCTGAACAGGAACGGAAGGCAATACCGATCATGGCGGACAGAACGGAACGACCGGCCGAGGCCACCATCCACGCCGGAGGCGACTGGCTCGGCGCGGCCTCCGGCGCGACGCGCGAGATCCTGGACCCGGCGGACGCCCGGCCCCTCGCCGTGGTCGCGGAGGGTGACGAGAAGGACGCGGACCGGGCGGTCACCGCCGCCCGGCAGGCGTTCGACCACGGCCCCTGGCCCCGTACCCCCGTCGCCGAGCGCGCCGCCCTGCTGCGCCGCGTGGCGGACCTCCTCGTACGCGACCGCGAGGCGCTCGGCCTGCTGGAGAGCCGGGACGCGGGCAAGACCGTGGAGGAGGGCCGCGTCGACATCGACTGCGTCGCGGACGCCTTCCGCTACTTCGCGGACCTGGTCGCCGCCGAGGCCCCCGGCCGGGTGGTCGACGCGGGCTCGCCGGACGTCCACAGCGTGGTCGTGCACGAGCCGGTCGGCGTCTGCGCCCTGATCACTCCCTGGAACTACCCGCTGCTCCAGGCGAGTTGGAAGGTGGCCCCCGCGCTCGCGGCGGGCAACACCTTCGTGCTCAAGCCCAGCGAGATCACCCCGCTGACCACCGTCAAGCTGATCGAGCTGCTCACCGAGGCCGGACTCCCCGACGGCGTCGCGAACCTCGTCACCGGCCCCGGCCACACGGTGGGCGCCCGCATGGCCGAGCACCCCGACGTCGACCTGGTCTCCTTCACCGGCGGCCTGGTCAGCGGCGTCAAGGTCGCCCAGGCCGCCGCGCCCACCGTGAAGAAGGTCGCCCTCGAACTCGGCGGCAAGAACCCCAACGTGGTCTTCGCCGACGCCTGCGCCACCGAGGAGGGCTTCGACACCGCCGTCGACCAGGCCCTCAACGCCGCCTTCATCCACAGCGGCCAGGTCTGCTCGGCGGGCGGCCGCCTCATCGTCGAGGAGTCGGTCAGGGACCGCTTCGTCGCCGAACTCGCGCGCCGCGCCGGGAAGATCAGGCTCGGCCGGGGTACCGCACCCGGTGTCGAGTGCGGCCCCCTCGTCTCCGAGCAGCAGCGCGCCAAGACCGAGGCGTACGTCGCCTCCGCGCTGGAGGAGGGCGCGGTGCTGCGCAGCGGCGGCAAGCGCCCCGAGCCGTCCGAGGACCGCCCCGAGTCCGGTTACTTCTACGAGCCGACCGTCCTCGACCACTGCCACCGCGAGATGCGCGTCGTACGCGAGGAGGTCTTCGGACCCGTCCTCACCGTCGAGACCTTCCGCACGGAGGACGAGGCGGTCGCGCTCGCCAACGACACCGAGTACGGCCTCGCGGGCGCCGTCTGGACCGCCGACCCCGGCCGCGCCCGGCGCGTCGCCGCCCGGCTGCGGCACGGCACCGTGTGGATCAACGACTTCCACCCCTATCTGCCGCAGGCGGAGTGGGGCGGCTTCGGCAAGAGCGGCACCGGCCGCGAGCTGGGCCCGGCGGGTCTCGCCGAGTACCGCGAGACCAAGCACGTGTACCAGAACCTCGCCCCCCGCCCGGTGCGCTGGTTCGCGGGCTGACCCCCACCCCCCCCAACACAGCCCGGTCGACACCCCCTTCGTACGACCTCCCGCCCCCCAGGAGTCAGGCACCCCATGTCCGAACACACCCACGCGTACGACTACGTCGTCATCGGCGGCGGCACCGCGGGCTCCGTCATCGCCTCCCGCCTCACCGAGAACCCCGACGTCACGGTCGCCGTCATCGAGGGCGGCCCGAGCGACGTCGGCCGCGACGACGTGCTGACCCTGCGCCGCTGGATGGGCCTGCTCGGCGGCGACCTCGACTACGACTACCCGACCACCGAACAGCCGCGCGGCAACTCCCACATCCGGCACAGCCGCGCCCGCGTCCTCGGCGGCTGCTCCTCGCACAACACCCTGATCTCGTTCAAGCCCCTCCCGTCCGACTGGGACGAGTGGGAGCGGGCCGGGGCCACGGGCTGGGGCGCGGTCCCGATGGAGGCGTACTTCGCCCGGCTGAAGAACAACATCGTCCCGGTGGACGAGCAGGACCGCAACGCGATCGCCCGCGACTTCGTCGACGCCGCGCAGGCCGCGCTGGACGTGCCGCGCGTGGAGGGCTTCAACAGGAAGCCGTTCACCGAGGGCGTCGGCTTCTTCGACCTCGCCTACCACCCGGAGGACAACAAGCGCTCCTCCGCCTCCGTGGCGTACCTCCACCCGGTGATGGACGAGCGCCCCAACCTCCATCTTTTCTTGGAGACTTGGGCGTACAAGCTGGAGCTGGACGGTACCCGCGCCGAGGGCGTCCACGTGCGCACCAAGGACGGCCAAGAGCTGCTGATCAAGGCGCGGAACGAGGTGATCCTCAGCGCCGGTGCCGTGGACACCCCGCGTCTGCTGCTGCACTCCGGCATCGGGCCCAAGGCGCAGCTCGAAGCGCTCGGCATCCCGGTCGTCCACGATCTGCCCGGCGTCGGCGAGAACCTGCTCGACCACCCCGAGTCGGTCATCGTCTGGGAGACCGACGGGCCGATCCCGGAGAACTCCGCGATGGACTCCGACGCGGGTCTGTTCGTCCGCCGCGACCCCCAACACGCGGGCCCGGACCTGATGTTCCACTTCTACCAGATCCCGTTCACCGACAACCCGGAGCGACTGGGCTACGAGCGGCCCGAGTTCGGCGTCTCGATGACCCCGAACATCCCCAAGCCCCGTAGCCGCGGCCGTCTTTACCTGACCAGCGCCGACCCGGCGGTGAAGCCCGCGCTCGACTTCCGCTACTTCACCGACGAGGACAACTACGACGCGCGGACCCTGGTCGACGGCATCCGTATCGCCCGCGAGATAGCGAAGACCGAGCCGCTCGCCCACTGGCTCAAGCGCGAGGTCTGCCCCGGCCCCGAGGTGCAGGGCGACGAGGAGCTGAGCGAGTACGCGCGCAAGGTCGCGCACACCGTCTACCACCCGGCCGGCACCTGCAAGATGGGCGCCGCCGACGACGAACTCGCCGTGGTGGACCCCGAGTTGCGTATCCGTGGCCTGGAGGGCGTCCGTATCGCCGACGCCTCGGTCTTCCCGACGATGACGGCGGTGAACCCGATGATCGGAGTACTCATGGTCGGTGAGAAGGCCGTCGAGCTGATCGGTGGTGACGCCCGATGACGCTCACCGTGCCGACCCGTAAGCCGCCCACCTCCGCCGCCGTCTTCTCCGTGGACGGCCTGTGGAAGGTGTTCGGCCCCAAGCCCGAACGCGTCCCCGCCGACCCGGAGTTGGCCGCGCTCTCTCCGGCCGAGCTGCGCGCGCGCACCGGCTGCACCGCTGCCGTCCGCGACGTCTCCTTCGACGTGCGCAAGGGTGAGGTCTTCGTCGTCATGGGCCTGTCCGGCTCCGGCAAGTCCACCCTCGTGCGCTGTCTGACCCGGCTCATCGAGCCCACCGCGGGCACCATCGCCATCGACGGCGAGGACGTCCGCGCCATGGACCGCACCCGGCTGCGCGAACTGCGCCGCCACCGCGCCGCGATGGTCTTCCAGCACTTCGGCCTCCTCCCGCACCGCACCGTCCTCGACAACGTCGCCTACGGCCTGGAGATCCAGGGCGTCGGCAAGTCCGAACGCCGGGAGACGGCCGCCGAGTTCGTCGCCAAGGTCGGCCTCGCGGGCATGGAGAAGCGCCGCCCCGGACAGCTCTCCGGCGGCCAGCGCCAGCGCGTCGGCCTAGCCCGCGCCCTCGCCGTGGACCCCGAAGTCCTGCTGTTCGACGAGCCGTTCAGCGCGCTCGACCCGCTGATCCGGCGCGACATGCAGGACGAGGTGGTCCGCCTGCACGAGGAGGAGGGCCGCACGATGGTGTTCATCACCCACGACCTCTCCGAGGCCCTCAAACTCGGCGACCGCATCGCCCTGATGCGCGACGGCCGCGTGGTGCAGCTCGGCACCCCCGAGGAGATCGTCAACTCCCCGGCCGACGACTACGTCCGCGAATTCGTGCGCGACGTACCGCGCGAGCAGGTCGTCACCTGCCGTACCGCCATGCGGCCCGCCTCCGCCGGCGAGGCGGGCAGCGGCCCCGCCGTGCGCCCGGAGGCGCCGGTCGCGGAGGCCATCGAGGCGGTGGCCCGCGCGGGCGAACCGGCCCGGGTGATGGACGCGGGGCGCTGTATGGGCGTGGTGGACTCCGAGGCGCTGCTGAGCGTGGTGGCGGGGACGGGCGGGACGGAGGCCGGTGCCTCCGGTGAGCGTGCCGGCTCGGCCGCGACCGGGCGGACGTCCGCGCCGAGGCCCGCCGCCGGCGCGAAGGCGGCACCCGAGCCCTCCGCCGCCTCCGACCCCTCCGCCGCCCCCGACCCCGAGCGTGAGCCGGAGGCCGCCTGATGGCCACCCTCACCGTCCCGGCCGCCGCCCGCCGCGCCCTCCCCGGCGCCCTGAGATCGCGCCCCGCCGCCAAGCTGCTCGTCCTCGCGGTCGCCGCCGCCGTCCTCGTCCCGCTGCTCAGCTCCCGCTGGGGCAGCGGAAGTTGGCCGCACGCGCTGACCGTGAGCCTGGTGAAGCCGCTCGGCGCCGCCAGCGACTGGGTCATCGACAACCGGGACAGCCACCCGCTGTTCCTGTACTTCTTCGGCCACATCAGCAACGCGGTCGTCCTCGCCGTACGCGGGGTCTATCTCACCCTGCTCGCCGCCGGGTGGCCCGGTGTCACCGTGCTCGGCGCGCTGGTCGCCTGGCGGGTGGCCGGGGTACGGCTCGCGGCCGGCACGGCTGTCGCGTTCCTCGCCTGCGGTGTGCTCGGTATGTGGCAGGCGACCATGCAGACGCTCGCGCTGATGGTGGTCGCGGTGCTCGCCTCCGTCCTCGTCGGCGCGCTGCTCGGCCTCGGCGCCGGGCTCTCCGACCGGCTGGACCGCGCCCTGCGCCCGGTCCTGGACACCATGCAGGTGCTCCCGGCCTTCGCCTATCTCCTGCCCGTGGTGCTGGTGTTCGGCATCGGCGTGCCCGCCGCCGTCCTCGCCACCGTGGTCTACGCGGCTCCGCCCATGGCCCGCCTCACCGCGCTCGGCCTGCGCGGCGCCGACCCCGAGGTGCTGGAGGCCGTACGGTCGCTCGGCGCCACCTCGCGCCAGCGGCTGCTGACCGCGCGCATCCCGCTGGCCCGCAAGGAACTGCTGCTCGGCCTCAACCAGACGATCATGATGGCGCTCTCCATGGCCGTCATCTCCTCCGTGATCGGCGCGGGCGGTCTCGGCGACCGCGTCTACCAGGCGCTCGCCTCCGTCGACGTCGGCGCGGCCCTCGCCGCCGGCATCCCGATCGTGCTGCTCGCCGTGGTCCTGGACCGCGTGACGGCTGCCGCAGGGCGTGCGACCGAGGGCGCGGACCGGCCTCGTACCCAGTGGCTGTACGTCCTCGGCGCCACCGTCGCCGTCGCGGTCCTCGCGCGGCTGTTCGGCCGCGCCGACTGGCCCGAGGGGCTGACCCTCGGCATCGCCGCGCCCGTCAACGACGCCGTCGACTGGATGACCGCGCACCTCTACTCCGGCGTCCCCGTCGTCGGCGGCACCGCCGACTGGGCGGGCCACTTCACCACCTGGATGCTGGACCCGCTGCGCGACGGCCTGCGCGCGCTGCCCTGGTGGGCGGTGCTGCTCGTGGTGGCCGCGCTCGCCTGGCTGATCGGCACCTGGCGCACCGCGCTGACCGCCGTCCTCGCCATGGCCGCGATCGGTGTGCTCGGCGTGTGGGACTCCTCGCTCGACACGCTCTCCCAGGTACTGGCCGCCGTCGCCGTCACCCTGGTCCTCGGCATCGTCACCGGCATCGCGGCCGCGCGCAGCGAGCGGGTGGAGCGGGTGCTGCGGCCGGTCCTGGACGTGTTCCAGACCATGCCGCAGTTCGTCTACCTGATCCCGGTCGTCGCGCTGTTCGGCGTCGGCCGCGCGCCCGCCGTCGTCGCCGCCGTGGTCTACGCGCTCCCGGCCGTCGTCCGCATCACCGCGCAGGGGTTGCGCCAGGTGGACCCGGCCGCGCTGGAGTCCGCCCGCTCGCTCGGCGCGACCGGGCGGCAGCAGCTCTGGCAGGTCCAACTTCCGCTGGCCCGGCGCTCGTTGCTGCTCGCCGTCAACCAGGGTGTCGTCCTCGTCCTCGCCGTCGTCATCATCGGCGGACTGGTCGGCGCGGGTGCGCTCGGCTACGACGTCGCGTTCGGCCTCGCGCAGGGTGACCTCGCGACCGGTCTGGTGGCCGGTGCCGCCATCGTGTGCCTCGGTCTGATGCTCGACCGGGTGACGCAGCCGACGGGTGACCGCGCGAAGAAGGGAGCGTGAGATGCGTATCCGTACGACTTTCGGTGTGACGCTCGCCGGAGCCTCGGCGCTCGCCCTGCTCACCGGCTGCGGCGCGGCCGACATGACCAAGCAGGCCAGCCCCTTCGCGAACGCGGGCGGCCCGAAGAGCCTGACCCTGTCCGTGCAGTCCTGGGTGGGCGCGCAGTCCAACGTGGCCGTCGCGCAGTACATCCTCCAGCACAAGCTGGGCTACCACGTCGACACCGTCCAGGTGGACGAGATCCCCGCCTGGGACGCCCTCAGCCAGGGCCGCGTCGACGCGCTCCTGGAGGACTGGAGCCACCCGGAGCAGGAGAAGCGGTACGTCGACGAGAAGAAGACGGTGACTGCGGCGGGCGGCCTCGGCGTCACGGGTCACATCGGCTGGTACGTCCCCACGTACTTCGCCAAGCAGCACCCCGACGTCACCGACTGGAAGAACCTCGACAAGTACGCCTCCCTCTTCCACACCCCCGAGAGCGGCGGCAAGGGCCAGCTCATGGACGGCTCCCCGGCCTACGTCACCCACGACAAGGCCCTGGTGAAGAACCTGAACCTGAACTACCAGGTCGTCTTCGCCGGCTCCGAAGCCGCCCAGATCACCCAGATGAAACAGTTCGCCAAGGAGAAGAAGCCCTTCCTGACCTACTGGTACACCCCCCAGTGGCTCTTCGAGAAGATCCCCATGACAGAGGTGAAACTCCCCCCGTACAAGGAGGGCTGCGACACCAACCCGGCTAAGATCACCTGCGCCTACCCCCACACCCCCCTCCGCAAATTCCTCAACGCCGACTTCGCCAAGTCCGGCGGCGAGGCGGCCACCTTCCTCAAGAAGTTCCAGTGGACGACGGAGGACCAGAACGAGGTCTCGCTGATGATCGCCGACCAGAAACTGCCCCCCGAGGAAGCGGCGAAGAAGTGGGTGGACACCCACCCGGAGAAGTGGAAGAGCTGGCTGTCGTGACGACGGGTGCCGGGTGGAGTACGAGCGCCGCCACCCGGCACCACGTCCTCACCCGACGTCGGTGAGCTTGGCCAGGAAGTCGGCGTTGGCCTGGACATCGTGGCCCAGGACGACCTGGTGCTGCGGGAGCTGGGCGAGTCGGTCGGCGACAGTCGCGCGGGCCACGTCGCCGCCTCCGCCGTTGATGCCCTGAGAGATACCGAAGTGGTCGGGGTAGCGGTCCTCTGTGACGCCGCTCATGAAGTCGGCCTCGTTCAGGGTGCGGGCACCGTTGATCACGGCAGGGGCGGCGGAGGGGTCGATCCGGGGGAACAGCAGCGTCGCCGCGTTCCCGCCGGCCGCCAGTTCCATGCCGAACCAGGTGGAGAACTGGTCGGGGAACACCTGCACCTTCCTCTCCCGCGTGCCGCCCGGCTCCCAGAGCGGTTCGCGTCGGTCGGCCAGCAGCGCGTCGGTGACCTCCTGGTGCTGCGTGGGGTGAAGTCGCTCGCCCGCCTGGAGCCGCCTGCGTACGACGTCGTACAGACCGAGGGCGTCGAGCAGGCCCAGGCCGACGGCCGCCGCCGACGGCCACGGCAGCAACCGGAGCTCACCGCCCACCGGCTTGACGAACACCCGGTCGTTGGCGAGCAGACGGGCACCGCGACGCGCCAGCAGCAGCGCCGTGGTGGTCTTGCCCGACCCCTTGGACCCGAAGGCGAGCAGGGCCTGGCCCTCATGGACGACAGCTGAGGCGTGCAGGAGTGTCCACCCGTCACGAAGCAATGCCGCACGGATCACCTCCCGCGCGATCCGTGCCGAGGCCAGCGCCAGAGCTTCGGGCGTACGACCGGTGATGGCGACATGGTTGCCGAGCTGATCGGATCGGTAGGCGAGTCCCTCCTCGGGCGAGACGCCCGTGACGTCGCCCGTACCGTCCCGAACGAGCAGCAGCTTGGCCTTGGCGTAAGTGACGTCGTCGTGCGGGCCGTTCGTGACGAGGGCGAGCGTCTCGGCGTACTTCCCGTCGTCGATGCCGGCGGTGACGAGTGGGCCCGCGCAGACGCTTTCGGCAGGGACTTCGAACGCGTTCCACCAGGAACCGAAGTAGCGGCGGGTCCAGTCCGTGACGAACGGGGTGTTGCTCAGGACCGTCACGCTCGCGTTCGCGGCGCGAAGACGGGTGGCGGTTGGGGTGTTCACGTCGTTCATCTCCAGTCGGCCGGGCGGGTCAGGACAGCCGTAACGCCTGGTAAGCGGTACGGAGCTTGGCAGCTGCCATGGACAGTTGGCTGTGCTCGTCCGCGCTGAGGTCGGGCAGACGTACTACGGGCTGACCTGCGGTGAAACGCAACGGAACACCAAGCCAGTTGTCGCCGTGACGAGTGCTGAGTTCTTCGGTCCCGTCGGCCAGGGCGAGGCTCTTCCGAAGGGCTGAGAGCACGGCTCCCGCGGGTCCGGATCGGGTACGTCCGACACCGTGGCTGATCCGTCCGGGGCGGGTACGCAGTTCGGTGCGTACTTCCGCGAGAGGTACCGGAACGGGACGGCCATGGACGGTGGTCGATGACGCGCACACCACAGCGTGATCCCCGTGCTCGCCGATCACATGGCCGTGCACGGCGTCCGCCGGCACTTCGAGCAGGCGGGCGACGGAGAGCCGGTAGCGGGCCGAGTCGAGGTTCGAGCCGATGCCGTACACACGTGGGCAGCCGGAGGTCTCGGCGAACAGTCTGCTCATCAGGTCGACCGGGTTGGTGACCACGAGCACGGTTCCCGCGTAGCCGCGCAGGGCGACGGCGAGCGCCTGGACGACGGAGACGTTGGCGGCGGCGCCGCCCATCCGTACGTCGGTCGTGTGCGTGTTGGTGAAGGAGGCCCGCGCGGCGACGACGATGGCCGCGCAGTCGGCCAGGCCCGCCACCGGACAGGCTTCGGGCCGTACGGGTGACGCCATGGCCTGGCGCATGTCGTCGAGGTCGGCGGCGAGCGCCGTTGCCTGGTGGAGGAGGCGGGAGGCGACGAGCACACGTCCAGGAAGGTGCGAAGCCACCAGCATGGCGGCCACCGTCTGTCCGACCGCCCCCGCACCGATCACACCGATTGTGTCCACAGCCGCCGACGTCACGCGGCGACCTCCTGCGCGTGGCTGAGAGCGTTGTCCCACACGGCTCCGGTGTCGCCTGTTGAGGCCAGGCCGGCGCTGATCCGGTCGACCATCCGGCACAGATCGGCCGCCCGGTCCACCAGAGTCTCGCCCAGGGCGGGAAGAGGGAGTTCGGTGGGCGCCGACAGATAGGTGGTGAGGATGTTGCCGGTGTCCATCAGCCACAGCCCCAGTACTTCCCGGAGCCAAGCGTGGCGTTCCTCGTCCGACAGACCGTCCCTCCGCGTGTTGGCGAAGACACCGATGCCATGCAGCAAGTGCCTGCCCGTCCACGGCCCAGGGCGGGCCGCCGCCAGCGTCAGTACGGTACGGCTGATCAGTTTCGCCATGTCGACGGCCGTCCCGGCGAGCAGGAGGCCGGGGTCGATGAACACCGGCGGCTTGTCGATCCCATCCGGGTAGAGAACGTGTTCGGGTTTGAGATCGCCGTAGGCCAGCACCCGTTGTGGTGACTGCGGCAGTACCCGGGTCCGCAGCTGGTGAAGGCGGACGACGATCTGGCGCAGCCCGGCGACGACCTCTTCCCGGTCACCGGCAGGGCATCGGCCTGCCCCGAGCCGCTCCACGTAGACGGGTCCGGAGAGCCCGTTGAACTTCCGATGGAAGGTGCCCGCGATGCTGCGCTCACCGGTGATTCTCATGGGGCCCGGCCATTGCGCGGTGGGCCGACGATGAAGGTCGTGCAGCAGATCAAATGTTCCGACCAGCAAGTCGGCGCTCTGCTCCGGCCGTTGTAACAGGAGCTGGGCCAGGCTCGCCCCTGTGACGGCTTCGGTGAACAGCACACCCCGGCCCACGCCGATCACCGGGCAGACCCGAGGGCGTCCGGCACCCAGCAGGAGTCGCAGTTGCGCGGCCTCCCTCTCGACCAGAGTGTCCGGACGCAACACGTACTGCCGCTGAGCCGCCCGGACCTGGGGCCAGGGGCCGCAAGTGCCACGCAGCAGCGACACCAGCGACACCCCGAGCAACGAATACTTCGCATACAGCGGACGGCCGTCCACGACGATGCGGCGCACGTATCCGGTGACGCCGGGCACGTGGGATCCGAGGTCGAGGTGGGCATGTGGCCAGCGCTCGGTGGCAGCCGCACCGATCTCCAGGTCCGCGAAGGCGAACACCTCTTCGGTGGTGGGAGCCGGACTACTGGGCCAGGTACTCACGGAGGTAGTGCTCATGTACGCCTCCAACAGGGGTGGATCGTAGTGCGAGGGTCGCGAAAGCCCGGCGTTCACCGGCCGGCCGCGCGACCACGAGTCCGAAACACCCCGGGTGCGGGGCAGTTGGGCTCCGACACCCAGTCAACGATCACCATGCGTCATGAGACCATCACCCATGCGGCATGCGCATACGGATATGCGCTCAGCGGGTACGAGTAGGCGCCGATCGCCGCAGGGACTCGTAGCGTGGGGGTGTCGTGGACTTCCAGACAGGCCCGATCCGGGACGCGTCCCGGGCTGGGAACTACGGACGCGTCATCGAACTGGCCCGCAGGGGGCAGCAGATGACGCAGGTGGCACTCGGACAGGCCCTTGGTCTGTCCCAGTCCGCAGTCTCCCGTCTGGAGAAGCGCGGCCCGGCCTCCTACCCCACCGACGTCCTGGCCGCGGCGGCCGCACATCTTCAGATTCCGCCGGTTTTGGTGGGTCTGGCAGACGGGCGCGCGGCGCGGCAACAGGCGGAAGACGATGATCCCATGCACCGACGCACCATCCTGGGCGGCGCGGTCGCAGCGATGGCAACCCCCATCCTGACCGCCGAGCCGGACAGGCACGACACAAGCAGGGGACAAGCCGCCGCTCTGCGGTTGACCACCAGCGCCTACCGCAGACTCGACGGCACCACTCCCTCCCGGGACCTCGCCGACGCGGTGGACGGTCATATCCGGCTCGTCCAGAGCATCCCCGCGCCGCGACCGGCGACACAGACCGGGCGCTGCTGGCGGCCGTGGGCAGTGAGGTCGCGTCTTTTGCCGGCTGGCTTGCCTGGGACAGGGGCGATCACGGGTCGGCCCGATCCTGGTACGGCGGTGCCGTCAAGGCCGCCCGAGCCGCCGGGGATGCGCTCCTGACCGCCTACCAGACCGGCACGCTCGCCCAGTTCGAGGCACACGCCGGAAATGGCGTGGAGGCACTGAACCTCGCCCGCCGCGCCCGACGGGTGCTCGGCGACCAGCGTCCGGCCGTCGCCGATGCGTGGCTGTCGAGCGTCGAGGCTCTCGGGTATGCGGCGGCCGGTGACCGCCGTGGAGCCGACCGGTCCTTGACCGCGTCTCGCACATACGCGGAAGCGTTGACGGCCGATCAGGAGCCGCCCCCATGGCCGTGGGTGTTCTCCTTCACCCCGGACAAGGTGGCCGCCTGCCGCGTCACCTGCGGCGCGCGTCTCCAGCTGGCCAAGTGGGTGGTTGATGAGGACGTGGCGGCGCTGACCACCGGCCATGCGAAGCAACGTGCCCTGCTGGTGCTCGACATCGCTGCCGGGCACCTCGCCGGTGGACGGGTGGAGGCCGCGTTCGCCCTTGCCTCCCGCGCGCTTGAGGTCGGCATTCAATACCGGTCCGGCCGGATCGTGGAACGCGCCCGCGCCGTACGCCGTAGCCTCACCAGCGACTCACCGCCCAAGGCGGTACGTGACTTCGACGAACGCCTGCACAACGTCTACCTGTAGGAGAGTGGGCACGCATGAGGGTCGGCATCACCGGGCACCGTGGACTCGGCCCGGACGTGGAGGTGCGGGTGCGCGCCCTGCTCGCTGCCCAGGCCGAGTGCTACGACCCCGCTGAGCTGGTCGGTGTTTCGTGTATCGCCGATGGGCCCGACGCCTGGTTTGCCGAAGCGGTGTTGGCGTGTGGGGGGCGGGTTGAGGTGGTGGTGCCGGCCGGCGAGTACCGGGCGGGGCTGCCCGGCCGGCATCACCCCGTTTACGACCGGCTCATCGCCCGTGCCGCGGAGGTGCATCACACCGGGCTGGTCGAGTCGACCTCGGAGGCTCATCAGGCCGGGTCCGAGGTTCTGGTCGGGCTGGTGGACGAGTTGGTCGCCGTGTGGGACGGGAAGCCGGCGCGGGGATACGGGGGCACCGCGGACGTGGTGGCGTATGCCCGGCGGGCCGGTGTTCCGGTGCGGGTGTTGTGGCCGGAGGGGGCTGTCCGCTGAGGGCGGCTTCTTACGCGGGGTCCGCGAGCCCGCGTCTGTCCTCCACATGGACCACGTGGAGTTCCGTGCCGTCCTGGTCGCGCTGGGCGCGGCCGCAGAGGCCGACGGAGAGGTGGTCGTTGCCGCCGGGTTCGTCGGGGGCGACGTAGGTGAGGACGTCGGGGTGATGGCCGGTGACCACCCAGCCGTCGATGTCCTCGATCTCGATCACCCGGAAGTCTCCGGCGGGACCGCCCGCGTGGACGGGCCCGAACAGGCCGAGGATGTCGGTGGCCTGCGCGGCGAGGTCGTCCTCGGGGGCGGTCAGCACCACACAGGTGCCGTGCTCGAACAGCACCCACGACTTGTGAGGGTCGGTGAGCAGCCGCTTCCAGGCGTCGATGAGTATGTCGGTCTCCACGGCGGTCATCATGCCGCAGGGAGCCTCCGGCGCACAGCGACGGGTTACTTGTGCTGGCCCGGTGTGTAGTGCCCCGGCACCATTCGGGTCGTCACCGCGAAGCGGTTCCACGCGTTGATCACGGTGATGGCGGCGATCAGCTGGGTGAGCTCCGGCTCCTCGAAGTGCTTGGCGGCGCGGTCGTAGACCTCGTCCGGGACGAAGCCTTCGGTCAACACCGTGACGGCTTCGGTGAGTTCGAGGGCCGCCGCCTCCTTCTCCGTGTAGAAGTGGCGCGACTCGTCCCACGCGCTCAGCTGGACGATCCGCTCCACGGACTCGCCCGCCGCGAGCGCGTCCTTGGTGTGCATGTCGAGACAGAACGCGCAGTGGTTGAGCTGGGAGGCACGGATCTTGACCAGTTCGAGGAGGCGGGGGTCCAGGCCCTGCCGGGCGGCGATGTCGAGGCGGACCATCGCCTTGTAGACGTCGGGCGCGTGCTCGGTCCAGGCCAGGCGGGCGGGGTGCTCGGGGACGTACTCGGTGGTGTCCATGCGTCGAGCCTAGGAGCGCGGCGGCCCAGGAGTATGGTCCATTCCCATGGCGGAATCGTGGGCCAATCTCGGCATCGACCTCCACCTGGAACCGGCCGGCGGCACCGGCCTGCGCCAGGGCCTGACCGACGCGCTGCGCGACGCGGTACGCGGCGGACGGCTCGCCCCCGGCACCCGGCTGCCCTCCTCCCGCGCGCTCGCCGCCGACCTCGGGATCGCCCGGAACACCGTCGCCGAGGCGTACGCGGGCCTGGTCGCCGAGGGCTGGCTCACCGCCCGCCAGGGCTCCGGCACCCGCGTGGCCGAGCGTGCCATGTCCCCCGCCACGGCACCGGAGGCCCCCGTCCGGCACCGCACCCCCGGCCGCCCCGCCCTCAGCCTCGTCCCCGGCACCCCCGACCTCGCCGCCTTCCCGCGCACCGCCTGGCTCCAGGCCGCCCGCCGCGCCCTGGCCACCGCCCCCTTCGACGCCCTCGGCTACGGCGACCCGCACGGCCGCCCCGAACTGCGCACCGCCGTCGCCGGCTACCTCGCCCGCGTCCGGGGCGTACGCGCCGACCCCGGCAGCGTCCTGATCACCGCCGGTTTCTCGCACGCCCTGCGCCTGCTCGGCACCGTGCTGCGCGCTCGGGGCGCCCGCAGGGTCGCCGTCGAGTCGTACGGCCTCGACGCGTACACCGCCCTGCTGCACGAGGCGGGCCTCACCACGGTCCCGCTGCCGTACGACGAACTCGGCACGGACACCCGCAAGTTGAGCGGCGAGGACGCTGTCCTCCTCACCCCCGCCCACCAGTTCCCGATGGGCACCGCGCTGCACCCCGACCGCCGCGCGGCCGTCGTCGACTGGGCGCGGCGCACCGGCGGGCTGATCCTGGAGGACGACTACGACGGCGAGTTCCGCTACGACCGCCGTCCCGTCGGCGCCCTCCAGGACCTCGCCCCCGACCACGTCGTGTACCTCGGCACCGCCAGCAAGTCCCTCGCCCCCGGACTGCGCCTGGGCTGGACGGTGCTGCCCCCGGCCCTGCGCGCGGAGACGGCCGGGGCCAAGGGCCGGATCGACAGCTGCGGTGTCCTGGACCAGCTCACCCTGGCCGAGTTCCTCACCTCCGGCGGCTACGACCGCCACGTCCGCGCCGCCCGACTGCGCTACCGGCGCCGCCGCGACGCCCTCGCGGCGGCCGTCGCCGACCGGGCACCGGACGTCCACGTCACCGGCATCGCGGCCGGGCTGCACGCGGTACTGCGGCTGCCGCCCGGCACCGAGCGCTCGGTCGTCCAGGCCGCGGGCTGGCAGGGCCTGGCCCTGCACGGCCTCTCCTTCTACCGCCACCCCGACGCCGTCACCGCACCGCTGGACGCGCTGGTCGTGGGGTACGGGACACCGCCGGAGAGCGCGTGGAAGGAGGCGCTGGAGGCGCTGTGCCGGGCGCTCCCCTAGTGGTGCGCGGCCGGTAGGGGTACGCGGCAGTAGCGGTACGCGGCCGTAGCGGCACGCACTCGCAGGAGCGCCCCCCTCAGCCCACCCGCTTAGCCGCCACCCCGGCCCCCGCCCCCTCCGCCCCCGGCGCCTCCCCGAACCGCGCCAGTGCCAGCGCCCCCGCGACCGCCACCGCGAACCCCAGCACCGCGAGCGGAGCGAACCCGTCCCGTGTGCGGTCGCCCAGCCAGAGCACGCCCACCGCCGCCGGGCCCAGGGTTTCGCCGAGGACCATGCCGGCCGTCGCCGTGGTGACCGAGCCGCGTTGCAGGGCCGAGGTCAGCAGCAGGAAGGCGGCGCCACCGCCGAGGAGGAGGGCGTAGAGGGCGGGGTCGGTCAACAGGTCGTACGGGGAAAGGGAGTTCACCAGGCGGACCGCGACCTCCACCACCCCGAAGCCGAACCCCGCGCCGAGGCCGAGCAGCAGGGCGCGCGGCCGTCCCGAGAGACGGCCGCCGACCGCGCCGAGGAGCAGCACCCCGGCCGCCGTACCGAGCAGCGCGTACGGCAGCCAGCCGGGTCCGGCGAGGTCGCCCTCCGCGCCCGAGGCGAGGCCGAGCAGCGCGAGCCCCGCGCACACCACGCCGACCGCCGCCCACTCCGCCCCGCTCAGCCGTACCCGCAGCAGCCGCGCCGCGACCACCGCCGTCACCGCGAGGCTCGCGGCGAGCGCGGCGCCCACCGCGTAGATCGGCACCGAGCGCAGCGCGAGGATCTGGAAGACGAAGCCGAGCCCGTCCAGGGCGAGCCCCGCCGCGTACCGCCACTGCCGTACCGCCCGCAGCAGCAGCGCGACCTCACCGCCACCGGAGCCGCCGCCCGAGCCGCCGTCCGGCCCGCTGCCCGGCCCGGTGGCCGCCCGCGCCGCCACCGCCTGCAGCACCGTCGCCGTACCGAAGCAGACCGCCGCGCCGAGCGCGCACATCATTCCCAAGAGCACGTAGCGACTGTAGGACAGGGGGGAGCGGACGCGGCCCGGCCGGTATGGTGGCCGTGGGCCGTGACTGGCGCGCTGGGATGGGACCGACCATCGGGGAGCGGCCCGGGAACAGCGAGTGCCGTGCGCCTGGGCCGAACCGAACACGCCGACACACTGACGCGCCCTGTCCGGAGGTCCCCATGTCCGAGAACACGCCCGAGAACGCCACCCCGTCCGGCTCCGTCGAGTCCACCGCCTTCCGCGCCGCCCTGGACGTCATCCGCGCGGTGGAGCCCCGCGTCGCGGACGCCATCGGCCAGGAGGTCCACGACCAGCGCGACATGCTCAAGCTGATCGCCTCCGAGAACTACGCCTCCCCGGCCACGCTGCTGGCGATGGGCAACTGGTTCAGCGACAAGTATGCCGAGGGCACCGTCGGCCGCCGCTTCTACGCCGGCTGCCGCAACGTCGACACCGTCGAGTCCCTCGCCGCCGAGCACGCCCGCGAGCTGTTCGGCGCCCGGCACGCCTACGTCCAGCCGCACTCCGGCATCGACGCCAACCTCGTCGCCTTCTGGGCCGTCCTCGCCGACCGCGTCGAGGTCCCCTTCCTGGAGAAGGCGGGCGTCCGCCAGATGAACGACCTCGGCGAGGCCGACTGGGCCGAGCTGCGGCAGGCCTTCGGCAACCAGCGGATGCTCGGCATGTCCCTGGACGCGGGCGGCCACCTCACCCACGGGTTCCGCCCCAACATCAGCGGCAAGATGTTCGACCAGCGCTCCTACGGCACCGACCCGGCCACCGGTCTCATCGACTACGACGCGCTGCGCGCCCAGGCCCGCGACTTCAAGCCGCTCATCCTCGTCGCGGGCTACTCGGCGTACCCCCGGCTGGTGAACTTCCGGATCATGCGCGAGATCGCGGACGAGGTCGGCGCCACGCTCATGGTCGACATGGCCCACTTCGCGGGCCTGGTCGCGGGCAAGGTCCTCACCGGCGACTACGACCCGGTCCCGCACGCGCAGATCGTCACGACCACCACGCACAAGTCGCTGCGCGGCCCGCGCGGCGGCATGGTGCTGTGCGACGACTCGCTGAAGGACCAGGTCGACCGGGGCTGCCCGATGGTCCTCGGCGGCCCGCTCCCGCACGTGATGGCCGCGAAGGCGGTCGCCCTGGCGGAGGCCCGGCAGCCGGCCTTCCAGGACTACGCCCAGCGGATCGTGGACAACTCCCGCGCCCTTGCCGAGGGCCTGATGCGGCGCGGCGCCACCCTGGTCACCGGCGGCACCGACAACCACCTCAACCTGATCGACGTCGCCGCCTCCTACGGCCTCACCGGCCGCCAGGCCGAGGCCGCCCTGCTGGAGTCCGGCATCGTCACCAACCGCAACGCCATCCCGGCCGACCCCAACGGCGCCTGGTACACCTCCGGCATCCGCGTCGGCACCCCCGCGCTCACCACCCGTGGGCTCGGCACGGCGGAGATGGACGAGGTGGCGGGCCTGATCGACCGCGTCCTCACGACGACCCAGCCGGGCACCACGAAGTCCGGCGCCCCCTCCAAGGCCCAGCACCTCCTGGACCCGAAGCTGGCGGACGAGATCGCGAAGCGGGCGACGGACCTGGTGGCGGAGTTCCCCCTGTACCCGGAGATCGACCTGGGCTGATCTTTTTCCTGAGCGCGGGGTCGGTATCGGTGCCGTCGCCGCTCCCCACACCTGAGAGAATGGGGGGCATGGCGACTGACCGACCCCGCGTGCTCTCTGGAATCCAGCCCACCGCCGGCTCGTTCCACCTCGGCAACTACCTCGGCGCCGTGCGCCAGTGGGTGGCCCTCCAGGAGACCCACGACGCCTTCTACATGGTCGTCGACCTGCACGCGATCACGGTCCCGCAGGACCCCAAGGAGCTGCGGGACAACACCCGCCTCGCCGCCGCCCAGCTCCTCGCCGCCGGTCTGGACCCCGACCGCTGCACCCTGTTCGTGCAGAGCCACGTGCCCGAGCACGCCCAGCTCGCCTGGGTCATGAACTGCCTCACCGGCTTCGGCGAGGCCGGCCGCATGACCCAGTTCAAGGACAAGGCCGCCAAGCAGGGCGCCGACCGCGCGAGCGTCGGCCTCTTCACGTACCCGATTCTCCAGGTCGCGGACATCCTGCTGTACCAGGCGAACGAGGTCCCGGTCGGTGAGGACCAGCGCCAGCACATCGAGCTGACCCGCGACCTCGCCGAGCGCTTCAACGGCCGCTTCGGCCAGACCTTCGAGATTCCGAAGCCGTACATCCTCAAGGAGACGGCGAAGATCTACGACCTCCAGGACCCGGGCGTCAAGATGAGCAAGTCGGCGTCCACGCCGAAGGGCCTCGTCAACCTGCTCGACGAGCCGAAGACGACGGCCAAGAAGGTCAAGAGCGCCGTCACCGACACCGACACGGTGATCCGCTTCGACCCCGAGAACAAGCCCGGCGTGTCGAACCTGCTCACCATCCACTCCACCCTCACCGGCACCTCGATCGCCGATCTGGAGAAGGCGTACGAGGGCAAGATGTACGGCGCCCTCAAGACCGACCTCGCCGAGATCATGGTCGAGTTCGTGACGCCGTTCCGCGAGCGCACCCGGCAGTATCTGGACGACACCGAGACGCTGGACGCGGTCCTCGCCAAGGGCGCGGAGAAGGCGCGCGCGATCGCCGCCGAGACGCTGGCGCAGGCGTACGACCGGGTGGGCTTCCTGCCCGCCAAGCACTGAGCGAGCGCACTGCGCGGGGCCCCGGGCGCACCAGTCGCCCGGGGCGTACGACCGCACGCGTGTCCCCGGGGGAGAAGCGCCGTACATCACGTCCGTTGCGCCTGCCCGGGGGACGGCCGTGGCCGTACAGTCGATAGCCGGTGGCCGGGGCGAAGGTGGCCGGCAGGACAACACGTGACGACGGGAGACGACGTGGGGACCGTAACGCTCGGCGTGTCGATCGCGGTCCCGGAGCCTCATGGCAGCCTGCTCCAGGAGCGGCGCGCGGGCTTCGGCGACCCCGCCGCCCATGGCATCCCCACCCATGTCACCCTGCTGCCGCCGACCGAGGTCGACGCGGCGGACCTGACGGCCGTGGACGCCCATCTCGCCGCCGTCGCGGCCGCCGGACGCCCGTTCCCGATGCGGCTTTCGGGCACCGGCACGTTCCGTCCGCTCTCGCCCGTCGTCTACGTGCGCGTGGTGCGCGGCGCCGAGGAGTGCGCGGAGCTGCAGCAGCGGGTCCGTGACGCCTCGGGGCCGGTCCCGCGCGAGCTGCAGTTCCCGTACCACCCGCACGTCACCGTGGCGCACGGCATCGAAGAGGCCGCCATGGACCAGGCGTTCGAGGAGCTGGCCGGGTTCGAGGCCGAGTGGCCGTGCGCCGGGTTCGCGCTGTACGAGCAGGGGCCGGACGGGGTGTGGGGCCGGCTGCGCGACTACCAGTTCGGCGCGACCGTCGTACCGCCGCAGGTGGGCCACCCGGCCGAGCGCGGCACGATCGCCAGCCGCTAGCTACAGCGTCGGCCGCCGGCTACAGCGGCAGCCGGCGGAACAGCGCCCGGGGCGTGTGCCGCAGCGCCGCCATCACCGGCCGCAGCGACCCCGGCACCCACACCGTCTCCGAGCCCCGGCGCAGCCCGAGTTCGACGGCCGCCGCGACCGCCTTGGGGGTGGTGGAGAACGGCACCGGACCGAGCCCGGCGGTCTTCGTGGTCCGGACGAACCCGGGCCGTACGACCATGACATGGACGCCCGTGCCGTACAGCGCGTCGCCCAGGCCCTGCGCGAAGGTGTCCAGGCCGGCCTTGCTGGAGCCGTAGATGAAGTCGGTGCGCCGGGCGCGTTCGCCGGCCGTGGCGGAGAGGACCACCAGGGCGCCGTGGCCCTGGTCCTGGAGCGCGCGGGCGGCGACCAGGCCGGAGGAGACGGCGCCGGTGTAGTTGGTCTGGGCGAGGCGGACGGCGCGCAGCGGGTCGCTCTCGTCGCGCGCCTGGTCGCCGGGGAGCCCGAAGGCCAGCAGGACGAGATCGACCTCGCCCTCCGCGAACACCTTGCCGAGCACCGTCTCGTGGGACTCGGGGTCCAGGGCGTCGAAGGCGACCGTGCGCGCGTCGGCGCCGAGGCCGCGCAGGGTGGCGGCGGCCCGGTCGAGCGCGGCGGAGGGGCGCCCGGCCAGCCAGACGGTACGGGTGCGGCGGGCGACCAGGCGGCGCGCCGTCGCGAGCGCGATCTCCGAGGTGCCGCCGAGGACGAGCAGGGACCGGGGAGGCCCGGGGACAGCAGACATGCCCGTGACCGTATCGCCCGCATATGGGTGATTCCCGCAAGGCGGCGCCGGGCTCCCCGCAATGGGTGATTAGTGCGACGCGGCACGGATGCGGCCCGGACGCGGTACAAGTGCGGTGCCGGACCGGCGGATCGGGGTAACCGGCACATGGAGTTCCCGCGACGAGGGCAGAAGACGGATCATGGACTGGCTGAAAAAGCTCCCCGGCATCGGGCCGGTGGTCACCTGGCTGATGACCACGCACGCCTGGCGGTCGTACGCGCGCCTGGACCGGGTGAACTGGACCTGGCTGGCGGCCGCGATGACATTCGTCAGCTTCGTCGCGCTGTTCCCGCTGCTGACCGTGGCCGCGGCGATCACCGCGGCGACGCTGAGCCCGTCCCGGCAGAAGACGGTCGAGAAGCAGATCGCGGCCCAGTTCCCGGGTCTGGCCGACAAACTGGACCTCGGCGCCCTGGTGCACAACGCCGGTACGGTCGGGGTGATCGCCGGTGCCGCGCTGCTGTTCACCGGCATCGGCTGGGTCGGCCAGATCCGGGACTGTCTGCGCGCGGTCTGGGAGCTGCCCGACCGGGGCATCAACCCGGTCGTCGCCAAGCTCAAGGACGCCGGCGTGCTGATCGGGCTCGGCGGCGCCCTGCTGCTCACCCTGGCCGCCTCCACCCTCGCCTCGGCCGCCATCGGCTGGGTGGCCCACCAGGCGGGGCTCGACGAGCACGGCTGGGGCACCGCGCTGCTGCGGGCGGCCGCCTTCGCGGTCGCCGTGCTCGCCGACTTCCTGGTCCTGCTCTACGCGCTCACCCTGCTGCCCGGAGTCGAACCGCCGCGCCGCCGCCTGGTCGTGGCGGCCCTGCTCGGCGCGGTCGGCTTCGAACTCCTCAAGCTGCTGCTCAGCGGCTACATCCAGGGTGTCGCCGCGAAGAGCGTCTACGGCGCGTTCGGCGTCCCCGTCGCCCTGCTGCTGTGGATCAACTTCACCTGCAAGATCCTGCTCTACAGCGCGGCCTGGACGGCGACGACCAGCGGGGAGGGCACGCAGGAGAAGGCGTCCGGGGAGGTCACGGGCGGTTCCGGCGGTGCAGCAGGTCGGGCAGCGGCCAGCGGCGGTTGACCAGGAAGGCCGCGCCCGCGAGGAGCACGACCAGTCCGCCGGCGATCGCGAGCGCGGTCCCGGCGCCCCGGTGGCCGCCCTCGACGGCGGCGCTCGCGACGGGCTGGGCGCCGGGGGCGCCGGAAGCGCGGGGGGAGTCGGGGGTGCTGGGGGTGCTCGGTGCGGTGCTCGGGGCGGCGGCGGACCCCGACGCGCTCGGCGGAGCGGTCACCGCGTTCTCCGGCGGGACCAGTGTCCCCACCGGCTGGGCCTTCCCGGCCGCCTGGAAGCCCCAGTCGAACAGCTTGGCCGTCTCCTTGTAGACCTCGTTGTGCTCGGGCTTCGCCGGGTTCATCACGGTGACCAGCAGCACCTTGCCGCCGCGCTCGGCGACACCGGTGAAGGTGGCGCCCGCGTTCGTGGTGTTGCCGTTCTTCACCCCGGCGATGCCCTGGTAGACGGGTACGTCGGTGTCGCCGCTGAGCAGGCGGTTGGTGTTCCGTATCTCGTCGTACCGGGTGACCTTCTTGCCCTTGCCCGAGTTCTTGGTGCCCGCCGGGAACTTGGCTTGCACGGTCGAGCAGTACTCCCGGAAGTCCTTCTTCTGGAGCCCGGAGCGGGCGAACAGCGAGAGGTCGTACGCCGAGGAGACCTGGCCGTCGGCGTCGTAGCCGTCGGGGCTGACCACGTGGGTGTCGCGGGCCTGGAGCTGGTCGGCGTGGGCCTGCATGTCCTTGACGGTGGCGGGGACGCCGTCGTTCATGGCGGACAGCACGTGGACGGCGTCGTTGCCGGAGCGCAGGAAGACGCCGAGCCAGAGGTCGCGCACGGAGTAGGTGCGGCCCGCCTTTATCCCGACCACGCTGGAGCCCGCGCCGACGCCGGCCAGGTCGCCGGGGGCCACCTTGTGCGTGTCCGTGCCCGGGAAGCGGGGCAGCAGGGTGTCCGCGAACAGCATCTTCAGGGTGCTCGCCGGGGGCAGCGGCCAGTGCGCGTTGTGCGCGGCGAGCACGTCGCCCGACTCGGCGTCGCTGACGATCCAGGAGCGGGCGGTGAGGTCCTCGGGCAGCGCGGGGACGCCTCCGGCGAGGTTGACCTGCGTACCGGGCTGCCCGAGGCGGTCGCCGCCGATCTTCGACATGCCCGCCGGGGGAGTGGCGGTGGGGCTCGTGGAGGGTGCGGGGCTGCCGGAGGGCTTCGGGGCGGCGAGGGCGGCCGGGGCGGCGAGCGTGGTGAGCGCCGTGAGCGAAGCGATCAGCAAAGTGGCGGAAGTGATCGACAAGGATCGCTTGCCGATCTTCTGAGGTGCGGACACGGTCGAGAACGTACCTGCGACGCGCGGTGAAGTCGCCTTCCTCACCCCACCCCGGGCCAGGAACCGGCCACCGGGCGGCGATACTGGAGGCATGAAGCTCAGCCGCCCGGTGTCCTGGTTCCTGCTCGCCTTCGGGGTGTGGAGCTGGTTCATCTGGATCACTTTCGTTAAAAACCTGGTGGCA
The DNA here is from genome assembly GCF_040703155.1 of Streptomyces sp. NPDC005435. Lineage (NCBI taxonomy): Bacteria > Bacillati > Actinomycetota > Actinomycetes > Kitasatosporales > Streptomycetaceae > Streptomyces > Streptomyces sp. NPDC005435. The sequence continues at coordinate 62,933 of NZ_JBEXEQ010000005.1, forward strand.
GACGGCAGTGGTCTCGCCTTCCACAACGGCGACCCGACGGCCTATTTCTGGGTCCACCTGCTGCTGGCGATCGTGTCCTTCATCCTTGGGACCGTCATCGGAGTGATCGGGTTGCGCGGACTGCGCGCATTGCGGCGGACGTCATAGGGCCGGTGACCGGTCCCGAGGACCGGGAGTGGCAAGCCGCCGTCGGCCGGCTGCTGTTGTACTACCTCGACGCACCCCTCGCCGAGGGTTGCCGTCTGCGCGGAGTGCTGCCCACGGCGGGTGCCGTGCGGGTCGCCGTGCACGCCGGGGACGACGAGGACGGTGCCACCTTCCTGTACGAGATTCCGCACGACTCGGTCGCCCCGTACTACATCCCCGGCATTCTGCGCACGGTTCTGTCCGGCCCCCGGTTCTACAGCTCCGGTGACATCGGTGAGGCCATGGGGATGACTGTCGTACGGCTCCGTCCCGAAGAGATCACCCCGGACCCGGAACCCGAACAGGGCCTGGCGCTCACCGTGCTGCGCGCGCTGTCGGACCCCGGGGACGACGAGAACCCCTTCCTGATCGGGTTCCTGCTGCTGGGCGACGGTGTGCTGCGGTTGTACGTCCAGCGGCCGGACCTCCCCGGTGTCGCCGGGGTCGACGTCCGCCTCACCGGATCCCTCACCGCGCTGATCGCCGCTGTGCCGAGCCTCGTCGAGGAGGGGCAGTACCGGCGGCCGTCCGCCGACGACCCGCACTGCGATGTCCTGGTGGATCTGACCGACTGGTAGAACATCCCCAAGTCAAGGACGGGAGCGGTCTCGGTGGTCATCGTCTTCGTACTGGTCGCCCTCGCCGTAGTGGCCGTAGTCGTGGGCCTGCATCACTACGTCTGGCGCCGCCTGGTCCGTGACACGACCCGCGCCCCGGGTGCGGCCCGCCGCGCGGGTACGGCCCTCTTCGTGGCGGGCCCGCTGCTGATGGTCGCCGCGCTGGTGGCGGAGCGGTCGGGGGCGCCGTTCTGGCTCCAACGGGCGCTGGCGTGGCCGGGGTTCCTGTGGATGGCGCTGGCGCTGTACCTGCTGCTGACGACGGTGGCGATGGAGCCGGTGCGGTGGTGGGCGGGGCGGCGGCGGGGGTCGGTGGCGAGCGCGTCCCTGGTGCCGGCCGGGGCACCGGAGCAGGCGCCCGCCGTCACGGCCCCGGCGGCCACGGACACCGTGGTGGCCGCGCCCGTGGTGGCCCCCGAACCGCAGGACTTCTCCCGCCGCCTGTTCGTCTCCCGGGTGGCCGGGGGCGTCGTCGCCGGGGTGGCGGTGGGGACGGTCGGCTGGGGGACGTACGGCGTCCTGCGGGGCCCGCGCGTGAAGCGGGTCACCGTGCCGCTGGCCAAGCTGCCGAGGGCGGCGCATGGTTACCGGATCGCCGTCGTGAGCGACATCCACCTGGGCCCGGTCCTGGGCCGCGACTTCGCCCAGCGGGTCGTGGACACGGTCAACTCCACCCAGCCGGATCTGATCGCGGTGGTGGGCGACCTGGTGGACGGCAGCGTGAAGAATCTGGGCCCGGCGGCGGCACCCCTCGCCGGTCTGAAGGCCCGCCACGGAAGCTTCTTCGTCACCGGCAACCACGAGTACTTCTCCGGCGCCGCCCAGTGGGTCGAGGAGGTCCGCACCCTCGGGCTGCGTCCGCTGGAGAACGCCCGCACCGAGATGCCGTACTTCGACCTCGCGGGCGTGAACGACCTCGCGGGCGCGAGCGAGGGCCAGGGCCCCGACTTCGCCAGGGCCCTCGACGGCCGCGACCCCGCCCGCGCCTGCGTCCTCCTCGCCCACCAGCCCGTCCAGATCCACGAGGCCGTCCGCCACGCCGTCGACCTCCAGCTCTCCGGCCACACCCACGGCGGCCAGCTCTGGCCCGGCAACCTCATCGCCGCCGCCGCCAACCCGACCGTCGCGGGCCTGGACCGTTACGGCGACACCCAGCTCTACGTCAGCCGGGGCGCGGGAGCCTGGGGCCCACCGACCCGCGTGGACGCGCCGTCGGACGTGACGGTGATCGAGCTGGCGTCGATGAACGCGTAGCCGCTCCGCTTGGGTTCGGCAGCGACGGGCGGAGAAGGAACGGGGTGATCGACAGTGGCCACGCGGGTGCCCTCTACGTCAAGTAGCAAGCGCTTCCCGCTCCTCGCGGTGGTGGCCTCGCTGGTCGTGGCCACCGCCGTCTGGAAGCTGCTCGCTTCCGGTGTCGGGGCCGGCGGCGGTTACGCGGACGGCCGGGATCTGAACGGCGGGACGCAGTCCGGTGTGACGGTCTTCTACGATCAGGCCCGTATCGGCAGCGAGTTCTGGGTCTCCCTGCCCCAGGTCTCCAATTCCGCCGACAGACCGCTCTCGCTGACGAAGGCGCGCGTCACGCGTGTGCCCCGGGGTCTCAAGGTCGTCGAGTACCGCGCCGTCAGCGTGAAGGACATGGGCGGCCACGCGATGGCGATGCGAACGGGCGGCCGGGGAGGGATGCCCGACCCGGAGAAGCTCCACGACTACGCCGGTCAGCCCATCCGGGTGAAACCGAAGAGCGTGTCGGACTACTACTACATGGCCCGCATCCGCGTGACCGCGCCGGTGCGGGAGAACCTGACCGGCTGCCGCTTCTGGTACCACCAGGGCAAGACCGCCTACCGGCAGGACCTCGACTGCGACACCGAGATCAGGCTGGGGCCGCCGGCGAAGGACTGACCCAGCGGTTCCGCTCCGCGGCGGCCGGCGTCGGTTCCTGGGCGAATCGCACCGTGAAGCGGTCCTCCCGCCCGAAGTCCTCGTCCTGCCTCTCCACCCTCAGCAGCAGATTCCGCAGATCGTCGAAGGCCGCCGCCCCCATGGCGTCCCTGCTGTTCTCCGCGTTCCGCCAGGTGAGCGCGACAGGCCGTTCGACGTCCGTCGAGAGGCGGTCCCACAGGGCGGCCAGGTTCGGGTGGTAGTAGGGCCCGAAGTCCAGCTTTTCCGCCAGTACCCTGTGGAACTCTTGGGGCGAATTGATCTTTTCCCCGTTGATTTCTACGTTGATGGCCATCACTTCCCGTTGGTTGTCAGCTCCTGGAGCCTGTCCGGGGGACAGACCCGGGGACTCCTCCCCGGTCTGCTGGACGGTGTGGACGGTCTGGTCGACACCGACCATGACGAGTACGGGGCTTCGGCCTGTGAGCCGGAGAGGGCCGATGATCGACGTATGAAGCGAGGTGCCTTCGCCGGCGTCCCCTTGGCCGGCCTGTTCCCCGGCCTTTCGGCTGCCGGTGCGGAAGCCCTGAAGGATGCGGCCCGTGCCGTTGACGCGGTGCGGTCCGACGGCATCGGGGCGGAATGGGAGTGGGCTCCGGAGCACGCGGTCTTCCCCGGACCTCAGCCGGGAACGCCGATCATCCTCGGCCTGGACGTCGTTGAGCACGCCGGCGGGGGCGACCAGCTGGAGTTCCTGCTCCAGGTGGTGTGGACAGACCTGGGCCGGCTCGCGGTCGACGCGGCGGTGAACGTGGCCTGCTGGTGCGATGCCGATCACGCGAGCCACGATGTCGACGGGTTCAGCCGTGCCGTCGCTGATCCGGCCTTGTTGCCCCGGGCTTTCCGGGAAGGGGCTGAACGGCTGACCGGCTGGCTGGCCGACCCGCGCGACGCGGACTACTGGCGTGCCAAGGCAGGGCTGCCCGCCCGCCGGCCCCGCCGGGAAGCCGGCGGGAAGACCATGGCCGAGTCGTAGCCGTAGCCGTAGTCGTAGCGTCCGGCGAACCCGACCGCCTCCGGGTGCGGATCCGACACCACGGTCAGCCGCCCTCCACCACCCCGAACAGGCCGGCGTGGATTCCCCGCGACTCGCCGCCGAGGACCTGAGTGCCGCTGACCCACCCCCTAGGGCGCCGCTGACCCACCCCCTAGGGCCCGGACGGGACGGCCGAGGGTACGGGGTGGGGGTCGGTGGAAGGGGTCGGGGGCGCGGTGGGGGTGGACTGTCGTGCGGGTGGGGCCGGGTGGAGGTGGTCCGGGGGGTTGGAGGGGAGGAGGAGGACGGCGGCGGCCGCGGCTGCCGCGAGGGCTGCGACGGCGATGGACAGGACCCGGCGTGTTCGGCGGGTGCCCCAGGTTCTGCCCGTAGGGGGGCGGGCCGGGGACAGGTCGTGGGCGTCGATGAGCCGCCCACGCGCTTCGAGCGCGGCGCGCAGCCGTTCCTCGATGGGCGTCGGATCGCTCATCGGTCCCCCTTCAGAAGCTTTCCCAGCGTGGCGAGCGCGCGGCTCGCGGTCGACTTGACGGTCCCACGGGAGACACCGAGGGCGTCGGCGATCTGCGCCTCGCTCAGGTCGGACCAGTACCGCAGGACCAGTACCTCGCGCTGGCGCCCGGTGAGCTGCGCCAGCGCGTCGAAGACCTCCCGGTGCTCCTCGGCGAGCAGCAGCAGCTCGTCGACCGGCGCCCCGGGGCCCTGGTGCGGCGGGGTGTAGGCGCGCGCGGTGCGCCGCCGGCGCAGTACCGAGCGGGCGGCGTTGAGCACCGCGGTGTGCAGGTAGGCGTTCGCGTCCTGGAGGCTGTCCAGCCGTTCGCCGTGCCGGCGGCACACGGCGGCGAAGGCGTCCTGGACGACGTCCTCGGCGGTGTGCAGGTCGTCCACCAGGAAGGCGGCCAGCCGGACCATGTCGAGCCGCCGGGTCCGGTACAGGTCGGCGAGCGTGGGGGCGTCCCCCTCGCCGTCCCGGCCGGCCACCGGGCGCAGGTGCCGGAGCCTCCGGCCGGTGAGCGGCGCGTCCGGTGCGCCCGGCGTGCCCGGCGCCGGGGACGGGGTGGTCCGGGCGCGGCGCAGGAGCCGGGCCCACCAGGGGAGGGCAAGGGTGAGCTGCATCGTCCTCGTTCACATCGGGAGGTGCGGCGGGACCGGCTCCGCTCCGGCCCCGCCGCACCTGTGGCCGGCGGCTCAGCGGGTGGCGTGACCCGGGTAGGGCTTGCCGTTCGCGTCACCGGGGACCGGGGTGGGGTACGGCTTGCCGTTCGCGTCGCCCGGGACCGGGGTCGGCTCGGTGTGGGAGGAGGTGTGGGTGGAGGCGTGGTGGCCCGGGGTGGACGGGACCGGCTTCGGGTACGGCTTGCCGTTGGCGTCACCGGGGACCGGGGTGGGGTACGGCTTGCCGTTCGCGTCGCCCGGGACCGGGGTGGGGTCGGTGTCGGAGGAGGTCTGGTGGCCCGGGGTGGACGGCACCGGCTTCGGGTCGGCCGGGGCCGACTTGGCCGGGGTCGGGTGGGCGGCGGTGGCCGCCTGGGCGGCGACGGCGCCGCCGGCCACCAGGGTGAGACCGGCGGCCGACCCCAGCACCCAGGTGCGCAGGGAACGGTTCGACTTCTTGGGACGGTTGTGCCGCATGGGAGACGACTCCAGAGAGTGCGGGGACAAGACCGGCGGCCGGGCGGCACGAGGACCTGAAGTCCCGTGCCGGTAACCGCCTTTCACCCCACCAGACGTGCGGCCCCACCCGAGGTTGACGCGTTCCCCGAAAAATTCCGCGGCCCGAGAAGATCATCCCGTTGGGCGTTCTTCGCGCGACGGCGCCGGGCCGGTCACCGCGGCGTCTTGAAGCGGTCGGGAGATCCGTTCAGCCGATGGTGAAGCGTTGGTTCTGGGCCTTTCGGTCGCAGGGGGCGGTGCGGTAGTAGCCGTTGTCCTGCTGGTAGACGCAGCGGCCCGTGCCGACGCTTTGGAGCATGACGGCGCTGCGGGCGGCGGGCCGGACGGTGCGCCACTTCTGGTACGAGCCGCCGTTGCAGCGCAGGGGGTAGACGTCGCCCCGGTCGTTGCTGTCGAGGCAGCGGCCCCAGAAGTCGTTCTTGAGCGTGGTGCTGGTGTTGAGGCGGCCGTTCCACTGCCACAGGAGGCTGCCGCGTCCGGTGGTGCAGCGGTCGCCCTTGAGGCCGGTTTCGGAGGTCTCGCGCAGGCAGTCCCCGTAGCGGTAGTTCGCGAAGCGGCTGGTGGTGGTGGCGGCCGAGGCGGGTGCGGGGGTGAGGAGGGGGAGGGCGAGGCCGGCTGCGGCGATGAGGGCGGCGAAGGCTTTCCGGGTCGGACGGCGCACGGGGGGTCTCCTTACCGTGGTTCTCGGAGGTACCTCGACAGAATCCCCGAACACCACCGCCCATGCCTGAAAAAATGCCGAAAACCCCCGGATCGAGCAGCGGCCCGCAGCCGTGAAGCCGGCGGTCACCTCGGCGTTCGGGCCGTCGGCGGGGTCGGTGTCCGGGTCGGTCGGGCCGGGCGCACGGTGATGTCTGTCGTCATGGGGGCGAGCTTCACTCCTGCGGCACGGCGAGGCGAACCGCCCGGGGTCAGCCGGCCTTGCTCACCGGGCCGAGCTCCATCTTCCCGCCGTCCTTGCCGTCGGTGACGGCGAGCGTGCCCGCCGGCCACCGCAAGGTGAAGGGCTCGACCTCGTTCGGGGGCGTCACCACCATGTCGGTCAGCCGCACGCCGGAGCCGCCGGTGTCGTTGACCGGGTACGTGATGTGGAAGGCGGCGGTGTCGCCCTCCTTGAGGATCTGCGGCACGGCCTGCTCGCCGTCGCGGTCCACGGAGAAGGTGTCGCCCAGGGACGTCTTGATATCGACACCCGGGAAGCCGCTGATGCGACAGTCGGCGCTGCCGACGTTCTTGAAGGTGACGGTGACGACGCCGTTCGTCTCGTCCGTGGTGTTGTTCGCGGCGGTGGCGTCGAGCACGCCGGAGCGGCACATGTCGACCTTGCCCTCGCCGGTGTCACCGGTGCCGGTGCCGGCGCCCTGGCCGCTCCCGCCGGTGCCGGCGCCGGCGCTCTGGTCCGCCCCGCCGCTGCCGCCCGCCCCGCCCGTGCTGCCCGTGCCGCCCGCCCCGCCCGTCCCGCCCGCCCCGCCCGTCTCGTCCGCCGACGCGGTGGGGCGGGCCCGTGTGCCGCCCGACGCGGTGTCGTCGCCGTCGCAGGCGGTGAGGGCGAGGGCGAGGACGGCGGTGAGTGCGGCGCCGAGGGTGGCGGCGGACTTGCGGGAGCGGAACGTCGTACGCATGTGGATTCCCCGAGTGGTCGGCGGTCGAGTACGGAAGTGCGGTCGCGGCCCGGAACGCGCGGCGAGCCGCTGCCCCGCCTGGCCTGCTGACATGTGAAGCATCCCGACCGCCGCTCACGTCCGGCTGACGCCCCGCTTACGTACCGCTGCCGTCCCTCGGCGAGGAGACACCCCCTAGCCGTGCAGCATGTCCGTGAACTGCCAGGAGTGGCCCGGGGTGTGGCCGGCGTAGAGGGTGCAGGGTTCCTGTTGGACGGGGGGTACGGTCGGGTCGCTCATGCAGCAGGGGCGGAGGACGGCGTACGTGAAGCGGTCGTCCTCCCAGAGGACCCACAGCTGGGCGTCCGGGCTCAGCTCGCCCACGTGGTCGGCGCAGTCGCCGTCGTGGCCCCGGCCCAGCTCGCAGACCACGCGGTCGTACAGGTGCGGGGGGTATTGCTCGGGCGGGACCGCTCCGGGCGGTTCCGTGTTCGGCGGGTCCGACCAGGGTGAGGGGCCGGAGGCGTTGCAGTGGTACATGGGCCTCCCGTCTGAATGGAGAGAAGGGTTCGAACGGCCGGCACGCCGAGGCTACGGAGTCGCCGGCCGGCCTCTCCGAAGTGACGCCGCACGCTCAGAGGTACTCGCCCCTGCTCCGCGCGTTCGCCCGCGCCGTCCCCGCGCGGAGGCGCTCCGCCTGGTCGGCGGGGCGGACCCGCTCCGGGTCCGCCTCCCACTCCAGGCCCCCGCAGACGGGACGGAGGAACCAGTACCGGCCCTCCACCCCACGGAACTCGCCCACGCGGTTTCTGTTTCCGGTGTCCACCATCAAGGTGCCGATGTCCGGGAGTTCAGGGCCGGCGAGCTCGATTTCGTCAACATGACCGTCGTCGCTACACACTTACGACTCCTCTGCGTAGTGGTTTCACCACCAAGGGCGTTCAGCGTGGCCTACAGTCGGGAACCCTTCAACTTGGCACTCCCGAACGGAAGGTCGGTGATCGCGCCTTGAACATCAAGGAGTTGAACCCTGACGCCTCGCCGCAAGCGGCCTTCGGCGCGTATCTGCGCAAGTGCCGGGAGGAGAGGGGGTGGAAACAGGAAGACCTCGCGGCCCGGATGGAATATTCCAGCACGCATATTTCATCGGTTGAAACTGGTCGTAAGATGCCGACCTTGCGCTTTGCGCGCAGTGCGGATCTGGCGCTGGGCACCGGTGACGCGTTCGAGCGCCGGTGGCGCGAGATGAAGCACGGCGTGCTGCTGGAGGGCTTCCCGGAGTACGCGGGGCTGGAGGGGCGCGCGGCCGAGATCCGGGTGTTCGAGATCGGTATCGTCCCTGGTCTGCTTCAGACGCCAGAGTACGCCCAAGTCCTCGCGGACAGTGCCGTACTGCGGGGCGCGATCACCCCCGAACAGGCCGCCGAGCGCGTCTCGTTCGTGGCGGAGCGCCAGGCCGCTATGGAGCGGATCCGGCCACCCATGGTGTTCGTGGTGATGGACGAGAGCTGCATCCGACGGACCATCGGCGGTCCTGAGGTTATGGACGCGCAGCTCGACCGGCTGATTGAGTTTGCGGGCCGCCCCAACACTGTGCTCCAGCTGGCGCCGTACGACATAGGGGAGCGTCGGCCGTTCGATCTCCCCGTCTACTTGCTGACCATGCCCGACCGGTCCGTGGCGTGCTACGCGGAAGCCCAGACGCTGGGACGCCTGGACCGCGAAACCACTTCGGTGCTGCCTGTCCTGACGGCCTACCATCAACTACAGGCCGAATCTTTTTCCCAGGCAGCATCTGTGGAAATGATCAGCAAGTTACGAAAGGGCACCCCGTGACGACCCAATCCCCCCGCTGGTTCAAGTCCTCTTACAGCAACAACGGCGGCGCCTGCGTCGAGGTCGCCACCAACCTCCTCACCGTCCACGGCATCGTCCCCGTCCGTGACTCCAAGGTCATCGACGGTTCCGTTCTGGACATCCCCGCCCCCGCCTTCGCCGCCTTCGTCAATGGCCTGAAGTCCGGGGACTTCACCGTCTGAACTCCCTACGATGGTCTCGCCGTTCCTCACTTTCACGAGGGGCGGCGAGGCCTCTTCGAAAGGGCACTCATGACGGCCAACAGCTCTCCCCGCTGGTTCACGTCCTCGTACAGCAGTAACGGCGGCGCCTGCGTCGAGGTCGCCACCAACCTCGCCCCCGCCCACGGCATCGTCCCGGTCCGTGACTCCAAGGTCCCCGGCGGAGCCGTACTCCGTCTCCCCGCCCCCGCCTTCGCCGCCTTTCTCGACGGCGTCAAGTCCGGAGACCTCACCGTCTGACCTCCGAAAGGGCACCAGGATGACCATCCCCCGCTGGTTCACGTCCTCCTACAGCAACAACGGCGGCGACTGCGTCGAGGTCGCCACCAACCTCGCCCCCGCCCACGGCACCGTCCCCGTCCGCGACTCCAAGGTCCCCGGCGGAGCCGTCCTCCACCTCCCCGCCCCCGCCTTCACCGCCTTCCTCGACGGCGTCAAGGCCGGCCGCTTCACCGGCTGAACTCCCCCCGCCGGGCCTCGCTGTTCCGGCGAGGCCCCGCCAGGAGCGGCAGGACCTCGCCGGTGCCTCAGGAACCGTGGATCAGTTTCTTGATCTCGGGCAGCTTCTTGTCGGAGTCGACGTTGACGAAGATGACGTCGTCGGACGACTGCTCCAGGGTGATGGCGATACTGGGGTCGACTCCCTTGATCTCGTAGGCCGTTGTCGAAGTCGGCGCCGTTCGACCGTCACCGTCGTCGTTCGGTGTGTCGTCGCAGGGCGGCAGCGTGGCGGCACCCAGCCTGTCCCCGCGCGCGAACCCTTTGGCCTCCGCCCCCACGTACGTCCCGTTCCCGTACTGGACCCGGTACGCGCAGGACGACGCGGACGCGCCGCCGTCACCGCCGCCCGATGACGTACAGGCCGCGGACATCACGGCCATGACCGCCACGAGCAGTGCCCCCGCGGGTCCGGCCCGGCCGGCCGAGCGTGCGATTCCCATCGACGTGCCCCCTCCTGGAGCGGCTGCCCCGGTTCAGTAGATGCTGCGGAGACCGAGCACGTCCCCCTTGGCGAGCGTCCTGGCCCGTGTCGAACACTGGATTGACGTGTCGTACATGGTGAGGTTCTCGTGGGCCCCGTGGATGTCCTTCAGCCCGAAGATGTGTCCGGCCTCATGAGTACCGACGCTGCGGACGTCGTATTTGTTCGAGCAACTGGCGGTCGGCTTGTTCGTGAAGTCGTAGTCCGTCGTGTTGAAGCGGACATCGGCCTCGCGCAGGTCGTTCTTGACGCCGGGTGTGGGCCACGTCCACGAGCAGGTGATGGCCACGGTGCCGCTCGCGAGGTTCCCCGCGTCCCAGGTGCTCAGCCCGTCCCGGGACGTGCACTGATCGCGGCTGTTGACGTCGGCCTCGTAGCTCGTGTAGTCGAGGAAGTTGGCCGTGTGCGCGCCGACCTGGTCGCTGTAGCCGCAGTTGTTGTTGCTCTCGGTGATGTTGTCCAACGCCTCGTAGAACGACCACAGCGCGTCGCTCTTGGACAGTCCCGCGGGGAGGCCGCCGTCGCCGATGTACCAGTTGTAGATGCCGTATTCCTTCTGGTCCTTGGTCGCGTACGTCCCGTCGCTGCACGCACCGGGCGACGCGGCGGCGTCCACCTCCGCCACCTCGGCACCCGTGCCGGCGTCGGAGGCGTCGGCGTCCGCGTCGTCCGGCTCCAGCGAGAGATCGCCGGCGGTTCTGGCGGGGTTCACCAGAACGTCGGCCTTGTCGGACCCGGTGCCGTCGAGATCCACGCTGGCGCTGGTCAAGTCGTAGGAGACCGTGCCGTCGGCGGCGACCTCCATGGTGAAGCCGTGGCTCGTGCCGTCGGTGGACATCGCGTCCACGCTCACCGCCGTGCCGGGCTCGGGGACCGTCACGCCGGTGCTGTCGTAGGTGACGACACGCCCCACCGCGTCACACTGGATCACGGACGAGCCCGAGGGCAGGTCACTGACGGCCAGCTCTCCTTCGTCCAGTTCACAGACGGTCGCTCCCGCCCGCGCCTCGCTCATGCCGCCGGCGACAGCCGACAGAGAAGCGGCAAGCGCGAAAGCCATGACCGTTCTGCCGATGAGTCCTGGGTTGTGCCCAGACACTCTCCACCCCCTGAACGTCCGCCCGCTGTGCGGGACTTGGTCAATTGCGGGGAGACTAGCCGCCGTTTGTTCTCAAATTATCTTCAATTCGAGACAAAGATTTTTGCGTTCATGGCCGCTCCCCGGCCGGCCCGCGCAGCGCCGACCGGACCCCGCCTGGACCCCCGGTCGTATTGCATCGGTCGTTCCAAAACCGTTAGGCTGGCCGCATGGCCCGACCGAGGATGTTCGACGAGCAGCGCGCCCTGGACGCGGCGATGCGCACCTTCTGGGAGAAGGGGTACGAGGCCACGTCGACCCAGGATCTGTGTGAGGCGACGGGGCTGGGGCGCAGCAGTGTCTACAACACGTTCAAGAGCAAGCAGGACCTGTTCGCGCGGGCGCTGGCGCACTACATCGACACCATGAACGCGGCCCAGCTGGCCGTCCTGGAGGACGCCCGGCGCGCCGCCGCCGACCGCATCCGCGCCCTGTTCGCCATGGTCGTCGACGGGGAGACCGAGCACCGGTCCGGCGGGCGCGGCCTGGGCTGTCTGACCGTGAACACCACCGTCGAACTCGCCGCCCGCGACAGCCGGACCGGGGGGATGCTGGAGCGCGACACGGCCCGCAGGCTCGCCGCGCTGCGCGCGGTGGCCGAGGAGGGGCGCCGGGACGGCAGCATCACCTCCCGGCGGGACGCCGAGGCGCTGGCCCGGTTCGTCAACGCGGCGATCGGCGGTATGCGCATCGCGAGCCAGGGCGGCGCCGACCGGACCGCGCTGGAGTCGATCGCCGAAGTCGCGCTCGACGCGCTGACGTGCTGACGCGCTGATCCACTGACGCGCTGATCCACTGACCCGCTGACGCGCGGCCCCGTCCTGGGGCGTGTGTGCCCGTACCCGAGTTTTGAACTGACCAGTCCATAACGTGCCCGACAGGAGAACGAACCGTGCCCCGTGCCGTATACGTCCTGGCGCTCGGCATCTTCACCATGGTGACCAGCGAGTTCGCGGTCGCCGGGCTGATGCCGCAGATGGCCGAAGGTCTCGACGCCACCGTCCCGCAGATCGGCTACCTCATCACCGCGTTCGCCGTCGCCATGGCGGCCGGCGGACCGTTCCTCACCGTGGCGCTCATCAGACTCCCGCCCCGGACCGCCCTGTTGACGCTGTTCGCCGTCTTCCTGGCGGGCAACGTCCTCGCCGCCACCGCGACCGGTTACCCCACGATGCTGGCCGCCCGGATCGTCACCGGCGTCGCCTGCCAGGCGTTCTTCGGCGTGGGCATCTCGCTGTGCGCGCGGCTCACCCGCCCCGAGGTGCGCGGCCGCGCGATCGCGGTGGCCATGAACGGGCTCACGCTCGGGACCCTGCTCGGACTGCCCGTCGCCACCCTGACCGGCGAACGCTTCGGCTGGCGCGCGGCGTTCTGGACGATCACCGTCCTCACCGTGGCCGCCGCCGGGGCCACCCTGGCCGGCGTACCCCGCATCCCGCCCACCGGGGGCGACGGCGGGTTCCGGCAGGAGCTCGGCGTCTTCAGGAGGCCCCGGCTGTGGCTGGTGCTGTCCACCAGCACGCTGATCATCGGCGCGACCTTCTCCGCCTTCAGCTACTTCAACCCGATCCTCACCGGTCTCACCGGCTTCTCCGCCGGCACCGTCCCCGTCCTGCTGATCGCCTACGGGGCCGCGACGGTCGTGGGCAACCACGTCGTCGGGCGCTTCGCCGACCGGCACACCGCCCTGGTGCTCGCCGTGGGGCTCGTCCTCAACACCGGGTTCCTGACCGGGTTCGCCCTGTTCGCCGAGCTGCCCGTACCGGCCGTGCTGTGCGTGCTGGGCATCGGGCTGGCCGGCGTCACCATGAACCCGGCCATGGCGACCCGCGTCCAGCGCGCCGGCAACGCGGGGCCGCTGGTCAACACCGTGCACACGTCCTTCATCACCCTCGGCATCATCCTGGGCTCCTCCCTCGGCGCCGTCGCGATCGGCACGTGGGGGCTGCGCGCTCCGCTGTGGCTCGGCGCGGTCATGGCGTTGGGGGGCCTGGGCACGGTCCTGCCGGACCTCGGGCGTCACCGCCGGCGCGGTCTCGGCGGGGAGCGGGGTTCTCCTTCGGCGGCCGACCGGCTCCGCGCGGCCGAGGACCACGCGTGACGAGGGTCGCGCAGGCGAGGGCGACAGGGAGAGACGCCAGTTCCCATCCGCTCGGGAGGACGAGGTAGGAGAGGATTCCAAAAGCGCAGAGCACTGCGAGCCGGATGACACGGTCCTGGTTCATGACTGCCGCTTCCGTCGGTACTCCATGCTCAGCGGCCCTCTTCCGGCGCCGAGCGCCGGTCGGCGAAGCGCTCCTGGTCGGCGGCGTTCCCCGTACGGGCCTCGGTGCGGTGACCCCGCGCCAGGTAGTCCCGGACGATCAGCTCGACCGCGTCCTGCGGACTCCTGGCACCGGCCAGCAGCATGACCTCGATGGCCAGATCGCTGTCCAGCGTGATGGTGATCTTCGCCATGACCCCTCCCGAAAGGCTTCACCCGCAGCCTAGCCAGAGCTTCCCGGGATGCGCAGGAGCGTCGGGGACATGCGAACGGGGGGTGCGATTCCTCGCACCCCCCGTTCTTTCCGCAGCCGGTGTTCTATGCCGGCCGCGGCCGTGCTCGCGTCAGTTCAGGACCGCGATCCCGTCCGTCGTGACCGCCGGACGGCCCGACGTGCCGACGACCACGATCTTCAGCGTGTGCTGCGCCGCGCCGCTCCAGGACTTCGTCCACATCGCCTGGCGGTACTGCGTGGTGGCGGACTTCAGGTCGACCGTCGACTGGAGGGTGCCGTCGAGGTAGATCTTGACCTGGCCCGAGGTGGAGGCGCGGGAGGCGATCCAGGCCACCGAGCGGCCCTTGAAGGTCCAGGTCAGGGACGCGTTCTTGGCCGAGGAACCGAGCGAGGCGCCGCCCAGGTAGCTGCTGCTGGACTTCTTCGTCCAGGTGCCCGTCGTTTTGGCCGCACTCTCCTGGACGAGCGTCGCGGTCCGGGTGACGGAGGCGGTGGCCGTGATGCCCGCGAAGTCGGTCGCCTTGAGGGCGAACTTGGTCGACGTGGCCGCCTTGGCGGTCGTGGACCAGCTGGTGGCCGTACTCGTCAGAGCCGCAGCCGTCGGCGAGGTGGCGGCCTGGGAGCGCAGACCGTTGTCGTCGGCTGCCTTCCAGGAGACCGTGACCGGGATACCCGCCGTGTTCACCGTGCCCGTACGCAGCTTGGCGGACGGCGCGGTCGGGTAGGTCGGCGCGGTGGTGTCCGCGATCACGGTGGCCGACGCCGACGTCGTCGTCTTCCCGGCGAGGTGCGTCACCCGTACCTGCACGGTGTGCCGGCCCCCGGTCAGCGTGACCGCCGCCGAGGTGGCACTCCCCGACGCCTTCGCCACGCTCTTGCCGTCCACCAGGACCTCCGCGCCGGTCAGCAGCGCGGCGGGGGTGGTGGTGCTCCAGCGGACCGTCGCCTTGGTGCCGGTGACGTACGCGGTGCCCGACTTGGCGGTGCCGCCCGCCGCGTCGACACCGGTCACGGTGACGCCGGTGGCGGGGCCCGTCGCGTAGGAGCGGATGTCGGCGAGCTTGGCGTACAGCTGGTTGCCGGGGCAGTCGGTGGCGAAGCCGTTGCGGTGCCCGGAGACCGCGTTCAGGGTGTAGCTCTTGCCGAACGTGAAGCCGTAACTGTCCTTGCTGCCCTCGGTGAGCGTGCTGGTCGCCGTCGGGCTGATGCCGGACATGCCCAGCTTCCAGGCGGCCACGCGGGCTATGGACGTCAGCATGGCCTGGCTGGGCGTGGCGCCCTTGATGGTGCTGCTCGCCGCGTCACCGCCGCTGAGGTCGGTGTACGTACCGATCGCGGCGATGCCCATGGAGTCGGTGTTGAAGCCGTACGTCTGCGCGCCGACCACCGGCATCGCGGTCCCGCCGAAGCGGCCCTCGAAGACCGTGCCGCACTTGTCGACCAGGAAGTTGTAGCCGAGGTCGCGCCAGCCCTGGTGCAGATGCAGCGCGTACAGGCTCCGCACGATCGACGGGGAGTCGGTGCAGGAGTAGTCGTTCGTGGTGTCGGTGTGGTGGACGAACGCCACCTTCACCTGCTTGCCGTAGTCCGGGTAACCCGCGTCCCGCGCGCACTCGTCGGCACCCCAGGCCGCACGGCTGACCACCGGCGGCGCGGGCACCTTCGTGGTGCTGGGCGCGGCGGGCACCGGGCTCGGGACCGTACGCGGTACGGCGGAGGCCTTGGGGCAGCTCGGGTACGCGGCGTCGAGCGACGGCAGGTAGCCGGGGGCGCTCGGGGGTGTGGTCGGCGTGGCGGTGGTGGCGGACGGGGCGGGGGAGGCCGGGGTCGTGCTCGTGCTCGTGCTCGTGCTCGGCGAGGTGGTCGCCGGGGCGGTCGTCGCCGGGGACTCGGGCGCGGTCTCGCCGGGCGCGGGTGCGGTGTCCGACGGCGAGGTCTCGTCCGAGGGCGGCGTGTCGGTGGGGGCGGTGTCCTCCGGCTCCGGGGAGGTGGGGTCGGCGGGGGTGTCCGTCGGGTCCCCGTCGCCGTCCACGCTGTATCCGGCGGGCTGGAGGGCGGGGGCGGCGGCGGCCTGGTCGGTGGTGCCGGTGCCGTTGGCGGTGGAGTTCGCCTTGCCCGGGTCCACCAGGTCGACGGTCAGGCCCTTGGGCAGCGGGTGCGTACCGCTCTTGCCCTGGACACGGACCTCCACGCCGTCGGACAGCTCGGTCCACAGCGGTCCCGTGGCGCCGCGCACTCCGGTCCGGTCCCGCTCGGCCGGGTCGGGCTGCGCGTCCCCGGCCGACAGCCGCTGCCAGTCGCTCCACTTCCCGGACGCCGACGACTTCGTGCGCACCTCGACCGTGCCGTCCAGCTGCGCGTGGGTGTCGCTCCAGCTGACCGCCAGCATCCGGAACGGCTTGGTCGAGCGGGCGGAGAGCGCCTGCGCGCCGTTCTCACCGCCGCTCAGCCCGAGCGAGTCCACGGAGGTGTGCACCACGCGCGACGCCGCTCCCGCGTTGCCGTCGTCCGAGGAGGACCCGTGCAGCGCGACCGCCGCCCCCGTCCCTCCCACCAGCACGGTCCCGGCCGCGATCCACACCCGCGCCCGTCTCCCCCGGGGCTTCCGGGCGCCCCCTGCTTCCGCTGTCATGTGATCCCCTCACCCTGCGCCGCGACTGCGGCTGACGTGCACACGTCGTACACGTAGCGGATGTTAGGGGTGGGGGGTGTGGGGATGGTGAGGGGGGGTGGTGATCGGGGGTCACCGCGCGCCGCCTACTCGGCGTCCGCCACCTGCGGTCGTACGGGCAGCAGGGCCAGTCCCGTCGCGAACACGGCCACCGCGACGACGAGGGCACCGGTGTGGGACGGCGGCATGAGGATCACCGTCCACGGGCGGTCGTGGCCCGCCGGGTCCGAGCCGATCAGGGTCATGGCGATCACCCAGGCGGCGGGGGTGATGACGGCGAACTGATGTCCCGCCAGAGCCCGGACGCACAGCATCAGTCCGGCGAGGAAGAGGGTGTTTCGCCCCGCCGTGGCGACCGACGGGGCGGCGGTCAGGGTGGCGATGAGCGTGCTCGACGCCACGGCCGCGAGGCCGGTGCAGACGACGAGGACCTGGTCGAGGGTGGTGACACGGCGGGTGCCGGTCGACTCGGCCGAGGGAAGGGACGAGCCGAGGCAGTAGGCGAGTCCCATGCACGTCAGCAGCGGGGCGAACAGGATGAGGGGGCGCCCCGCGTCCGTGCCGAGGGTGGGCAGTGCGACCAGCGTGTCCTTGGCGAGCAGGGCGAACACCACGGAGGCCGAGAACGCGGCGAGGAGGACGGGCAGGATGCGGGCCTTGGACCACAGGAGCATGTCCTCAACTCCCGTGCTTCGAGGCGTAGTCGACGTCGGTGCCCGCGGCGGGGCGGCACTCGGTCATCCGCCGCACGTTCAGCCGGTACCAGTCGCCCTGCCTGCTCACCGGCAGAGTCAGGACCCGGTGTTGGAGCGTGCGTACGACGGCCTGTCCCACGGCCGGTGAGACGTGCCCGGCGTCGAGTCCCGCCCGGAACATGAGCCAGCCCTGGAGCATCAGCGGGTTGCCGACGTAGCGGCGGCAGGCGGGGAACTCGGGGAGCGCGGCGACCGCCACACCGGCCGTGATCTGGTGCGATGTGAGGCCGGGCCGCAGGTTCAGCCGCCAGGTGGTGGACGGAACCTCGACGGTCTCCGACACCAGGGCGAGCGTCCGGGGCCGGGCGACACCGGCCGCGTCCAGGCGGGGCAGCACCCGATGCGCGGTGTCCCCGAGCCGGGGCAGGTCGGGGGACAGCTCGGTGGGTACGCAGATCCGGGGCGCGTGGCCCGAGCAGACCGGGGCGTCGGTGCGGGCGTACACAGGGGGCTGCCCGTCCCAGTTCCGTACCGGCCACACGGCCGCGGCGGCGAAGACGGCCAGGCAGACGGCGGCACAGCCCAGCGACACGGGCAGCGGCGCGCGGGTGCGCGAGCGCAGCTCGGCCCCTACGACGACGGCGGCCGCGATGCCGGCGGCCAGGAGCGCGGGGGCGATGAGCGCCATGGGGTTGACCGCGGACGTGAGGTCGTTCACCGGCTCGTTCAGCCAGCCGGTGATCTCGCGCAGCCACAGCGGATCGGTGGTCGTGACCGGGAGGGTGAGTGCCAGATAGTCGGCGACCAGGACCAGCGGCGGCGCGAGCAGCCTGGGCAGGGCGCTGCCCGCGACGTACCCGATGACACAGTGCACGACGATGAGCAGACCGCACAGGGCGAGGACCCCGGGGTGCGGCCAGTCCCGGGCGGGGCCGCTGTTGAGCCGGGCCGTGGCCAGGGCGACACCGACACCGAGCACGCCGAGCAGGGCGACCGGCCACAGCGCCTGGGCGGCGGTCACATAGCGGCCGCGGACCGGGGCGAGGCGCGCGATACCCGCCCTGCGCAGCCGGCCGGCCTGCCACGCGGCACAGGCCGCGCAGGCCGGGGCGTAGAAGGGGACGACGTGTCCGGCGATGGTGGTGTTGCCGCCCCAGTACGCGAGCCCGCCGGACGTCTCGTAGTCACTGACGTACCAGACGAGGAAACAGACCAGCGGGGCGGCCCACAGGGCGGGTGTCGTCCGGAGCGAGGTCTTCAGACCCATGCCGGCTCCCCGACCGTGGTGTGGTGGGCGGTTTCGGCCGGGGCGTGGGCGGTTCCGGCCGTGGCGTGGGCGGTTTCGGCCGTGGCGTGGGCGGTTTCGGTGTACGTCCGCATCGCCCGGCTCACAGCTGGTCTCCCCGCTTGGGGGACTCCGGGGGGTGGGGGCCGCCGCCGTCCTTGGGGTCCTCGTTGCAGGTGCGGCCGGTGAAGTGCTGGTCGTTGGGGATCAGGAGTACCGCGGTGACCTGGTGGGGGTGGTCGACGGTGAGCCAGGAGTCGGCCGTGTCGCCGCCGTCCGGCCGGAGCGAGTCGACGGAGTAGACCGTGTCGCACCCCAGCGCCACGCGCTTCTTGTCCACCGCGCAGACGTCCAGCGCGGTGCCGGTGAACTCGTCGACGCCATGGAAACGGAAGCGGAAGTGGACCTTGTCGCCCTCGACGGGTACCTGCGGGTGGCGTTCCAGACGCCAGTCGACGATCTCGGCGGTGACATCGGCCGGCTGCCCGTACAGATCCACGACCCCCACCTCGGCTGCCGCCCTGCCCCGCTTCGTGGTCGTGTCCTCACAGCCCAGCAGGGGAGAGCAGCCGGACAGAGCGAGAACCGCCAGAGCGAGCGGAACGCCTACAACTACCCTTGCGGGGAACACCGGTTGACCTCCAGGCGGGTGGGGCGGGCGCGGGTGGGGCGGGCAGTGTATCCCCGGGCGCGGCCGGCTTCAGACCGTCCTGTCGCGCAGTTCGGCGGCCCATACGCGCAGGGGTCCGGCGAGGTCGAGGTTGTCGCCTCGGTCCACGGTCTGCAGGAGCATGGCGCACACGGTGGCCTCGGCGGCCAGGGCGGCGCGGCTTTCGAGGATCGGGAAGGCCGCGTGGACGCGGGCGGCGGTCGCCGGGTGGGTCAGGGAATAGGCGTAGAGCATGGCGGCGTCGAAGCCGGCCGGAGCCGAGCCCCAGCCCTCCCAGTCCAGGATGCGCAGGTCGGGGCCGGTGAGGTTGGCCCAGTGGAGGTCCGCGTGGGCGGTGGTCCAGTGAGGCGCGTGAGGGGCGGGGATGCCGACGAACTGGGGGATCGCCCGTTCCATGTACGGGGTCCGGACGGCGATGCGGTCGTCGGCGGGGGAGGCGGCGAGCTTGTCGAGGGTGTCGGCGAGGTCGGTCCACCAGCCGTCGGGCAGGCCGGGGTCCTGGCGCAGCTCCGGTGTGGCGGACAGGACGGGGGCGTCGACCCGCGCGGACAGCTCGGCCCGGTAGGCGGTGCCGTCCTCGGTGGCGTCGTGCAGGCCGAGGAGGGCGGGGCGGCGGCCGCCGAGGTCCCCGAGGGCGTGCTCGGCGGCCGTCGTACCCTCCCAGAGCTTGCCGGTGGCCTTGCCGGCGGGGGCGGAGGCCAGGCGCAGCCAGGCGGGCCGGCCGGTGGCGGTGCGGACCGGGGCACCCAGGGTGCGTCCGGCCCAGCCCCAGAACTCGGCGCCGGACTCCAGCTCGGCGCCGAGGGCGTGGGCGGCGCGTGCGTGGTGGGCGCGCATCGCGGCCTCGACGGCGGGGTCATGCGGAGGTGAGTACACCGGCGATCTCCCGTAACCGAGTGGCGTCCAGCGGGGGTTGGGCGACCGCTACGGCCGCTTCCTCCCAGTGTGGCGCACTTGAGGCGGCGACGAGGAGCTGTGTCACCCCCGGGCACGATGCGATGGTGAGGAGACACGCCTGCGCCGGGGTGAGCCCGGGGCGGATCAGGTCGGCCAGCTCGGGGCCGGTGATCCTCGGTAGTTCGCCGCCGTGCAGCGGTGCGGAGGCCATCACCGTGAGGTTCGCGGCCGCGGCGTCCGCGAGGGGGCCGTGGCCGTCGAGGGCCTGGAGCAGGGGGCCGAGCACGACGAGGCTGACGGGGAGCTGGACGGCCGCCAGGTGGTGGGCGTCCGTGCCCGCCGCGTCGGCGGCCAGGGCGAGCAGGTCGGCCACGGTGAACAGGCCGTCCGTGAAGCCGTGCCAGGTGGCGACCCCGTAGCCGGTCAGGTGCCCGGCGGCCGCCGCCTCTTCCAGGACGGTGAAAGCGTCACGGAGCACCTGGTGCAGGGCGGCGCGGTCGCCGTGGTGGGCGCGCTCGGGGTTGTGCAGCAGCACCAGGTCCAGCCGCTCGCGGCCGAGTTCGGCGCGGTTGCGGTCCAGCTGCCAGCGGAGGTAGTCGGGGGCGAGGCTGTGGCCGGTGGCGGCCCGCGCGCCGTCGAGGACACGCGCGCGTACGGCGTCGGCGCCGGTGGTGGCGGTGAAGAACCCGGCCTTGGTGGAGACGCGGCTTGCGGGGTGGGCGGCCAGGGTGGGGGCGAGCAGGGCGTGGGCCCGGCCCTGCGCGTAGTTGGGGGCGGTGTCGATCCACGCGCCGGAGGCGGCCGCGCGGGCGGCCGTCTCCGGGATGGCCCGGCACCGGTAGGTGCCCAGGGCGAGGTCGGTCACGGCATCCGCCCCACGACGGCGGCCTGACCGGTCACCAGCTCCTGCACTAGGCCGGTGATGGACTCGACATCGAGGCCGGCGCCTGCGGCGAGCGTGGCCAGCGCCACGGTCTCGCCCGCCACCAGGGGCCGGAGGACGGCCTCGGCGGCGGGGTCGAACTCGTAGGTGCTCCCGGCTGCCGCGAGGGTGACCGCGTCGTCGGTGCTCTCCAGCACGGCGCGCGCGGTGGTCAGGCGGACCCGGAGTTCGGGGTCGGCGGGGATGGCGCCGACGTGGGGCAGGCTCGGGACCATCCGGCCCAGATCGCGGCCGTCCATCGCCGTGGTGTAGCGGGCGATCAGCCGGGGGTCGTCCAGTTGCCCGGCCAGCAGCTTGCGCAGGTCGTGCAGGGCTTCGGCCTGCTCGGCGGGGGTGGCGAGGCGGGGCAGGTCGCGGCGCCACGTCTCGTGCGCGAGCAGTTGCTCGCTCACCCAGCCGATGAGGTCGGAGGCGGTGTGGGTCTGCAGTCCGCAGGTGACGTGCAGGGAGCGGGTGCCCTGGTCGGCGGAGACCGCGTGCCAGATGCCGCGCGGGACGTAGAGCACGTCGCCCGCCTGGAGCACGAGGTCGGCCACCGGTTCGCCGGGCGGCTCAGTGGACGCCTCGATGTCGGTGTGCAGCGGGTAGGGCCGGGTGGTGCCGTACAGCGTCCAGTGCTTGCTGCCGTCGAGCTGGACGACCACGGTGTCGTGGTCGTCCCAGTGGACGCCGAATCCCTCGGTGCCCGTCCACGACGCGTAGAGGTTGGCCTGCACGTGGGTGCGCAGGGCGCGCTCGATGTCCTCGGTGAGCCGGCCGAGGGGGCGGTGCATCTCGTCCACCGAGTCCAGGACGAGGGAGGCGCCGTCCGCGAGGCGGGCGTGCAGCTCGGCGGGCAGGAGGCGCCGCCACACGGTGTGACGGCGGGTGGGGACCGGCAGGGTGTAGTCGGCCACGTGGAGCGGCGGGCCGCCCTGGTGCAGCCGCAGCCGGGGCGGCTCCAGCCGGTGGGTGGCCAGCAGCTTGTTGAGGTCGTCCCAGGTCATCAGCCCGGCCACGTCCACGGCGCGGGGGAAGTGGCGGAAGTCGCGGTGCAGTGCCTGGGCGGGGAAGTCCCCGCCCAGGCATGCCGCGATCGACGTCGTCGTCATCGCGTCCGAATCCGTCCGTCAGTCGTTGGTGTCGGTCTTGCCGGTGCCGCCGCCGTCCGAGGGGGTGGCGGTGCGCGAGCGGGCGGCGATGATCAGGGTGCGGGCGCGCACCAGATCACCGGCCGGGACGGTCACGGCGGCCGCCGCCGCCACGGTGGAAGGCGTGGTCACGGTGGACGGGAGCGGGACGGGAACCGGCATGGGTCCTCCTCCACTGGTAGGCCGGCCGGGCCGGTCGGCTCGGCCGGGGTGCTGTGTCAGTGAAGCCCGGCCAGAGAAGGCCCGGAACCCCCGCTGTGGGGGCCCCGCCAGGGGGGTATGGTCTGCACACACGCTCCGTCACATCACGTGACTCAAGGGGGACTTGTGGGCGAGTCACCGCTGTTACCGGCTGCACCGGCTCCAGTTCCGCCCCGGCTGCTGGCCGATCCTGGATTCGTCCAGGCCGCCCGCGAGCGCGACTTCGCCGCCCTGTTCGCCCTGGTCCGGGAGGCCGGAATCAGCGCCAACCGGATCGGCGGGGCCGTCGGCATGAAACCCGAGCGGGTCTCCAAGGTCAGCAAGAACGAAGCGGGCGTGACCGCGATGGACACGATCGAGCGGATTGCGGACGGACTTCGTATCCCCGGTACCCTCCTCGGCCTTGCTGCGCGACCCTGGGAAGACAGAGCCCCGACGCACCTCCCGGAGCCCGCCGATGGAGACGACCCGATGAAACGCCGCCATATTCTGCGCGGCGCGCTCGCCGCCGGCCTCACCGCGCCCGCCCTCACCACCCTGACCGACACCCGGCGTTCGGTGGACACCGCGCTCACCGCCGCCGGCACCGCCTCCGCCGACCTGGCCGACCTGGAGGCGGCCGCCGAGACCTACGGCTACGGCTACGGCGGCCAGGCGCCGACGCGCTTCCTGGCCGACCTCGTCGCCGACTTCGCGGATCTGCGCCCGCTCCTCGCCACCGTCCAGCCCGTGGCCACTCGCACTCGGGTATGCCGGGTCGCCGGGCAGATGGCCGGGATGACCGCCGTGGTGCTGCACGACCTCGGAGCCCGCAGCGAGGCCCGCGCGTGGTTCGCCACCGCGGCCGCCGCCGCCCGTGAGTCCGGCGACCGCCACCTGCACGCCTGGGTCCTCGCCCGCGAGGCCATGGTCCCGATCAACTGGGGCGCCCCCCAGGCTGCCGCCCGCCTGGCCGAGCAGGCCCGACAGATCGCCGGACCCCTGCCGACCGCCGCCGCGACCCTCGCGGCCGCCGTGGCCGCCCGCGCCTACGCCCTGGCCCACCAGCCCGAGCAGGCCCGCGCCGCGCTCGCGGACGCCGACACCCTCATGGCGCGGCTCGCCGCCACCGACCGCGCGGACACCTGGCTCACCCACGGCGAGCAGAAGCACCACGTCCACCTCAGCCACGCGCTGACCGCGCTCGGCGACACCCGGCGGGCCCGCGAGAGCCAGCAGCGCGCCCTGGAACTGTCCGCGCCGACCAGCACCATGACCCGCTCCCTGCTCGCGGTCGACGCCGCCGCCTGTGCCCACCGTGACGGAGACACCGAAGAAGCCTGCCGACGCACCGTCGCCGTCCTCTCCGGCCTCCCGCCCGCCTACCGCAACGGACTCGTCCACCGCCGCGCCATGGACCTGTACCGCGCGATCCCCGCGCAGCACCACCGCGAGCGCGCGGTGCGCGCCCTCCAGGACGTGCTCGGCACAGGGGGTCAGGGCCGGGTGACGCCGTAGTAGTCGCTCTCCGGCATGACGAGCGCCCCGCACAGGCCGCCCCCACCGTCGACGATCTCGGCCGGCTGCCCGGACAGGGCGAGGACCGCCAGGGCCAGTGGGGCGGCGGCCGGCAACCGGACGGGTGACCTTCGGTCCGGTAGAAGCGGATGCTTTCCTCAGGCGCCGGTCTCGCCGTCCACCAGTTCGCGTACGACGTCGAGGTGGCCGTTGTGGCGGGAGGTTTCCTCGATGAGGTGGAGGAGGACCCAGCGGAGGTCGACGTGGCGGCCGTCGCGGAGGGGGCGCTTGGCCGTCGTGTCCAGGTCGTGGTCGGACACCAGGCGGCGGTACCGGGCGCTCTGCTCCTCGTACTCGGTGAGCAGCCGGGGCAGCGGGGTGTCGACCGCCGTCCGCATCTCCGGGTCGGGGTCGTCGTCGGTCGCCTCGGCGAGCGGTCCCTCCATCTCCTCGCCCAGGAACATCACCTGGAACCAGTAGTACTCGACCCACCGCAGATGGCTGATCAGCCCGCACAGCGTCATCAGCGGCGAACTCGCGATCGGCGCGGTGCGGGCGCCCTCGGCGGACACCCCCTCGCACTTGGCCCGCGCGGTGTCCCGGGCGTAGTCCAGGAACGTGGTCAGCTGCGCACGCTCGTCCCACGTGGGGGGCGTGTCGGTTCGTGTCGTCATCGCGGGGAGTCTGGCGCGGGCCGGCGCGGGTGTCGACTCAATTAGCCGACGGAGCCGGGCTGTTCGGGGGGAGAAGCGCCCGTAGCCCGGCGTGAGCCAGAAGCGGGTCTGGTCCGCGATGTCGCCCTGGACTACGCTCGCGCCCGTGCCCGTAGACGACTTGCTCAGCCGTGCTGTGACCGCGTTCGTCACGCGGGAGCCGTACGGCTTTCCGCGGCTGGATTCCGGCCGACTTGAACAGGAACTCGGGGATTCCGCAGGGGAGTTGCGTCCGAGGGTGGAGGCGCTGGTGGCCGAGATGATGGCGCTGCCGTTCCAGGGGGAGGACCTCGGGGAGGGGACTCGGGCGGCGGAGGGGGTCATGCGGGCACGGCATCCGGAGCTGGGGCCGGATGCCGTGGCCGCGCTCGGGTACTCCTACGGCTACTCCTGGCGCTGAGCCCGCCGTCAGCGCGGGGACGGCTTGATCAGGGCGAACGGCGCCCCCTGCGGGTCCGCGACGACCGTCATACGGCCCGCCACCATGTCGAACGGCGGAGCCAGCACCGTCCCGCCGCGCTTGACCAGCGCGTCCACCGTGGAGTCGACGTCGTCCACCGCGAAGTAGGTGAGCCAGTGGGCCGGGGTGCCCGGCGGGTCGTTGGCGAGGAGGGTGGCGCCGCCGACCGTGCGGTCGCCGACGTGCAGTTCCCCGTACGAGTCGACGCCGTCGGCCGGGACGATGTCGATGCCGAACGCCTCGCCGTAGAAGGCCGCCGCGGCCTCCACGTCGGTGGTGTGCAGCTCGTTCCAGATCAGCGCGCCGGGCTCGTTGACCACGCCCGCGCCGAAGAAGTCCCCCGGCTGCCAGACGCCGAACACCGCGCCCTGCGGGTCGGCGGCGACCAGCATCCGGCCCAGCGTGCCGATGTCCGTCACCGGGAAGAGCAGGGTGCCGCCCGCGGCGACGATCTGGTCCTGGGTGGCCTGCGCGTCGGTGGAGGCGAGGTAGCTGGTCCATACGGTGGGCGGCTCCGGCATCCCCTCGGGGGCCATCGCCGGGCCGATGCCCGCCACCGGCCTGCCCTGCAGCTCGCAGACCGCGTACCCGCCGAACTCGGCCGGCCCCGCCACGCCCTGCCAGCCGAGCAGGTCACGGTAGAAGTCCAGCGCGGCCTGCTGGTCCTGCGCCATCAGATCGACCCAGCACGGGGTGCCGGTCGCGTACGGGGTGGTGACGTCGGGCATCGCTCGCTCGCTCTCTGGTGAGGGTTCCCGGCAGTCACCCTGACCCTCCCGGCCCGCGAACCCGACCCCGACACGCCGTCGCGGCCCGAGCGGTCCGGTCACGTACGAAGTGCCCGGCTTGGCGGTGCTCGTGTCGGGGACGCAGGTGACGGCGACCCCGGTGGCGGGGCCGGCTGCGTAGGAGCGGATGGCAGGGGCGTCCGGATCACGCGCGGTGGTCAGCGCGGGGACGCGGGGAGTACGGCCTTCGCCCGGTCGTACAGGTCGCGCGCGTGAGCGTTCTCGCGGTGCGGCCTGATCAGCGTGAGCATGACGCGCATACGGTCGTCGGCCCGGCCGGACCGCACCATGGGCCACTCGTCCAGTGCGGACTTCCACGTCTCGCACGCCGCTTCGAGATGCCCCAGCCGCAGCTGCCGTTCCGCGAGGAGGGCGCGGTGACGTACCCGGGCCCGTCGGTAGACCCCGACGCGCAGCCGGTCCGACCGCTCCATCGCCTCGACCGACCCGGCCACATCGCCCAGCTCGTAACGCACTTGCGCGAGGTGGTAGTTCAGCGACGACGGGTCGTACGAACCGAACGGCTTGCCCCTGCTTTCCGCGCGGTCCATGGCCGCCTCCGCCTCACGGATGTGCCGAAGGGCGCGGGGCCGGTCACCGACAAGCGCCGCCGAGTGTGCCTGCTGCCCGGCGAGGAACGCGCGCATCCGGGGGCCGGCGGCGGGGGACGCGGCAGCGGCGGCGTCCGCGAGGTCCATGGCCTTCGCGCCATGACCGAGGTCGACGGCCTGCACGCTCATGCCGCGTAGCGTGGTGCAGTACGTCAGGTGATCGTCCGCCGCCCCCGCCAGTTCGAGGGCCTTGACGTAGTAGCGCTGCGCGAGGCCATGCAGGCCCTCGTCGACGGCCATGTAGCCCGTGAGATAACTGAGGTCGGACGCCGCGGCCATCATGGCCTTGCGCACGTCCTCGGGGCCGTCCGCGTGCAGATAGCCGGTGACGGTGTTCACCAGGAACGCGGCGGCCATGGGGCGGGCGTGACGGCCGCCGAACTGGTCGTCCAGCTCGGAGACCTTGGCCGTCATGTCGATGACCATCCGGACTTCCGGCATCCCGATGCGAGTCGCCCGCCCCGCCTTGAACGCCTCCAGCCGTCCGAGGACGTCCTGCCAGCCGGGGATGGTGAGCGCGACCGAGAAGAGACCGGCTCCCAGGACGCCACGCCGGGAGGGGGCTTGGGGAATGGTGCCGTTCAACCAGTGGCTGACGGCCGACTCGTCATAGCGGAGCGGTGTACCGGTCTCCGTGCCGACGGCATTCGTCTGACGCGCCAACCGGGCGTGCTTCCCACCGGTTTCGTCCAGCGGTCGCGCCAGCCCGGCGTTCGGTTCCTTGCCGCCCATCGCCCCGACTCCCGCCCACTCTCAAGGCTTCAAGTCCCGCTCCGGCGACCAAGCTACCGCGCAGCGTGTGCGTGCGGTTGCTCAGAGGTGAAAGGTCTCCGGCGACAGTGGCAGCACCGGAGAGCGGGTCTCTGGTCCACGACAGGGCGCGAGAGACCGTCGCCGTGTTCCTAGGGGGCCGCCCCCGGGCCCGTTTTGCCGGTGAACGGGAAGAGGGGGTAGCCGTCCATGCAGTCGCCGCCGGGTGGGTCGTACGGCCAGTCCATTCCGAGGCGGTACAGCAGGGTCAGGACGGCGGCTCCGGTGAGCAGGAGGAGCCACGCGGTCGCCAGGCCGCCGCGAAGTGGGCGGAGTTGAAGGGCCAGTTGGAGCAGGAGGAGGAGCAGGGTCAGGCAGGGCCAGACGGCGAGCATCGTCAGCTGGAGACCGAGGTTGTTGCCGGCATCGTTGCCCAGGGGGCAGTTCGACCAGGAGCGCGCGGTCCAGAAGGTGCCGGCGTACGTGCCGAGGGCGGCGAGGGCGGGGGCGAGGAGGTACCAGCCGCCGCCGTAGCGAGTGGCGGAGCCCGCTGCCATCAGGCGCCCGCCGACCGTCGCCCCAGCACCGGCTCCGCGAGCAGGCGGGCCAGGACGCACAGGGTCTGGCCGTGGTGGGTGAACAACTCGTCGCGGGAGGTGAAGTGGCCGAGGTCGGTCAGGACGTGGGCGGAGAGGTCGCAGGGGGCGGAGCCGGTCGCGCAGGCTGTCGTGCCGTGCCAGTCGATCGCCGTGCGGGAGAGGGCGTCGAAGAGGGTTTCCGGGCCGGAGTTGGTGAAGGGGGCGCCTGAGGTCAGGTCGTTCAGGTCGCCGAAGAGGTCGAACTCGGGCCAGACGAGGATCACTTGGTCGGGTACCAGCCGTTCCAGGCCGGGGAAGCGGGGGGTACCGGTTACCGCCCGTCCACGACGTCCGTCACCGGGAAGAGCAGGGTGCCGCCCGCGGCGACGATCCGGTCCTGGGTGGCCTGTGCGTCCCGCGAGCGCGTTCTCACGCCGCCGTGCGCAGGGCAGTCTTGTTTCTTCGCGCTTCTCTTCACCGGTCATACGACGCCTGTGGACCACAGCGTGGGCCAGGTCGCTGCCGCAGCGGCGAGCCAGAAGTCGTACGCACGGGGAGGGGCGCATCGTGCGGCGATACGTCCCGTCCTGGACCCCGGGCCCCTCTCGTCGGCATGGTCGAGCAGGCTGTCGCGCAGGTAGCAGATGACGAAGAGGCCCAGGGAGAGTCCCAGTACGGCCGTCGCGACCGGAACGAGCGCCGCGAAGAGGGGCCAGCCGACGGCGTCGTCCAGGAACAGGGCCGTGGCCGCGCAGGCTATGGCCGTCATCGCCGTGCCGCACCATGCCCAGGCCGCGGCCGGGAGGACCATGCCGAGTTCGGCGCCCTCCACTCGGTCACCGTGGGCCAGGCGCCGGCACAGGTTCCGCTCCTCCGCCGTGGGGCGATGGCCGGTCAAACGGCCCAACGGCAGGATTCCGCGCGCGAGGTACCAGTGAAGATCCATGAGAGTTTCGTCAGCCGTTCCCCAGGGTGAGTCCCCGACGTGGTGAGGACGGCAGCCCAGCCTACGGGGGCGCCTCCGGGCCCGTCATCAGGCGCCCGCCGACCGTCGCCCCAGCACCGGTTCCGCGAGCAGGCGGGCCAGGCCGCACAGGGTCTGGCCGTGGTGGGTGAAGAGTTCGTCGCGGGAGGTGAAGTGGCCGAGGTCGGTGAGGACGTGGGCGGAGAGGTCGCAGGGGGCGGAGCCGGTCGCGCAGGTTGTCGTGCCGTGCCAGTCGATCGCCGTGCGGGAGAGGGCGTCGAAGAGGGTTTCCGGGCCGGAGTTGGTGAAGGGGGCGCCTGAGGTCAGGTCGTTCAGGTCGCCGAAGAGTTCGGAGACGGTCAGCCAGGAGGTGCCGAGGTCGAACTCGGGCCAGGCGAGGATCACTTGGTCGGGTACGAGCCGTTCCAGGCCGGGGAAGCGGGGGTACCAGTACCGCCCGTCCACGACCAGCCCCCGTACCCGCGTGGCCACCCCCGACGCCCGCGCGAAGGCCTCCAGCACCGCGAGCCGCTGGCTGCACGAGCCCCGGCGGCGGCGCAGTACCTCCGACACCGGCCGCTCGTCGCGCACCGAGTACACCGGGCGGACGGCGCCGGCGATCCAGCGGTGGGCCCGGCGGAGGGCGGTGAGCGGGTCGTCGGCGGGGAGGGGCTGCGGGAGGGCGGTCAGTGAGGGGTGGTGCCAGTCCAGGATCGGGGTGGGGTCCGTGCTGCCCGCTGCCGTGCTGCCCGCCGCCGTGCTTTCGCCGGAGGCGCGGACGCGGCCCCTCGGTGTGAGCAGCGCACTCGTCATGAGCGTTTCCCCGGATCCGGCAGCGCCTTCGTCATCCCCGGCAGGAAGTCGGTGAACAATTCGTGTACCTCCAGCACGAGCGGGCGCAGTACGCGGAAGCGGGCCAGGGCCACACCGCGCGCGGTGAGGCGGGCGCCGCGACGGGCCAGGCGGTAGCTGCGTTCGCGGTTCTCGGTGCGGTCGAAGACCCAGTAGAGGACCAGCCCCATCTGGGACAGCCACATCAACTCGGGCAGGACGTCCCGCAGTTCGGGGGCGACCTTGGACTTGGAGCCGGCCAGGACCTCGCGGTGGACGCGCATCGCCTGCTCGCGGGCGTGGCCGCTCTCGGGGGAGAAGGGGCTGAGCGGGCTGTCCGGGTCGGCGGCGTTCTTGAAGAACTGGACCGCGAACTCGTGGTACGGCCGGGCCACGTCCAGCCACGCGGTGAGCACGCCCGCGAGCCGCGCCTCCAGGTCGGTCTCCCGGTCCAGCACCTCCCGGACCGCCACCTGGTGCTCGGCGGCGATCCGGTCGTAGAAGCCCTGGATCAGGTGTTCCTTGCCCGCGAAGTAGTAGTAGGCGTTCCCGACGGAGACCCCGGCCTCCGTCGCGATCGCCCGCATCGTCGTCTTGTCGTAGCCGCGCTCCTGGAACAGCCGCATCGCGGTCTCCAGGATGAGCGCGCGGGTCTGCTCGGACTTGGTCTGGGGGGCGGCCTGGTCGGGGCCGTCGTTCTTCGCGGGCACGGTAGAAGAGCCTAGCCAGTGGGACAGGAGCCGTCGGAACAGGACGGGGAGCTGTGCACCCAGCCCGTCGCCGGGTCGTACCGCCAGCCGTCCGCCCGGCGGTACGTCTCCCGGCCGCCCCACTGCCTGACCCGGTACTTGGCGGCGGCCAGCACCGCGCCCCGCGCGAAGCGCATCCCCGTCGGCGTGCTCAGCTTGTGCGCCAGCGGGCGGTGCTCGCGCAGCGCCCACAGGACGACGATCCAGGCGCGGGCGCCCCGGTAGACCTGCCCGGCGTCGCCGACCACGGTCACCTGCTCCAGGGTGTCGGCCGGGTCCAGCCCGGGGAACCGCTCGCGCGCCTCGGCGGACGCGGCGGCGACCAGCCGTACCGGCACCAGCTTGGGCTGGCCGGCCAGCCAGTCCCGTACGTGCCGGCACAGCGCGCACTCGGCGTCGTAGAGGACGGTGAGCCCGTGGACCGGGGCGGTGGCGGTGGCCGTGCCCCGGTCCTGGGCGGTGGCGGGGGCGCTCATACCCCGGCCGCCGGAGGCGCCACCGGCGGGATCCAGCTCTGCGGGGCCACCGGCGGGCTGGGCTCCCGCTCCATCAGGCCCCGGCGGCGGATCTTGTTGAGCACGTACACGTTGCCCAGGTGCATCACGCCGAGGACGAGCAGCACCACGCCGAGCTTGGTCGACAGGGCCTCGAAGACGCCGCGGGTGTCCTCGATCTCCCCGCTCTTGCTCAGGTAGAGCGCCACGAAGCCGAGGTTGACGAGGTAGAAGCCGACGACCAGCAGATGGTTCACGGCGTCGGCCAGCTTCTCGTCGCCGCGCAGTACGTCCGCCAGGAAGATCCGGCCGTTCCGGCTGAGCGTACGGGCCACCCAGACGGTCAGTCCGATGCTGACGGCCAGGTAGATGACGTAGGCGATGACGGTGCGGTCCATGCCCCACCCCTTCTTGAACGCGTTCAAAACGCTGACAGGGCATGACTGTAGACCTCTTTTTGAACGTGTTCAACCAAGGCGTCGGACTGCCTGGCATGATGAGCCGAAATAATCGTCTTGTCGTAACGATCCCCAGGAGTAGTCCTCTTGAGCGAGCAGCCCCAGCAGCCGGGTCCCCAGGGGCCCGACTTCCAGAAGTCCGGCTCAGGTCCCGGGCCGGACGCCGGTCCCGGCCCCGCTCCGGCTCCCGGGTACGGCTACCCCAACCAGCCCCCGCCCGGCTATCAGCCCCCGCCCGGCTACCAGCAGGGCTACCAGCAGCCCCCGGGCTACCAGCAGGGCTACTACCCGCCCCCGGGCGCCATCCCGCCGGGCATGTACACCGGCGACCCGAACGCCCCCTACGGCTACGACCCCTACGGGCGCCCGTACTCCGACAAGTCCAAGGTCATCGCGGGCGTCCTCCAGCTCCTCGTGGGCACCCTGGGCGTCGGCCGCTTCTACCTCGGCAACGTCGGCATGGGCCTGGCCCAGCTGTTCACCTGCGGCGGCTTCGGCATCTGGGCGCTGATCGACGGCATCATCCTGCTGGTCAGCGACAACCAGACCGACGCCCAGGGCCGCCCCCTGCGCGGCTGAGACCGTGCCCCGCGCCTCTCTCGCGTTCCGTCACCCGGCGGCGGCACCCCTGGCGGTGCTCGCCGCCGGCGCGGCCGGTGCCGCGTATCTCTACGGCACCAATCCCCACCAGCCCGGCCATCTCCTGCCCGGCTGCCCGTTCCGCCTGGTCACGGGGCTGCTCTGCCCCGCCTGCGGCGGCACCCGCATGGTCTACGACCTCCTGCACGGCCACCTCGCCCAGGCCTGGCTGGACAACCGCGCCCTGCTCCTGGTCTCCCCGTACGCGCTCGCGCTCCTGGGCCGCTGGGCCTGGGAGGGGCTGCACGGGCGCCGCTGGCAGCCCCGGCTGAGCCCGCGCGCCCAGGTGGCGGTCCTGGGGCTGGCGGTGACGTGGTCCGTGATCCGGAACGTTCATCATTGATCACGGTAAGAGAACGGTAAGAACACGATCACTCACGCGTTCTCCTGAACATTCACCCCGTCTCCCTAGGATCACCACGCACAGGGGGGACGACGAGGCACGCACTTCGCCGTGGGGTCTCTCCTGCCCGCAGTCCCTACGGCACCCCCAGGAGCAACCGCCATGAGCGTCCCCACCCCTGACGCCCCCTACGGGTTCGACCCGCAGGGCCGCCCGTACTCCGACAAGTCCAAGATCGTCGCGGGCATCCTGCAGATCTTCCTGGGCACCCTCGGCATCGGCCGCTTCTACGTCGGCAATGTCGGCCTCGGGATAGCCCAGCTCCTCACCTGCGGCGGCCTCGGCCTCTGGGCGCTCATCGACGGCATCATCTTCCTCGTGAGCGACGACCGCACGGACAGCAAGGGCCGCGTCCTGCGCGGCTGAACACCCGCACCCCGCGACCCCCGCACGCGACAACGCCCGAGGGCCCCGCTTCCGGAGACCGGAAGCGGGGCCCTCGGGCGTGCTGCGGAAGGGTCAGAAGCGGCGCGTGATCAGGGCGCGCTTGACTTCCTGGATCGCCTTCGTGACCTCGATGCCACGCGGGCAGGCGTCCGTGCAGTTGAAGGTCGTGCGGCAACGCCACACGCCGTCACGGTCGTTGAGGATCTCCAGGCGCTGCTCGCCTGCGTCGTCGCGCGAGTCGAAGATGAAGCGGTGCGCGTTGACGATGGCGGCCGGGCCGAAGTACTGGCCGTCGTTCCAGAACACCGGGCACGACGAGGTGCACGCGGCGCACAGGATGCACTTCGTGGTGTCGTCGAAGCGCTCGCGGTCCTCGGCGGACTGCAGGCGCTCACGCGTCGGCTCGTTGGTGTCGTTCGTGATCAGGAACGGCATGACGTCGCGGTACGCCTGGAAGAACGGGTCCATGTCGACCACGAGGTCCTTCAGCGCGGTCAGGCCCTTGATGGGCTCGACCGTGATCGGCTTCTCGGGGTTGACGTCCTTGATCAGCGTCTTGCAGGCCAGCCGGTTCTTGCCGTTGATCCGCATGGCGTCGGACCCGCAGATGCCGTGGGCGCAGGAACGCCGGAAGGTCAGCGTGCCGTCGAGGTCCCACTTGATCTTGTTGAGCCCGTCGAGGACGCGCTCCTTGGGGTCCATCTCCAGCTGGAAGTCCTGCCAGTGGACGTCCGGCGAGACCTCCGGGTTGAACCGGCGGATGCGCAGGGTGACCGTGATGTAGGGGGACGCGGCGGCGTCGGCCTCCACCTTGTCCAGAACAGGGGTAGCCATCAGTACTTACGCTCCATCGGCTGGTAGCGGGTCTGGACGACCGGCTTGTAGTCGAGACGGATGGTCTCCGAACCGTCGTCGCCCGTCTCGCGGTACGCCATCGTGTGGCGCATGAAGTTGACGTCGTCGCGGTTGGGGTAGTCCTCGCGGTAGTGACCGCCGCGGGACTCCTTGCGGGCGAGCGCGGAGACGGCCATGACCTCGGCCAGCTCCAGCAGGTTGCCCAGCTCGATGGCTTCCAGCAGGTCGGTGTTGAACCGCTTGCCCTTGTCCTGGATCGCCACGTTCTCGTACCGCTCGCGCAGCTCGGCGATCTTCTCGACCGCCGTCTTGATCGTCTGCTCGGTGCGGAACACCATGACGTTGGCGTCCATGGTCTCCTGCAGCTCGCGGCGGATGTCGGCCACCCGCTCGGTGCCGGTGGAGTTCCGCAGCTTCTCGATCTGCTCGACGACGAACCCGGCCGGGTTCTCCGGCATCTCCACGAAGTCGACCGTGTGGGCGTAGTCGGCGGCGGCGATGCCCGAGCGACGGCCGAACACGTTGATGTCGAGCAGGGAGTTGGTGCCCAGCCGGTTGGCGCCGTGCACGGAGACACAGGCGACCTCGCCGGCCGCGTACAGCCCCGGGATGACGGTGGTGTTGTCCGCCAGGACCTCACCCTCGACGTTCGTCGGGATACCGCCCATGGCGTAGTGCGCGGTGGGCTGGATCGGGATCGGGTCCGTGTACGGCTCGATACCGAGGTAGGTGCGCGCGAACTCGGTGATGTCCGGGAGCTTCGCGTCCAGCTGCTCCGGCGGCAGGTGCGTGAGGTCGAGGTAGACGTGGTCGCCCTCGGGACCGCAGCCCCGGCCCTCGCGGATCTCGGTGTAGATCGAGCGCGAGACGACGTCGCGGGAGGCGAGGTCCTTCATGACGGGCGCGTACTTCTCCATGAAGCGCTCGCCGTCCTTGTTGCGCAGGATGCCGCCCTCACCGCGGGCACCCTCGGTGAGCAGGATGCCCATGCGCCAGATGCCGGTCGGGTGGAACTGGAAGAACTCCATGTCCTCCAGCGGGATGCCCCGGCGGAAGCACGCGGCCTGGCCGTCACCGGTCAGGGTGTGCGCGTTGGAGGTCACCTTGAAGAACTTGCCGGTGCCGCCGGACGCGTAGATCACGGACTTCGCCTGGAAGACGTGGATCTCGCCGGTGGCCAGCTCGTACGCCACCACACCGGCGGACGTCTTGACGCCGTCGACCTCGGTGATGAGCTGGTCCAGGACGTAGAACTCGTTGAAGAACTCCACGCCCTCCTTGACGCAGTTCTGGTACAGCGTCTGGAGGATCATGTGGCCGGTGCGGTCGGCCGCGTAGCAGGAGCGGCGGACCGGGGCCTCGCCGTGGTTGCGGGAGTGACCGCCGAAGCGCCGCTGGTCGATGGTGCCGTTCGGCGTCCGGTTGAACGGCAGGCCCATCTTCTCCAGGTCGAGGACCGCGTCGATGGCCTCCTTCGCCAGGATCTCGGCGGCGTCCTGGTCGACCAGGTAGTCACCGCCCTTGACCGTGTCGAAGGTGTGCCACTCCCAGTTGTCCTCCTCCACGTTGGCCAGCGCCGCGGCCATGCCGCCCTGCGCGGCGCCCGTGTGGGAGCGGGTGGGGTAGAGCTTGGTCAGCACCGCGGTGCGGCTGCGCTTCGTGGACTCGATGGCCGCGCGCATGCCCGCGCCACCGGCGCCGACGATGACGGTGTCGTACTTGTGGATCTTCATGATTCTCGCAGCCCCGTGCCTAGCGGATGTTCGGGTCGAAGGTGAAGATCACCAGCGTGCCCAGCAGGATGGTGAACACCGTGGCGGTGTAGAGCAGCGCCTTCAGCCACAGACGGGTGTTCGCGCGCTCCGCGTAGTCGTTGATGACCGTGCGCAGGCCGTTGGCGCCGTGCAGCATCGCCAGCCACAGCATCGCCAGGTCCCAGACCTGCCAGAACGGGGACGCCCAGCGGCCCGCCACGAAGGCGAAGCCGATCTTGGAGACGCCGCCGTCCAGCACCAGCTGGATCAGCAGGTGGCCGATGACGAGGACGACCAGCACGATGCCGGACAGGCGCATGAAGAGCCAGGCGGCCATCTCGAAGTTGCCCCGCGTCGACTTCGGGGTCTTCTTGGTGCGCGTGCGCGAGCGCGGCGCGTCGAGGTTCAGCGCGTAGGCGTCTTCGAAGCCTTCCGCGGAGGAGCCCGTCAGATTGATCTCAGAGGTGGACATCGGCGTCAGCTCCCGAACAGGACACGAGCGGCGTGGCCGAGGACGGGGTAGAGCGCGCCCACCATGAGGACGAGCCAGACACCGACGACGGTCCACAGCATCTGCTTCTGGTAGCGCGGTCCCTTCGACCAGAAGTCGACGGCGATGACGCGCAGACCGTTGAGCGCGTGGAAGAGGATTGCGGCCACGAGGCCGTACTCCAGCAGCGCGACGATCGGGGTCTTGTACGTGGCTACGACCTTGTCGTAGTCCTCGGGGGAGACACGCACGAGAGCGGTGTCCAGCACGTGAACGAACAGGAAGAAGAAGATGAGGACGCCGGTGACTCGATGAGCCACCCAGGACCACATACCTTCCCGGCCGCGGTACAGCGTTCCAGCCGGCACGGAAGAACCCTCCGGGTGCGGGGACTAGGGCCGCGCCGGCTTCACTGTCGGTCGGGCCCGGCCGGGTACGGTCCACCGGCCCTCAGCATCGTATCCATGACGTGCGCCAGGGCCGACGGGGGGCCGGTCTGTGTGATCCACCCCGCATCGCACGCGTGACCGGGGCCACGCGGGAGCCCGTCGGGGCTCGTCGGGGCTCGTCGGGGCTCGGCGGGGTCGCTTCGCCCGCTACGTCCGGGGGCGGGGCGCGTAGCCGCTGGTGGTGCGGCAGCCCGCGCCGCCGAGGTGGGCGGCGAGGCGGTGGCGGGCCAGGCCGCGCAGTTCCTCGGCCGCGACCGCCCGTTCGTCGTCCGGATCGTTCGTCAATCGTGACCGGATGCCCTCCAGGACACGGTCCGGCAGCTCCTCCGGCGGGGCGTCGCCGGGGGAGATGACGAAAACATGGCCGAATCGCGCCTCGTACGCGGCGTGCGCGGCGTCGAGCGCGGTGTGGGCGGCGGAGTACGTCCCCTCGGGCAGCCGGGGCAGGGACTCCCCGGCGAGCGCCTCGGCGAGGTCGGCCTGCCCCAGGTCGTACGCCGCCTCGTCGG
Organism: Streptomyces sp. NPDC005435; assembly: GCF_040703155.1. Taxonomy (NCBI): domain Bacteria; kingdom Bacillati; phylum Actinomycetota; class Actinomycetes; order Kitasatosporales; family Streptomycetaceae; genus Streptomyces; species Streptomyces sp. NPDC005435. The sequence continues at coordinate 99,519 of NZ_JBEXEQ010000005.1, forward strand.
CCGCCGCGAGCAGGGCGGGCAGGTCCGGGTACGGGCGGTGCTCGGCGAGCCGGTGCGCCCAGCGCGCGCTGGGCAGACAGCGCCTGAGCAGGGCGCGGGCCTCGTCGGCGGGGGCCAGGTTGAAGGCGTCGAGCGGCGTGGGGAGATACGGCGAACGGTGCGCAGGCAGCGTGGGTCCTCGCGTCACGGGTGGTGTGGGGCAGGGGGATGCGTGAGGTACGGCAGGGGAACGTGTGAAAGGTGTGCCGACACGTTATCGAGAGTGGTCACTGTGTGTCCGACGGATGCCCGATTTTCACTCGGACGGGAGAGTTTCGGAAACTCTCGATGACGGGTCCCCGCCGGTTCGGTCGTAGGTTGGGATCGTGAGCCAGCACAGGCGCCGTGCACCGGCGCGTCAGGTGAAGGTGAAGCGGAAACGGGCGATCGTCGTGGCGGCGGTCGCCGGGACGGTCGTGGCCGGCGTGGGCGTCGGCGTGTGGGCCTCCTCGGGCGGCGGCTCGCCCGGCGGTTCGGACGCCGCGAGCGTGGGCGACAGCCCGAGCCCGTCCCCCACGCGGAACTATCCGCTGTCGAAGGCCCCCCAGACCATACCGGCGGTCCGGTCCCACACCCCGGCGCACGGCCCCGGCTGGCGCCCCTCGAACGGCGACCGGGTGGTGGTCACCGATCCGCGGCTGGCGGACGAGGGCAAGCTCATAGCCGGCGAGCTCGGCCTGAAGTACGCCGGGCAGACGAAGGACGTGCGCGCCGGTGACGTACGCCTGACGCTCGGCGGCAAAGGCGGCGATCCGGAGTCGTACACCATGACCGTGCGCGACGGCCGGGTGGAGATCAGCGGCCCCGCCGACGCGGGCGTCTTCTACGGCACCCGCACCCTCAAACAGGAGGTGCACGGCGGCGGCACCGCGCCCGAGGGCGTCGTCAAGGACGAACCCGCCAAACCGGTACGCGGCTTCATGCTCGACATCGCGCGCAAACCGTTCTCCGAGACCTGGATCGAGGACCGGGTACGGGAACTGGGCGATCTGAAGTTCAACGAGCTGGGACTGCACTTCTCCGACGACCAGGCGTTCCGGATCCAGTCCACCACGCACCCCGAGATCGTCTCCAAAGACCATCTCACCAAGGCGCAGGTCAAGAAGATCATCGACCTCGCCGCCGCCCGGCACATCACGGTCGTCCCCGAGATCGACTCGCCCGGCCACCTCGGCGCGGTCATCGCCGCCCACCCCGATCTCCAGCTGCGCAACGCGAGCGGCACCCCGACGCGGGGCGCGATCGACATCTCCAAGCCGGCCTCCGCCAAGATCGTCGACGATCTGCTCAACGAGTACTCCGGCCTGTTCACCCAGAAGCATTGGCACCTGGGCGGCGACGAGTACCAGGCGCTGACCGTCTCCGACCCCGAGGCCTCCTACCCCCAGCTGGCCTCCGCCGCGCGCGAGCGGTTCGGCCCCGACGGCTCCGTCGCCGACCTGGCCACCGGCTGGCTCAACGACCGCGCCGCCACCGTCCGCGCCCACGACCGCACCATGCGGGCCTGGAACGACGGCTTCCTGCGCGACACCTCGATCCAGCCCGCCAAGGACCTCCAGGTCGCCTACTGGACCGGCAAGGAGATAGGCGCCCGGCCCCCGGCCGAGTACCTGAGCGCGGGCCGCAAGGTCCTCAACTACAACGACGAGTACCTCTACTACGTCCTCGGCGAGCCGCAGACCTTCGTCTACCCGACCGGGCAGCGCATCTACGAGCAGTGGACCCCGCGCGTGATCCGGGGCACCGATCCCGTCCCGGCGCGCTACGACGGCCAGATCCTCGGCGGCTCGTTCGCGGTGTGGTGCGACTTCCCCCACGCCCAGACCGAGGCGCAGGTCGCCTCCGGCATCCGGATGCCGCTGAGGGCGACCGTGCAGAAGCTGTGGGATCCGGGGCAGCCGCCGTTGTCCTGGGACCGGTTCCGGCAGCTGGCGAATCGGCTGGACTGACGTTCGACCGGAAAGTAAGGTCCGGGTAAAGCCGCCGGTGAGTCCGCTCGTCGGCGGCTTCCTTACGCGCCCGGACCCGGGGAGGGGTCCGGCATTCACCGGGGGGCTGAACCTTCATGACCTGTACCCATTGCGGCCTCCGGCCCGCTTCCGCCGGGGCCGCGCTGTGCCCGGAGTGCCTCGCGGCCGGGGCGTATCCGCCGCCCGCGCCTGCGGGACACCCGCACGACGCGCCGTACACGCTGCCGCCCGGCCTCCCGCTGCGCTCGCCGGTCGGGCTCGGGCGGGCCACCGTCACGCTCCTCGCGCTGGTCGCCGTGGCCGACGTGTTCGCCGTCGGGGCCGACGCGCTCCAGCTGGACAGCGCGACCCAGGGGCGTACCTCCGACCTGGCCGACCTCGCCACCGGGCTCACCGGGGGCGTTCAGGTGCTCCTCATGGTCGCGACGATCGTCGTCTATCTGTGCTGGCTGTACCGGGTGCGGGTCAACGCCGAGCTGTTCGACCAGTCCGGGCAGAGCATGGCGCGGGGGTGGGTGATCGGCGCGTGGTTCTGCCCGTTCGTCAACCTGTGGTTCCCGCGCCGGATCGTGACCGACATCTGGAACGCGAGCGCTCCGCCGGGGCGGCCCGCCGGGGAGCGGCTGATCGACAGCTGGTGGGCGCTGTGGCTGGTCTCGGTGATCGCGGACCAGGCGACGACGCGGTTCGACGGGGACGGTGTGTGGGAGGCGCGCGTCATGCTCTTCTCCGACCTGACCGACATGGCCGCCGCCGTGCTCGCCGCGCTGGTCGTGCTCCGGCTGACCCGGATGCAGCACCAGAAGGCGCTCGGTGTTCCGGCCGCCCCCGTTCTTGGCTGAAAACAGGCGACTGTGACACTACGGGGCCGTCGCACGCAGTAAGGGGAAATGCGGGCTCCGTAAAGACGGTGCCCAGGCGAGGGGAGATTCCATGAGCCTGGTGGAACTGATCGCACAGGCCGACGAGCGCGGACTGGCCGCCAGTGGTCTGGCTTGTTCGGATCGGTGCGTGCCCCTGCTGTACGAGGACGACGAGCTCCTGCGCCCGCTCTGGGCGCACCTCGCCGACGGCTCCGACTGGTCCGAGACCCTGGAGAAGACCCGGGCCGCGCTCGGCGCGGTGGACCCCGGCGAGGACGAGGCGGCCCGGCTGGTCCGGCGGATGCTGGAGACGGCACCGGCCGAGTGGTCCGCCGGCGCGCTGCGGGAGTGGGCCGACGCGTGCTCGCTCGCCGCCCTCCAGGTCCACCGGCTTCTCGACCCCGCCACCGAGGACACCGCCCCGGCGGCCGACGCGGCCGAGGACCGTGACGGGGGCACGGAGGAGACGTCCTCCCCGCTGGTCGCGGCCGAACTCCGCCGGCAGACCGTGGTCCTGGAGCTCCTCGCCGAGCACGGCACGAATGGGCTGCGGCGGGCTCTGGACGTGTCGATCGAGGGGCGGCGGGTGCTTCAGGCGGTGGTTTCGCGGCGGGCTCGTAGTCAGGGGTGAGGTGGGGCGGGCTGAGCGGGGCGGGCTGAGCGGGGCGGGTTCAGCGGGCCGGGCGGACCGGGCGGACCGGGTCGGGCGGGTCGGGCGGGTCGGGCGGGTCGGGCGTAACGGTTCTTCAGGGCGTCCTGCCGCTCAAACCCCTCCCCAGGGGCGGGAGATGTGATCGTCCCGGGGTGGTGGTGGGGCGGTCCTGCGCCGGTTCGCGGAACAGCCCGGATTCCTGTTACGGCCGGGGCCCCGGGACCGCTGTCCCTGGTGTGACAGCCCCGTACCCCACCTCCACGTACCCGCCCGCCCCCGTGGACACCCGTCCCGCGCGCTGGGCCGCCGACACCGTCGCCGCGCTCCGCGAGGGCGCCCGGCTCCGGCTCGACTACACCGTGCGCAGCGTGTGGCGCGTCGACCGCGTGATCGACGAAATCCGCCGCGACGGCCCCCCGTACGAGGCCGTCCGCCGCGTCCTGCGCGGCTTCGGCGCCTACGCCGGCGAGGTCATCGCCCGCCAGACGGGAGCGGAATGGTGGCCCACCGACGGCGAACCCTGCCTCCGCACCCCCGACGGCTCCTTCTGGACGCCGATGGACGAGGCGCGGCGGGCGTACGAGGGGGACGGGTCGCTGGGGGCGTTGTGCCGGGAGGCGATCGGCGGCAGGTGAGGCCCCGTGCGGGGGTGGAGCGCCTGTGTCAGGGCCGGTCGGGGGGCAGGCTCAGGACCGGCCGGCCGGGCGGAGGTGGCTTTCGGCGAGGGCGCGGAGTTCGTCGCGGGTGCGGGCGGGGTCGGTCGTGGCTTCGGTGGCGCGGGTGGCGGGGAGATAGCGGACGCCGTCTATCTCGCAGATGAGCGGTCCCGCGCCGGTGTCGCGTACCAGGGCCTCGCCGACCGGAGGGGGGCCGCCGACGGTGCGGTACCCACGGCCGCGGGCGCGCGAGATGGGCTGGAGGAACTGGGGCGCCGTCACGTCCCCGCCCTCCGGCCGGAAGAGGACGAGCACCAGCTCGCCGGTGCCCCGGCGCAGCCGGACGTAGCGCATGGGCCGCCACGCGTCCGCCCCGCCGCCCGGACGCGCGGCCCGCAGCACCGGACCGCACAGGGCGGAGCGGTCGGTCGCCACCCAGCCGATCCGGGCGAGGGCCGCGATGACGATCGTGCCGAACACGAGGAAACGCCAGTGCCCCAGGTGGAAGTGGTCGTCGAGGACGGCGGCGCAGGAGAACGGCAGGACGCACCAGGCGGTGGTGCCCAGGACGGTGGTCAGTACCCAGGCCCAGGGCGCGAGGGACGTACGGCCCGGACCTCGGCGCGGCGGGGTCACCCGGGGGCCCGGCCGATGGCGGTCGCCGTGCCGGGCCGCGGCGGCGAGGCTCGCGTAGCGCGGGTCGTCGCCGAGGGCGGACCACTCCTCCTCGGCCGCCTCGCCGTCCGCGACCGGCTGCGGAAGGACCGCGGGCCCGGCCCGGCGTGCCCGCCGCACGCGCCGGGCACAGAGCAGCGGGTTGACCACCAACACGCCGCCCAGGCCGAGCAGTCCGAGGCCGCCGCCGAGTGCGGCGACCACCCGTGGGGTGACACTCGTGTCCAGAGCGTCGCCCAGGAAGGGCCAGGGGAGGGCGACCACCGGTATCCGGTCGCCGGTGCGCAGGTCCGCCGCGTCGCAGTCCACCTCCGCCCGCTCCACGCCGCCGTCCCAGGTGACGGCGCAGACCTCCTCGTCCCGGTCCACCCGTACGACCTCGGCGGCCGTGTGCGTCCCGAACACCACGACGTCCGCGGCAGCCAGGCCCACGAACAGGGCGGCCGCGAGGGCGAACACCGCCCAGGACGGGGCGGCGGGCAGCAGCAGCGGCCGTCGGCCGGTCGGGGGAACCGGGCAGGGCTGCTCGGGGGGCTGTTCGCGCCCCTGTTCGCGGGGCTGTTCGCCCAGCCAGTCGCCGAGCGTCCGCGCGTCGTGCGTGGGCAGACCCAGCCGCATCACCCGGCCTTCGGGCGTCCGGTAGCGCAGGCTGACCCGCTCGACGAGGGACCGGTCGTCGGTGGCGACCGTCGCGCCCGGGGCCTCCCCGCCACGGGGCACGGCGACGGCGTTCCCGGAGCGGTCGAGGAAGACGGGCCCGTCGAGACGCGGGTCGGCCAGCAGCCGTCCCCCGCGCCCGTCGAGCCGGCACCGGAAGTGCACGGGCCGTCCCATGGCCAGCGCGTGCCGCCGCCTCCCCGCCCCCCACCGAGCCAGCCCGGCGACGACCAGCGGCACCACCACGACCCCCACAAAAGTGCCCACCATCGGTACCGCCGTCCCCCTCGTCGTACGTGAACGGAGAAGCGTACGGGGGCTGCGGGGGAGGGTGTGGTGAGGGGGCCGGTCCTGCGCCGCTACCTCGGTGAGCGGGGCGTCACCGGGACGCTGCGGACAGGATTACGTCCACGAGGCGTTCCGCGGCGTCCGGGCGGCCGTGGGTCCTGGCGGCGGTGGCCATCGTGTCGCGGCGTGCCGGGTCGGCGAGGAGGGGGCCGACCGCCTGGCGCAGGTGTTCGCCGGTGATGTCGCCGAGGAGTGCGACTGCCGCGCCGGACTTCTCCAAGTGGCGTGCGTTGTGGGCCTGTTCGTTGCCGGCTGCCGTCGCGAGCGGGATGAAGACCGCGGGCTTGCCGAGGGCGGTCAGTTCGGCCAGGGTGCCCGCGCCGCTGCGTGAGATCACCAGGTCGGCCAGGGCCAGGACGTCGGGCAGTTCGGGGCCGATGAAGGGGGCGAGGTGATAGCGGGCGGCGAGGGGGGCGGGCAGATCCCCGGCGCGTGCGGACAGTGCGTCCTGGTGGGCCGGGCCGCACTGGTGCACCACGTTGGCGCGCTCCAGCAGCCAGGGCAGCGCGTCGCCGACCACGTCGTTGATCTGCTGCGAACCCTGGGCGCCGCCGGTGACGTAGACCGTCGGAAGGCGGCGGTCGAAGGTCTGGAGGTCCAGCGCCGTCACGGCCTTGTCCGGGCGGCCGGTCAGGATCTCCGGCCGTACGGGGTTGCCGGTGACCACCGCCGAGGACCGTACGCCCTGCGGCAGGAGCGGCAGCGTGGACTCCGAGGACACGGCGATCCGCGTCGCGGAACCCGCCAGCTTCCGGTTGGCCAGCCCGAGGCGCACGGTCTGCTCGTGCAGGACCAGCGGGACGCGGCACATCCGGGCGGCGAGTCCGGCCGGCACCGCGACGTAACCCCCCGTCGCGAGAACGACGTCGGGCCGGAAGGCCGAGATCGCGCCGCGCGCCTGAGCGACCCCGAGCGGCACGCGCGCCATGTCGCGGACGTTCGCCGGGGACATCATCTTCAGCGGGTTCGAGGAGCGGCGGATCTTCCCCGTGGCGACGGTGGTGAACGGGATGCCCTCCGCGCGGGTGACCCGTGCTTCCAGGCCTTCGGAGGTGCCGATCCACAGGACTTCGAGGGCGCGGCCGGTGGTCGCCAGCCGCGCCTGGAGGGTGCGGATCGCGGTGAGCGCGGGGTAGGTATGACCGCCGGTGCCGCCGCCGGTGACGATCAGTCGGAAGGCGGGCGGCTGCTGAGGCGCGGTGTTCACGCGGCGCACTCTAGTGGCCGCCCCTGGCCGGGGAGCGCCGGACCGCCGACGCCCCCGCCTTCGCGGCCTTCGGCACCGATGTCACGGCCGCGCCAGAGGTGTAGGTGACATGATCGGGTCATGAGCCTCACCGCGCGACAGCTCGTACTGGCCATGCTGGACCGTCAACTCCTGCTCGAACGCAAAAGCCTCGACGTGGCGGAGGCGGTGCGCCGGGTCTGCGCTCTGCAGGCCCAGACGCCGGCGTCGCCGTACCTCGCGCTGTGGAATCGCGTACGGGACTTCGCGCCCGCAGACCTCGACGCGGCGTTCGCGGACGGCCGGATCGTGAAGGCGACCCTCATGCGGCTCACGCTGCACGCCGTCCACGCCGAGGACTACGAGCCCTACCGCGCCGCCATGCTGAGCACGCTGCGGGCGTCGCGCCTCTACGACCGCCGGTTCACCGCGACCGGGCTCACCCCCGACGACGCCGACGCGCTGCTCCCGGAGCTGGCGGGGTTCCTGGAACAGCCCCGCACCGGCGCCCAGGTGGAGGACGAGGTCACGGGGCGGCACGGCGAGCACGCGCACCGCGTGTGGTGGGCGCTGCGTACGTTCGCGCCCCTGCACCACGCGCCGAACGGCGGCCCGTGGTCGTTCACCCAGCCGAACTCCTACCGCGCCTCACCGGCGGCCCCCGCGCCCGCGCCGCAGGAGACCGACGCCGGGGTCCGGCGCCTGTTCCTCGACTACCTGCGGGCGTTCGGGCCCGCGTCGGCCCAGGATTTCGCCCGGTTCACCCTGCTGACCCGCGCCGTGACGACCAGAGCGCTGCATGAGCTCGGCGACCAGGTCGTACGGGTACCGGGGCCCGGCCGCGCGGCTCTGTTCGACCTGGCCGGCGCCACCGTCCCCGCCGACGACACCCCGGCGCCACCGAGGCTGCTGCCGATGTGGGACAGCACGCTGCTGGCTCACGCCGTCCCCGGGCGGCTCATGCCCCCGGAGTACCGGCCCCTGGTCGTCCGGCGCAACGGCGATGTGCTGCCCTGTCTGCTCGTCGACGGACAGGTCGCCGGCGTATGGCGCGCGGCCGACGGCGGGCTCGAACTGACCGCCTTCCACAGGCTCGACAAGGCCGCGTGGCAGGGTCTGACCGACGAGGCGGAAAAGCTGTCCGCGCTGCTCACCGACCGCGATCCGGCCGTCTACCGACGCTACGGACACTGGTGGGACAAGGGAATCGCCGGCGCCGAGAGGGTGCTCGTCAAACCCTGACGGCCCCCCGGCTCTCCGGCGTCACTCTTCACCGGCGCGCTGGTCACGCCGTTGGTCACGCACCCCCCGTTACGGACCGCATCTTGCCTGGTCAGAGGGGCGAGTGGGAGGGGGACGGCCGGGGCCGCCACCCCCCACAGGAGAGGCCCCGGCCGTCGTATGTGGCGGGTCTGGGTGCGGCCCGCATCTCGTACAGCGCCGGGAGTGCGGCTTGTGTCACACCGGAATGGATCACGAGTCAGTTGCATCTTCTACAGACGTGGACGGGGAACTGTTTCAGGCCGTAACGTGCCTTTCGCGCCGACCACCAGACAGGCGTAAGGGAGTGCGGTGCAGGGGGACGACGCGGAGCTGACCGCCGCGGTGCGCGCGGCCCAGGGCGGTGACGAGGAAGCCTTCCGCACGGTGTACCGCGCGGTGCATCCACGGCTGCTCGGCTATGTGCGCACGCTGGTGGGGGAGCCGGACGCCGAGGACGTCACGTCCGAGGCCTGGCTCCAGATCGCCCGCGACCTCGACCGGTTCAGCGGAGACGCCGACCGGTTCCGGGGGTGGGCCGCCCGGATAGCCCGCAACCGCGCGCTCGACCACATACGGATGCGCGGCCGCCGCCCGCTGATAGGCGGCGACGAGACCGAACTGACCGGCCGGGCCGCCGAGTCGGACACCGCCGGTGAGGCGATGGAGGCCCTCGCCACCGACGGCACCCTCTCCCTCATCGCGCGCCTGCCGCAGGACCAGGCCGAGGCGGTGGTGCTGCGCGTGGTGGTCGGTCTGGACGCCAAGTCCGCCGCCGAGACGCTCGGCAAGCGTGCGGGAGCGGTCCGTACCGCCGCGCACCGCGGCCTGAAGCGACTCGCCGAACTCCTGGGCCCCGAACCGGAGTCGGCCGGCGGACTCGACGCGCTCCCGCCCCAGCGAGGACCCCGCAGGCGCCCGGTCGCGCCCGCGAGTGTGACGCCTGCGCGCGCGCGGACGCAGAAGGACATGTGATGGCCGACGAGCACGACGAGTGGCTGGACCTCGGGACGTCGGAACGTCTGCTGGACGGCGAGCCGCCGCGACCCTCCGACGACCGGGTCCCCGACGAGGTGACCCGGTTGGCGTCCCTGCTGGCGGACCTCGCCGCCTCCGCGGCTCCGGCCAAGGGCGAACTCCCGGGCGAAGAAGCGGCGTTGGCCGCGTTCCGGGCGGCGCGGGCGGGACGCCCGGCCGCCGAACCCGTGGACGCCGTGGTGGCGGCGGGAGTTGGCGGCGACGGCACCCAACCCGCCCCAGCCACCAGCGAGTTCCATCGCCTCGACGCGGGCGTCGTCCGCATCGGCGCCCAGCCGCGGTGCCCCGTGCGGGAACGGCGCGTGCGGTGGGGGCGGCCCGTGCGGATGGCACTGGCCGCCGCCGTGGCCGTCGGCACGCTCGGCGGGGTGGCCGTCGCCGCCGGTACCGGGGTGCTGCCCGGGCCGTTCCGGCAGGGGCGCACCGAGCCCGGGGCGTCCGTGTCCGCCGCCGCGACGCCGGGACGCTCCCGGCTGCCGTCGTCGCCCGGGCCGTACGGGACCGCCGTACCCACCCCCGGCGCGAGCGGGTCCGCCGATCCCGGTGACGCCCCGCCCGAGGCGGCCGGCGGGGCAGGGCGGGACAGCGTCGCGCCGACCGGTCCCGGCGCCGGGGCCCACAAGCCCGGCACCCGGTGGCGGGCCGCCCTCGCGGCCTGCCGCGATCTGCGGGCCGGACGGGAACCCGAGGCGGGCGGCCGGCGGGCGCTGGAGGGCGTCGCGGGCGGTTCGGCGCGTGTGAAGACGTACTGCGCGGCCGTGCTGTCGGGCCGCCGGAACGGCCTGCCGGTCCTGCCCGTGCCCGGCGGCCCGGCGACCGACGGCCCCTTCGGCCGCTTCGGCGACGGCCACCGGTCCGGAGGCTCCGGCGGGTCCGAAGGGTCCGGAGGGTCGGACGGCTCGGGCGACGGCGACGGTGACGGCGACGGCGACGGCACATCCGGCTCCGGCGACCGCCGTACCCACAAGGACCGCGACCGCTCCGCCCACCACCGGCGCAGCGGCATGGCCTCCCCGGTCCCCTCCTCCTACGTCCTGCCCGGCACCGCCGGTCTTCCCACGGCCACCCCGAGCCCCCGCTTCAGCGCCCTCTGACCTGCGGTTCTGTCCGGCGCGGAAATTTCTTCGCGACAGGTGTGACGTTTCTGGAGCCGGTGACGCAGTACAGAGTGAGCCGACTGGTCATCGGCCGTCGCACTGAGCCGGGGTTCCCCCCGTACCCATGGCTCGTGCACCCGGCGCGGGCGGGACACGTTCCCCCGGTCCCGCCCGCGCCCTGCCTCACCACGAGACGACCACCTTGTCGCCCACCCTCACCCGCGCGAACAGCGAGGCGATCGCCTGCTCGTCGCGCACGTTGACACAGCCGTGCGAGCCGCCCGCGTAACCGCGCGCCGCGAAGTCGTACGAGTAGTGCACGGCCTGTCCGCCGCTGAAGAACAGGGCGTACGGCATCGGGGAGTCGTAGAGCGTCGACACATGGTGCCGTGACTTCCAGTAGACGTGGAACACACCCTCGCGGGTGGGGGAGTACTGCGAGCCGAAGCGGACGGACATCGTGGAGAGGGTGCGGCCGTCCGTCATCCAGCGCAGGGTGCGGCTGGTCTTGTCGATGCACAGCACCCGGCCGGTCAGACAGCGCGGGTCGGGCGCGGCGGCGGGCTGGCCGCCCATCAGATACAGCTCCCACTTGCCCGGCCGGTGTGTCATCGCCACCAGCCGCCGCCAGGTGACCGTGTCCGCACGGCCCGTTCCCGGCAGCCCGCGCTTGCGCTGGAAGCCGCGGACGGCGTCCTCGGTCAGATCGTCGTAACTCCCGGTCGGCCCGTCGAAGAGCCAGTCGAGCTGCCGCAGCCGCGCCTGCAGCTCCCGCACCCCGGAGCCGCTGTCGCCGCGCGACCACAGGACGCGGGCGGGGGCGGCGGGCGTGGAATTCCGGGGCTCAGTGGAATTCCGGGGCTCACCGGTACGCGGCGTGGCCGCCGGAGCACTCGACGGCAGCTCCACGCGCAGCGGCGAACGGTGCTTGCCGTCGGCGCCGTCCACCGGCGTCACCGTGCAGCCGCACAGCGCGGCGAGGGCGGCGGCCGAGGCCAGTACGGCGGCGGTTCTCCCCGGGATCCTCATGCCCGGGATGCTTCCCCGCGCGCCCCGCGCCGAACTTCACGGCAGGGTGGAACGGGGAGAGACCCGCACACCCTCGGAGGCGGCCATGGCGCGGCACACGGAGTCGGGGCGGCCCATCGAGCCGGTGTACGGCCCCGGCGACCTCGCGGGCTGGGACCCGGCCGAGCGGCTGGGCGAGCCCGGCGCGTACCCGTACACCCGGGGCGTGTACCCGACCATGTACACCGGCCGCCCCTGGACGATGCGCCAGTACGCCGGGTTCGGCACCGCCGCCGAGTCCAACGCCCGCTACCGCGAGCTGATCGCCCACGGCACCACCGGACTGTCCGTCGCCTTCGACCTGCCCACCCAGATGGGCCACGACTCCGACGCGCCCCTCGCGCACGGCGAGGTCGGCCGGGTCGGCGTGGCCGTGGACTCCATCGAGGACATGCGGGAGCTGTTCGACGGCATCCCGCTGGACCGCGTCTCCACATCCATGACGATCAATGCCCCCGCCGCCGCGCTGCTCCTCCTCTACCAACTGGTGGCCGAGGAACGGGACATACCCGGCGACCGGCTCACCGGCACCGTCCAGAACGACGTGCTGAAGGAGTACATCGCGCGCGGCACCTACATCTTCCCGCCCCGCCCCTCCCTCCGGCTGACCGCCGACCTGTTCGCGTACTGCGCGGCCGAACTCCCGCGCTGGAACACCATTTCCATCTCCGGCTACCACATGGCGGAGGCGGGTGCCTCGCCCGCGCAGGAGGTCGCGTTCACGCTCGCGGACGGCATCGCGTACGTGCGCACCGCGCTCGCGGCGGGCATGGAGGTGGACGCGTTCGCGCCCCGGCTCTCCTTCTTCTTCGTGGCGCGCTCCACGCTGCTGGAGGAGGTCGCCAAGTTCCGTGCGGCGCGGCGGATGTGGGCGCGGGTGATGCGTGAGGAGTTCGGCGCGCGCGATCCGAGGTCGTGGATGCTGCGGTTCCACACGCAGACGGCCGGGGTCCAACTCACCGCGCAGCAGCCGGAGGTGAACCTCGTCCGGGTCGCCGTCCAGGCACTCGCGGCCGTGTTCGGCGGCACCCAGTCGCTGCACACCAACGCCTACGACGAGGCCATCGCCCTGCCCACCGACAAGAGCGCCCGCCTCGCCCTGCGCACCCAGCAGGTCCTGGCGTACGAGACGGACGTCCCCGGGACGGTGGACCCCTTCGCCGGCTCCTACGCCGTCGAGTCCCTGACCGACGACTTGGAGGCGGCCGCGCTGGAACTGATGGACCGAGTCGCGGAGTTGGGCGGTGCGGTCGCCGCCGTCGAACAGGGCTTCCAGAAGACCGAGATCGAGCGCAACGCCTACCGGATCGCCCGCGAGACGGAGGAGGGCGCGCGCGTGGTCGTCGGCGTCAACCGCTTCCGCCTGGACGAGGAGGAGCCGTACGTCCCGCTCCGCCTGGACCCCGGCATCGAGACCCGGCAGCGCGAGCGGCTGGCCCGGCTGCGGGCGGGGCGGGACACGGGGGCGGTGGAGTCGGCGCTCGCCGCGCTGGGGGAGGCGGCGCGGGGCACGGACAACGTCCTCCCGCCGATGAAGCGGGCGCTGCGGGAGCGGGCGACGGTGGGGGAGGTGTGCGGGGTGCTGCGGGGGGTGTGGGGGACGTACCGTCCGGCGGACGCGTTCTGACAGCCGAGGTGGATGCCCGTCCCGGCCTGCTGAGACCCGCGCCATAGGCACTGTCAGTGAGACGTGCGACACTCCCCGCATGTTCGGCGTCATTGATCTCCCCACCTATCTGGCAGGGCTCGTCCTGATCGTGCTGCTGCCCGGCCCCAACTCCCTCTACGTCCTGTCCGTGGCCGCCCGTAAGGGTGTGCGCTCGGGCTATACGGCCGCCGCCGGTGTGTGGTGCGGCGACACCGTGCTGATGACGCTCTCGGCCGCCGGCGTGGCCTCGCTGCTGCAGGCGAACGCGGTGCTGTTCGGGATCGTGAAGTACGCCGGTGCCGGGTATCTGACCTGGCTGGCGATCGGGATGATGCGGTCCGCGTGGCAGCTGTGGCGCACCCGGCGCCAGGCGGTCGCGGCGGAGGCGGGCGAGGAGGGCGCGGCGGACGAACGGCCGTTCCGGCGGGCGCTGGTGGTCAGCCTGTTCAACCCGAAGGCGATCCTGTTCTTCGTCGCCTTCTTCGTCCAGTTCGTGTCAGAGTCCAACCCGATCGTGGGCTTCGTGACTCTGGGCGTACTCGCCCAGGTGGCAAGCATGTTGTACCTGTCGGCGCTCATCTTCGGGGGGTCCCGTCTAGCTGCTGCGTTCCGGCGTCGTAGGACGCTCAGCGCAGGGGCCACCTCGGCCGCCGGGGTGCTCTTCCTTGGCTTCGCGGTGAAGCTGTCGTTGGCAAGCGTGTAGGGGCTGACATGTCTCACCTTGACGATGCTGCGGCGATGCTCGCCCGCATGAGCCTCCAGGAGCAGCGCGAGGCACTAGGAGTCCTCGGCCTGCCTGAGAGGCTCCCGAAGGAGCCTCAGGAGCCCTCCAAGGTCACCCCGTTCGCTGCCCTTGTCAGCACGCCCAGTAGGCGGAAGCGGCAGCCACTCACCGTGAGGGCCGTGCATAGCCCCGAGGCGTCCTGATCCAGGGTTTACCCGACCACGCGAATATTGGCGTTGCTGCATAGACGGGCCTGTCGGCCCCTCGTACCGTCGTAGCCACCAGGCCCCAACGGGGGCCAGCCACAAGGGGGTTTCGGCATGGCGCGCGAGGAACTGACCCGACTGACCGGCAACGGAAACGGCACCTGCGGCAAGGACGATTGCCCGAACGTCTACCGCACCGCCAACGGCTCTTTCGTCGTACAGGGTGACGTTTCCCAGGCGTTCATGCCGCCCGAGGGCGAAGGGATTGTAGAGATCCCCGAAAGCGTGCTGAGGGAGGCCGTTCGTGTTCTTGGCTGGTGAGGAGTGGGCGGCACGCTTCGAGGGCTTTCAGTGGGAAGCGTGGAGGCTTGAGACCCTGCCCCAATACCTCATGCCGCAGGAAGAAGAAGAGTTCCAGGCTTTCAAGGCAGGGACCCGAATCGATCCCCACGCCGTATCGAATGAGTACACCGACCGGTTACGCCGACAGGCGGCTGAGGGGCGCACTCAGGGACGCGTGCACATCGTGAAGCGGCCTCTATCGGACTACCTGCAATTCGAGTTTGCGCAGTACTACGCCCCCCACGCGTTGGCGGGTGAACGCATCCGCATTCTCGACGTGACCGACCGGGATAACCCCCTGGCCGGCGTTCAGGACTTCTGGATGTTCGACCGCACCGAAGTGGTGCTCATGAATTACCACCCGGACGGACGACAGATCAGCCGCGAAGTCTACGAAGGGGAAGTTGCCCCGTTCATCGAATACCGGCGGATCGCGGTAGCCGAGTCGGTGCCTTTCGAGGAGTACGTGAAGGGCATTGACCTTTGAGCCCGAGAGGCTAGGTCAATCAAGATCCGACCTAGCAGAAGCCCTGAGAGGCCAGCGCAAGCGAGCCGGGAAAACGCAAACCTGGCTCGCTCGCCGCTGCAACATGTCTCAAACCAAGGTGAGCAACATCGAGGGCGGAAAGCTCACACCCTCGCTTGTCGACGTTGAGTTGATTCTGGAAGCCCTCGGGGCTGCTGGCCCCCTGGCGACCGAAATACTGTCGTTGGCAAGGTCGGCAAACACGGAATGGCAAGACCACTGGTCGTCTCGTCGCCGGGGCTTGGACAAGAAACAGAACGAGCTAGCGAGACTCGAAGCAGTCTCGACAGAGTTCCGATTCTTCCTGCTCTCTATGATCACGGGGCTTCTCGCCACACCCGAATACGTGCGTGCGAGCCTCGCCGACGTTCCCGGCGATCAGTCGAAGACCATTGCGAAGAAGCTAGAGCGGCAACAAGTTCTTTACGACGACTCGAAGTCGTTCACCTTCGTCCTCACCGAACAAGCGGTCAGATGGCCTCTGCTGCCCCCCATGGCCATGGCTATGCAACTCGACCGACTTGCGTCCGTCTCTCGTATTCCGAACGTACGCCTAGGGGTGCTCCCCTTGGGCGGGTACATTCCAGAGAGGCCGCTAAACACATTCACGCTCTATGACCGCCGCCTAGCCACCGTGGAGACCGGCACGGGGGCCCTAATACTGCGCGACCACAGAGACGTCACGGCCTATCTCCAGGACTTCGAAACCTACGAGCGATACGCGCTATTCGGTGACGACTGCCGAGCCCTCTTGGCTGACTGGTCCACCGTCTTTGCCCGACAACGCAAATAAAGCGCGTAGCCTCGCGCCCCCGTTGGCACCATGACGTGACAGACATGGAGCCGAGGGGCGATCGATGCTGGAGCACAAGCCACACGCTGAATCCCAATCCGGACCGCCGAGGAAACCGAGCCTAGAGCCGGTGGGCGTCGAGGGGTGCACGATGTGCGCCGCTCTCGCCGCGTCCCGCGAAACGGCCCGTAGAGCCTCCGTGCCCGAAGCGGTGGCGTGGGCTAACCGGGAGATTGGCAATCACCCTCACCGCTCGGTCGGTAGGGGGCGGCGGCCCGTTTACACGGTGTGGGGGGTGGCCGTATGACCGGGCGGGAGACTTACCCCGGTGCCCCTGTCGACCTTCCCCTAGACGGCTGGTTGTACGAAGCTCGACCCCGGCCGGGCTGCATGTGGTGCATGGACGAGAAGGCGAAGCTCGACCAGGCCGTGAAGGACGGCGACGCTAGCGCGCGGTTCGAGGCGGCGCGGAACATCCGGAAGTGCCGCCACGGGGGCGACGGGTGAGACAAGCCCCTGAAAGGCCAAGGAATAAGCCTCGGGCAGGAAGACGACCCTTCGACCCCGGCCCGCTCACCTTCGGCGAGGTGTGGCAGCGAACCGCAAATGTCTGCGCTACATGCTTCGGGCACCGGGAAGTGTGGTGCTCGAATTGTGCGGGCTTTGGGGGCTGTTGGGCGTGCAGGGGAATGGAACGGGTTCGTTGCCCCGAATGCGCGGGCGGGAAGGTGCCCGCGCATCAGTGGTGAGTCATGCGCCGTTCAATCGCGCTGCACGCGCTTTCAAACCCTCGGCCAGTAGATAGGCCGAGTGATCACGCTTTCGTGCTTCCTCGAAGTGATAGCGCGCAACGCGCTGAATCAGCCGCTCGATATTCGAGTCACCCATCAGCCGGCCAGCGGCTCCCGAGGCTCCCAACCGATCAACCTCAGGTGCTGCGTGGTGATGCACAGCTTGTTGCCGCACTTGTTCCGAAAGACGGGTACCAGCACAGATCTCTCGTACCGGTTGGCAGTCAGGTACCGCGTAACCGGCGTATCGAACAGGTAGCCAAATACCGGCACCCCATCGGACGAAACGCGCCCTTGCCACATGCGGCAACCGGTCTCGATGATCGGCCTTGAAGTTGCCATTATCTCTTCGAGCGGAGTCATCGGGCGCCCCCCGTTTCCTCGAACACTGAACCGCCGATCTTCTCAAGAACGTTTCGCGCGGCGAAGTGCTCCCGCATGAAAGCAACCCAAAAAGTGTTACGCGCACGACGGGAGTTCTCGCTTCGCGTTACAGGCGCGAGGTGATCAGGATTGCAGCAAGCCTTATTCTGGCACAGGTGGTCGATAGTCCAGCCTTCGGGTATGCGGCGGCCAGAAGCCTTGAAGGCTTCACGGTGCGTGTAGTAGGACAGTCCGCCCGACATGAAGCGGCCGTAACCATCGGGTGTCTTCGAGCAAGTCCACTCCCAACATCCACCCTCAGGTGCAGGCCAGATAACAGAGCGGGTGCGCAGGTACGAGAGAACGGCGGCCTTGTCGGCCACATCGAGGAGGGTTTTCACGGGGCTGTTCCTTGGGTAGGGATGAGTTTCGACCACATGTCGAATCATTGAGGAGGGCAAAAAAAGGGGAGAGGCGGCCAGGGGTTACCTAGCCGCCTCTAGTGCGTTAGGAAGCAGCGCCCTTCACGATCTGCGCGGAGGAAGCCTCGGCCAGAGAAACACCGGCGATACGCATAGTCAGCTTGAAGCCAACCTGATCCTTATCGAAACGAGCGTCTTCGCTGACTCGCACCGTGGCGTTCCGACGGACGCCAACCACGAGCCGAGAACCGTCCGCGACCACAACCGTCTTCGCAGGCAGGAAAGCACTCGCGAGGATCGGAAGTCCCCAAGCCGTGGAAGCCGGGGAATCGGTCGGCGAGCCCGCCTGATAGGTGCCGGAGCCAGCGGCCTTTTCCTTCCGGAGCGCCGCAGCCGTGTCGACGGATGCCCACACAACCGAGGGCGTTCCGTTCATGGCCTCGATGCGCGCTACGGCATCGGCCAGGTCGTCATAGGTGACGGTGACCTTTCCGGCGCCGAGAGTCGTGGACGTGCCCTGGGAAAGGATTCCCTTAATCGGGTTGGCCCCGGAGCCGGCGAAGGCGTCAGCATCGAACTTCAGGGAAGCGTCACGGAGAAGGTTGTTCGCAATGGAGTTACGTAGATCGATAGCGGAGTCTTCCAGAATCTCAGTGCTCGCCCACTGAATGCGGCCGATCTTCTTCGCCTCGAACTTGACCTCACCCCAAACCATGTCCCCCTCGGGAAGGGTCTGGCCTTCCTCGACGTAGTCCATGCCGTCCGAAGAGACAAGCTGAGGGACGGAGAAAGTCGCAGAGCTGAAGGGAACGATGCTCTCGGCCGGAAGGCCGCGCAGGAACGTCGACTTGGCCTTGAGAGCGTCGATGTACTTCGAAGCCGTCTGGTCGGGCACCGTGTAACCGCCATCGCCCGGAACAGCCTCGGCGGTGAGAGCGCGGTACTCGCTCAGCGACGGCATCAGGGCCCGCCAGGCGCCCTCATCGGTGGCGCGGGAGGCCGAGGGCGTCAGCATGCCGAGCCCGCCCGCGAGGGAGCGAACCTCGGCCTCACGCTCGCCACGCTCGACAGCGTCTCGGGCCTCGGCCTCGGCCTGGCGAATCTCGCCGTCAATCCGCTCAACGAGAGCCCTTCGAGCCTCGGGCTTCAACTTGACGTCGGATTCAACAGAGCGCAGCTCCGTAACGAGGTTTTCGCGCTTCTCAAGAGCGGCAGTGGCCTGCCGCGCGAACAGACCGTCACAAGTAGACATTGACTATTCCTTCAGTTGATCGGGGCCGGAAGTGGCCATGAAAAAACCGCCCAACACCCGGAATGGGTGGGGCGGCTTTAGGTGGGGCGGGCTCTACTCCGCCAGGGAGTGGAGTTCGTTAATACGCTTCAGGGACTCGGCCCTTAGCGTGCGCTGCTCTTCAATGCGTTGGACGAACCGAACTCTGCGCGCGATCCTGCGCGCCAAGTTCTTGCAAGAGGGGCCGCAATAGCGAGGCGGCCTGCCAGGGCCGTACTCGGCAGTGAACGGCTTCTCACAAGCCCAGCAATTCAGCTCGACTGTGTTGTTCATGCCCTACATCTCTCAAGGTGGTTGGCGGATGGCGTGTTCTCCATCGATCCGTTTGCAGGGATCAAGGTCGTTCCTTCATAGATAGAAGAACCGTTAAACAGTCGAGAATCCCACGCGTTACCTGACGCGTTTATCGGCGCGCTTGCGCCTTGGCGGATAGCGGTCCGAGTTCCAGTCCCACGACTTCGGCGCAACTCCCGCGCGTGCGAAAAGAGGGAAGGGCGAGGGTGCCCGGAAGGATGCCGAAAAGGTTTCAGACCCCCCTTCCCCGGAGAAGGCAGCTCAGGGACGCGGATCCTCTGTACCTGCCGTGGCATGTGCATTACCCTGCGCCCATGCGAACCGCGAATCAGCTATTGGCCGTTGACCTGAGGGCCTGGACGCCCGAGGACTGGTCGGCCGCCGCGACAGTAGCCACGGCCATCTTCACCATCGCCACCATCGGCATCGCGCTAGCCGCCGCCCTATACGCGAAGCAGCAAGTCGACCTAGCTCGGGAACTGAGGGAGGAGCAAGCCCAACCCTTTGTGGTTGTTGACTTCGCAGACAACCCGGTGATGAGACAGGGCATTGACTTTGTGGTTGAGAACATGGGGCAGACGCTCGCAAGGAACGTCAAAATTTCTGTCGATCCGCCGTTCGCAACAACCTTCGACGAATACGGTTACCCTCTGAAAGATGCCCCGCTAATCACTGATGGCATCCCATCCCTTCCGCCTAGGAAGCGAATCACGGCTCTGTTTGACGGAGCCCCGGAGCGCCGTGAAGCGGGTCTGCCAATGAAGTACATAGCTACGGTCAGTTTCGAGGACTCCCGTGGCCGGCCCCAGGAGCCTTTGACGTACATCCTTGATCTCTCGATCCGGTACAACCTTCTTTCACCTACGGAATACGGGCTTAGCGACGCCGCAGAGGCCCTGCGGGATATCTCGGCGACGCTCAAGGAGACTCGCAGCGAACTGCGGGGAGAGTTTCGCCGACGGCGCAGTGAAGGCGAGCGGAGGGATGCCACGGCGACTCGTGACAGCGGCTCTTCGGACTCCGGTGGGACGGCTGCTTCCTGAGCGGTTTCACTGGCTTGGCTGAGCAACACAGAGAGAAGAGCGCCCCTTCGACGGGGCGCATCTAGATAGATAGAAAGGGTTAGGGAACCCTCGACGGGGTGCCCGTAGTGCCTAGCCTCCGTTACTCGGCCCTCGCGAGAAGCGAGCGTCAGCGAGCTTCTATAGAGCAGCGCCCCTCGAAGGGCGCTGCTTCTTACTAAGGCCATAAGTCGTGAGCGGAGCGAACGACAGAGGGCGGCGACCGCCGCCCCTAACTAAGGCCATAAGTTCTCTGGCCTTGATCGGCCAGGGCAGAGCTGCGAGCGTAGCGGAGCAGTCAACGGCCCCCCAGGGGCCTTACTAAGGCCAAAAGTCCCCGAGGGGCGTTCAGGCGGCCTCGGTGAACCACTCCCCGTCATCGATCCACCCCAAGCACTCCGAGGACCGATCACCGGCCATGAGACGGAACGTGGTCTTGGCTCCGCGCTTGCTCCCAACCGTCTCAACTTCCAGCCATCCGGCATCAGCTAGGGCTTTCGCGCCGCGTTCCGTATAGCGGCGCAGGTTCCCGGCCCGATCGCGTACGCCGATGGCATCGGCAAGCGAACGCCACGGAATGGTCACCTCGGAATCGTCACCACAGAGGCGGGCTATCTGCCTGGCAACGGCCTGACCGCTACGGGGCACGCACTGAACCGCGTCGGAGTACCACAGGGCCGCTTGCCCGGTCGGGGGCGCCGTCTCGGCCGCGAGGGCGAACCCGCGCTTCCTGAGCTTCACTCTGCGCCCCTCGACGTTGTCCGCGCACTGTTCGGGAAAGGTCATCGGTTGGGTTCCTTCTCGGTTGGATGCGGGCACAAAAAAGGCCCCTGTTATGCGGGGCCTTCGTGCTGTCTTACATATGTAGGTCTACCCCGCCTGGGGTGGCGGAATCAAGGCAGGGTGTTTAAACGGCTGCCTTTGACTTCGCCAGGGGGTAGCGATGCAAGGTTCCTTCAATGCCAGCGCCCGACGCTGGGCCTTGGCACTGACAGGGGGCGTATGCGTGTCGTAACCGTGATTCAGGATCAAGACGGTAATCGGAGAGTCGTTGCTGATGTCGTTTATCCCTCCGAGAGCTGACATAAGAATGCCCCCTCCGGAATGAGGGGGCATTCTTGATTTGCGGAGTGCGTCTGTGGCTAGTTCCAGTTATCGTCCATCTTGATCAACCGCTTCTTGACGTCGTGCGGAATGATCAACTTACCCAACAGTTCCCCATCGTCCTGCTTTCCGAGTTCGAAAGTTATTCCGGCGCTCAGTAGGTCCTTTTCCATAGCCTCTACGCCACCGGCCTCCCAATGCTGCTTGTACGTAATGCCGGTGCTTTCGTAGATCCATCTATCCTTCGTGGACTCCGGGTCGATCTTCGTCAAGTCGTTCATGAGAGCGTCTAGCGTGGTCTCTGCCTTCTCGCGAATGAATCCAGCCTTATCGAATCTCCCGCCGGGCTCCAGCCCAGACATGTAGTAGGCGATGGAGTCCTCCAGTCGCTTCCGCTCGCGTCTGTTCTCGTCGCCTCGGGCGTACTCGCGGCGAATCACCTCGAAGTCGCCCAGGGCCTCAAAGACTGCTTGTGCCAGAGCCGAATACACGTGCTCAGGGTCCGGCGTCACGAATCCGGGCTTCCGGCACTCCGGGCACCGCAAATATCGGTACTCCTTCACTTCGCCAGTGGAGAGCGTCTTGTAATTGTTCGTTTCGTTAACGTTCCTTCCGCACTTGTGCTTCATGACGCCGAGGAACCGGGTGGGACGACGGTTCTTCTCGTGATGACGCTTGTTCTTCGAGCGGGTGGCAAGCGCCTCTTGCACGCTTTCAAATTCCTTGTCAGTCAGGATCGGTTCATCCGTGACCCTGATTTCCTGACCCTTCTTGTCGAGCACCGGCGTAGATCTGTAGGTGGTGGCCTTCGTCCCTCCCTCGGTGCGAAGCCCCTTAACCGCAGGATTCCTAAGAGTCCTGAGAACCTGCTGATTGTTCCATTTCCGGTTGCTGTAGGTCGGAACTTTGGCCCTGTCTAGCACCTTGGCAATTCGGTTTGCCGGAACGCCGCGCATTGCAGCTTGGTACATGTAGCGCACCGCTCGCGCTTGCTTGGGGTCCTGCACTAGGCGGAGCTTCCCGCTCACCCTGGCGGTTTTGTAGCCGAACGACGGCTTGCCGATACGCCATTGGTCCTGCTGCTTAGTGTATTCCCAATGGGACGAGACGCGGGTCTTCGTATTGGCCGCTTCAATCTCCGCCACTGCCGCAACGAAAGTCACCATGGCCTGAGCCATCGGAGACGACAGGTCCAGCGTGTCGTTGAGTGAAACGAGATTCTTCCCGAACTTCTCGCACCACTTGATTACCTCATGCAGGTCAGAAATACGCCTGATGAATCGGTCCAACTTCCAGAACAGGATTAGATCAAACTCGGGTATGCGGTTATTGAGCCAGTCCCCGAGTTCCTTCCGCTCCCAGGGTGCTTTCTTGGTTGCGGACACTCCAAGGTCCCTAGCCACGCCAACCACTCTCACGCCCTCGCGGGTGGCATGGCGACGGAGGTCAAGTTCCTGCCTGGCGGGGGAGGTCGTGTCTTCCGTGAGGATGGACAGGCGGACCGACAGGAGGCCACGCAGCGCATCCTCCGGGAGCGCATCGTTCTTGGCCTGAAGGTCGGCCAGCTCTGCCAGTTCGTCAGCGGTCCACTCGGGAGCGATCTTGGTAGCGGTCATGGGCGCGAGAGTACACGCAGTTTGATTCTGGAACGTTCTTCGTGCAGTTCGTCGACCCCGGTTACGCCTACCCGGCGCTGTCCTTCGTCGTCCTCGGCGCCTTCGCCCAGGCGTTCAGCTTCCTCTACCTCACCGCGCTCATATTCGGCGGCACCCGCCTGGCGGCCGCCTTCCGCCGCCGCAAGCGGCTTTCGGCGACGGCCACTTCGGCGGCGGGGATGCTGTTCCTCGGCTTCGCGGTGAAGCTGTCGCTGGCGTCCGCCGCCTAGGGAACCCCGGCTCCTCAGCACTGCCAGAGGAAGGCGGCCTCCTCGCAGGGGCGGCAGTGGAAGACATAACCGCGGCCACCTCCGCCGAAGTTGACGGGGGTGGCGAAGTCGGTTCCCTCTTCGAGTTCGGCCGTGAAGGTCATCGGGGTCGCGCAGGAGGGGCAGTCGGGGGTCTCGTCGTTCTGGATCCAGTCGGGTTCGCCGCCCAGCCGTCCCAGCACCGGCTCCGCGGCCGGGGTGCCGGCCGGGTGGGGGCGCAGGGCGGTCACCGCGCCGAGCAGCGTCTCGCCCTCGGCGGGAACGGCGGCCGCCGACAGCGGACCCTGGAACACGAAGGCGCGGTTGGCACCGGCGGCGGCGTCCCAGTCGTCACACATACCGGGGTCGTTCTGGCAGAAGAAGACCGCGACCGCCCCCGTGTCGAGGGGCAGATGGGCGAGGAACTGCAAGGGCCCGCCGCATTCACGGCAGTTCGGCCAGCCGAACCCCTCCGGGACGAGTGGCACGCCCCCCCCGTGCGCAGTACGGGAGCGTCGGCCACGGCTTCTCCGCCGTTGATCAGGAGCATGGCCGAAGCCTAGGCACCCTGTGCTAAGCCCTGCCGACGCGGGCCAGGTAGTCCCCGGCCCCCTCGGCCGAGTCGCCTGCCCAGCCCACGTAGCCGTCGGGCCGGACGAGGAAGACGCCGGGGCCGTAGGAGGCGGGGGCCGCCGGGAGGGAGTGGACGGCGGGGTGCGGGGCGGGGGCGCCGAGCAGGGTCCAGTGCGGGCCGCGGAAGGCGTCGAAGAGGCGTACGCCGTCCACCCGGCCGTCCGGTGCGCGGTCGCCCGCCCGTATGCCGGAGGGGTCCCGGCGGGTGTCCTCGCTCAGGGCCGAGTCCGGGTAGCCCAGGCCCAGTTGCACGGTCGCCCTGCCGCGCCGGACCTCGCCGCGGTGGACGCCGGTGGAGAGGTCGAGCATGGCGGCGGCGTTGGCGCGGCGCTCGGACTCGTAGGTGTCGAGCAGCGCCTCGGGGGCGCCGTCGCGGAGTACCGCGGCGAGCTTCCAGCCCAGGTTGTAGGCGTCCTGGACGCTGGTGTTCAGCCCCTGTCCGCCCGCCGGGGAGTGCACGTGGGCGGCGTCGCCCGCGAGGAAGACCCGGCCCGCGCGGAAACGGTCCGCGAGGGCGGCCCTCGGCCGGAACTCGGAGGCCCAGCGCACCTCGGTGACGTCCTCGGGGGCGAGGTGGGTGAAGGCGCCGACGAGCTCGCGGATGCCGTCCAGGGAGAGGTCGGGCGCGGTGTCCTCGGGGAGCCGCGCCGCCAGCTGGAAGTCGTCCGTCCCGGCGAGCGGGCAGAGCATCATGCCGGTGCCGCCCGCGCCGGGGAAGGTGTGCCAGTGCTCCCGGCCGAGCCCGCGCACCCGTACGTCGGCCACCAGGAACGGGCTCGGGTCCACACTCTCGCCGGTCATGCCGATGCCCACCGCGCGCCGTACCGCCGAGCGGCCGCCGTCGGCCGCGACCAGATAGCGCGCGCGGATCTCCGTACCGTCCGCGAAGTACGCGGTGACGCCGTCCGTGTCCTGCGTGAGGTCCGTCAGCTCGCGCCCGAAGGCGACCGTGCCGCCCAGCCCGGCCAGGCGCGCGGCGAGGATCTCCTGCGTGCGCCACTGGGCGACCATCCAGGGCTCGGTGTACGGCGCGCCCTCCTCCGGCTCGACCGGGTCGAACATGGGCGCCGCGCCGACCTGCTCGCCGTCCTTCCAGATCACGCGCGCCGGGTAGGGGCCGCCGGCGGCGCGGATCGCGTCCAGCACGCCGAGGTCGTCGAAGACCTCCATGGTGCGCGGCTGGAGCCCCTTGCCGCGCGAGCCGGGGAAGAGCGTCTCCGCCCCCTCCACGACCAGCGCGTCCACCCCGCGCCGGGCCAGGTCGACCCCGAGGGTGAGCCCGGTCGGACCGGCCCCCACGATCAGCACATCCAGGGCATTCATGACATCTCTCCTTAACACCGTTAAGTGCCGTCGCCCACGAGGATGCCCTTAACGCTGTTAAGGTGTCAAGCTGTTTCCCGTGAGTACGGAACGACGCGCCCCCCTCGACCGCCGACGGGTCGCGGACACGGCACTCAGGCTGCTGAACGAGACCGGCCTGGACGGCCTGACCCTGCGCGCCATCGCCCGCGAACTGGACGTGAAGGCCCCCGCGCTCTACTGGCACTTCAAGGACAAGCAGGCCCTGCTGGACGAGATGGCCACCGAGATGTACCGCCGCATGATGGCCGGCGTCGTACTCGACCCCGCCGACACCTGGCGGGAACGCCTCCTGCGGGCCAACCGGGGCCTGCGCACCGCGCTGCTCGCCTACCGCGACGGCGCCAAGGTCTTCAGCGGCTCCCGCTTCACCGGCACCGAGCACGGCAGCGCCATGGAGTCCCACCTCCGCGTCTTCACCGCCGCCGGGTTCACCCTGGCCCAGGCGGTCAACGCGGCCCGCACCGCGAACATGTACACGATCGGCTTCGTCACGGAAGAACAGGGCGTACGCCCGCTGCCCGGCGAACTCCGCGAGGGCTACGACCTTGAGGAACGCGCCCGCAGGCTCGCCGAGTTCCCCCTCGCCGCCGAGGTGGGCAGCCTGCTCTTCGACGACTACGACGCCCAGTTCGAGGAGGGGCTTGAGCTGATCGTGGCGGGGATCGGGGCGCGGTACGGGATCGGCGACTGAGAAGACGGCCGGCCTCAGCTGGTGGCGCCGCTCCAGTGGTAGTAGGGGCTGTCCACCTGGAGGGGGTCGGTGGAGTAGACGGCGTCCTTGACGTCGCTCGTCCTGGGCGCGCCGGTGATCCGGACGTCGAACGGACGCGAGCTGTCGCACACCGTGAAGTCCCCGCCGTTCAGCGGCACTTCGCCCGCCGCCCGGGTCACCGTCAGGCCGCCCCGGCGGGGGAGCGCCGGCACCGCGTACACCTCGGGGTCGCGGCGGCGGATCAGGGCGGCGGTGCGCCGCAGGACGCACGGTGAGCAGGTCAGGCTCACGACGGTCACCGATCCGAGGTCCAGCGCGCGGGCCGTGGCACGGAAGGGGCCGGTTTCCGGCCCGCTCACCCGCAGGGGCACCCCGCTGTCGAGCAGAAAGCCGTCGAAGCGGGCCGGCCGCCGGGCCAAAGGAAAATCCCCGCTGTGAAACACCGTATCGGCCACGGAATCCCCCCTCGAACATTCAACCGGAGATCATAGGTCCGAGGCGGAAATTCCGGGATGTTGGCAAAGGGGATTCCCCTTGTATCGCCGTGGTTTCCCGTGTGTTCATTCGGCAGGATGGCCGAAAAGTTGTTCACGGATCAGTGGTTCGACACGTCAAGATCACTGCGGCGAGGCAAAGGGTTGCCTCTCTTCGGAAGGGATTTCCCCATGCGCAGCAAGTCCTTGGTCGCGGCCAGCGCGGGCGCGATCGCGGTCGCCACTCTCTCGATGGGCGCGGGCTCGGCGTCCGCCACGGCGAACGACGCCGTGTGGACCCAGATCGTGAACAACAAGGCCCAGCGCTGTCTGTCCCTCGCCGGCGGAGGCAGCACGGCCGACGGCACCAACGCCGTCATCTTCGACTGCAACGGCGGTGCCGAGCAGTCCTGGTCCCTGACCGTGAACGGCGAACTCCGCAACAAGAAGTCCAACAAGTGCCTGTCCACCGCGAGCGGCGGCGGCACGGCCAACGGCACCGAGGTCGTCGAGTGGACCTGCAACGGCGGTGCCGAGCAGGCGTGGATCTCCCGGAACGCCGGCCAGCTGGTGAACGTCAAGTCCGGCACGTGCCTGTCCACGGCGAGCGGCGGCGGCACGGCCAACAACACCAAGACCATCATCTGGACCTGCAACAACGGCCCCGAGCAGACCTGGCTGTGAACCCGGTCGCCGGCGGGGGCCGTACACCGCTTCCCGCCGGCCGATCCCGGGATTCGCCGTGCTGTCGGCCGGAGTTCATCTCACGGCTGCGGGGGATTTGATCACCGCCTTCGAACATTTCATAAAGTCTGAGGGCTTTGCTCATGAGACGACTTAGGTGCACGCGTGACGAATCGCCCCCCGAAACTCTCGGTGATCATTCCCTGCTTCAATATCGAGGCGTATGTTCCGGAAACGACAGCCAGCCTGCGCAACAACGCCCGGGACGATTTCGAGTTCCTCTTCGTCGAGGACCGCTCCACCAAGGACCGGACGTACGAGGCACTGCTGGGGCTGACGGCGGACCTGAAGAACAGCAGGGTGATCCGGCACGAGCGCAACGGCGGACTGGCCACCGCGCGCAACACGGGCACCGACGCCGCGGAGGGCACCTACCTCACGTACCTCGACGGTGACGACTGGCTCGCGCCGGGCTATCTGGCCCGCCTGGTCGACAGCGTCGAACGGCTCGGCGTCGACTTCGTGCGCACCGACCACGTCCAGGTCTTCGGGACCGAACGGCAGATCCACCGCGCGCCCGAGGGCCGCCGTAACAAGCCGCTCGACCCCCGCTCCTCGATCCTCCCCGTCGACGACACCACGATGGTCGACTACCCCTACGCCTGGGCCGGGATCTACCACCGCCGCCTCCTGGAGCGCGGCCTGCTGCGCTTCCACGACGGTCTGCGCACCGCCGAGGACCGCCCCTGGATCTGGGAGCTGCACCGCAAGGCCGACTCCTACGCCGTCGCCAGCCTGCGCGGAGTCTTTTACCGGCGGGGCATCTCCAGCTCGCTGACCCAGATCGGCGACGTCCGCCAGCTGGACTTCTTCCGCTCCTTCGACCTGGTCCTCGCCGAACTGGCCGAGGACCCCGAGGCGGACCTGCTGCGCGGGAAGGCACTGCGCAACTACTGCGTCGTCATCGCCCACCAGCTGCTGGCCCGCGAGCGGTTCGAGCGCGGCGTGTACGTCAGGCTGCGCCGGCTGGCCGCCGAGGCGCTGGGGCGGATGACCGAGGAAGAGCTGAACGAGGCACTCGTCGGCATGGGCGAGGAACGCGTCCACGCGCTGCGGCGCATACGCGGCGGCATGAAGGGAGTCGCCGCGTGAGCGACCGGATACGCCCGACGGGCACGACCCAGATCTTCTTCTCCGCGACCCAGTACGCGGCCGCGACCGTCACCGCCGCGATCCGCGCCGGTCTCTTCGGCCCGCGCGCGGAACACCGCCGCATCCTGGTGGTCAGCAACACCGCCGCGATACCCGAGGTCGGCACCCCGCTGGACCGCATGGCCGGCTTCGGGGAACTGCGCCCCGAGTTCGACGAGGTGCGCTCCTGGAACGAGTTCATCTCCCCGCACCACCCGGCCGGCTGGGCCCCGCGCGCCCAGGACACCCTGCTCTGGGAGAAGGCCGTACGCCTGGCCTGGGACCTCGGCGACGAGGAGGTCGAGATCGCCTGCGAGTCCATCCAGGCCAACCCCTCCCGCGCCGTCGCCGACATCTTCGCGGACAGCCCGATCCATGTGTACGCGGACGGCCTGATGAGCTACGGCCCGACCCGCAACCGCGTCCCGCACGGCATGAACAGCCGCATCACCCGGGTGCTCCACCTCGACCTGGTCCCCGGGCTGCGCCCGATGCTGCTGGCCGAGTACGGCGTCCCGGCCGAGCCGATACCGGGCGAGGCGATCGTCGACGTCCTCGCGCGGATGGGCGAGGACGGCGCCGGGGTCCTCACCGCCCTCCTGGACGCCGACGACCTCCCCACGGCCGTCCTGCTCGGCCAGTACCTCTCCGCCCTCGACCTGATCACCCAGGACGAGGAGGAGGAGCTGCACCTGCGGATGCTGCGCGCCGCCGCGAAGGCGGGCCACGACAGCATCCTGTTCAAGCCCCACCCCAGCGCCCCCGCGACGTACAACAGGACCCTGGAGACGGCCGCGGCCGCACTCGGGGTGCGGCTGACCGTGCTGGACGAACCCCTCCTCGCCGAGACCGTGTTCGCCCACGTCAAGCCGAGGCTCGTCATCGGCTGCTTCTCCACGGCCCTGATGACGGCCGCCGCGTTCTACGGCATCCCGGTGGCCCGGGTCGGCACGGACCTGCTCCTCGAACGCATCACCCCGTACGAGAACAGCAACCGCATCCCGCTGACCGTCATCGACGCGGCCCTCCCCGACGCCGAGCACGACCCGGTCGGCGAGCCGCTCCGCGCCGCGGAACTGGCCGAGGAGCTGGCGCCCCTGGTGCGGGCCGTCGGCTACTCCATGCAGGCGCTGAAGCACCACGGGCTGCGGGACGAGGTCTCCGCCTGGCTGACCGCTCATCTCACCGAGTACGCGCGGTACTTCAAGAAGCGCCGGCTGACCGGCCTCGGGCTGCCCGGCGGCCGTCCCGTCCTGGCGGGGACGCTGCGCCGGCACCCGGCGGTCCGCCGGGCGGTGCGCCAGGTCCGGGCCCGCCGTCGCTGACCCGATCACGACGGAAGACCGCGAAGGCCGGTGGTGCGCGCAGCACCACCGGCCTTCCGTCTGTTCCACCGGCCTTCCGTCGGCTTTCCGTCTGTTTTCCGTCGGCTCAGCGCGGCCTCAGCGCGCCTCGGCCCGGCGCACCCGGACCGAGGCCAGCGCACGCCGCAGCCGGGGTCCGAACGGCCGCTCCACGAACCGGTGCATCAGCCACGCGAGTCCCAGCAGCCCGGCGACCGAGGCCAGGAGGGTGAGCCGCGCGTCGAGCCCGAGGCCCCGGTGCAGCACCCGGACGACGAACCAGCCCAGGTGCTCGTGGATCAGGTAGAAGGGATAGGTCAGCGCTCCCGCCACCGTCAGCCAGCGCCCGTTCGCCCAGCGCAGCCGGCCCAGCGACACCGCGGCCACCACGGCGAAGGCCAGGAAGACGATCAGCTGGATGACGTGCGGGTTCCGGTGGAAGTCACCGTGCATACCGGGATGCCACAGGGCCATGACCGAGTAGCGCTGGCCCATCAGGAAGGACATGCCGACGATCCCCCACAGCAGCGGGTCCGGGCCGAAGCGGTACACGAGGTACAGCGCCAGACCGCCGATGAAGAACGGGGCGTGGTCGCGCATCACCAGCTCGTCGGTCAGCGGCTGGCCGGCCACCCGCGCGAAGGCACCGGCCAGCGTCCACAGGACACAGAACGTCACCACCCGCCGGTAGGTGACGCCCTTCCAGATCACGAACAGCGCGAAGAGCACGTAGAAGCGCATCTCCACCCACAGCGTCCAGCACACGCCGAGCACCCTCGGCACGCCCATCGGCTGCTGGAGCATCGTGACGTTCATCAGGAACTCGTCCGAGCGCAGGGGGTGTACGACCACCGGCAGCAGGAGCGAGGCGCAGCCCACCAGGACCAGCGCCGCCCAGTAGGCGGGGTAGAGGCGGGAGACGCGGGAGCGGAAGAAGTCGCCGAGGGTGCGGCCCCAGCTGCTCATGCAGATGACGAAGCCGCTGATGACGAAGAAGAACTGCACGCCGAGACAGCCGTAGGGAGCCAGCCGCGACAGGGTGGGGAACACCTGGGCGGGGGACTGGTGCCAGGAATTGGCGATCTCACCGTTCTTCCCGGCGAAGTGGTAGAGGCAGACCATCAGGGCCGCGAGCAGCCTGAGCCCGTCGAGCGCGCGCAACCGGTCCGCCCCCGGACGGCGGCGCGCGGTGCCGGCCGGGGGCGCGGTGCCGGCCGGTGGCACGGTATCGACCGGGGGCGCGGTGCCGGCCGGTGGCGCGATCGCGGTCGTCGGCCCGGTCCGGGCGACGGAAGGGACGGGCGCCGGTCCTCCCGGCGGGGTGGTGTCGGCGTGCGCCTGGACTGCCGTGTGCATCGTGGGCCCTTCTGGCCGCAGAGGTCGTACGCCGGCTCGGGGCCGGCCCGGGGCATCGGTCACCGCTTCGACAGGGCCCGGGCGCGGCGGGCCAGCCTGCGTACCGTGGTGTTGCGCGTGAGGAAGGACAGCTGGGCCGGTACGGCGCCCGGCAGGGCCAGCGAGGTCAGACGGCGGCGCTTGAAGTAACGCCAGGTGCGCTGGTCGAGATGGCGGGCCAGGTAGGTCTCGGCCTCGGGGCGCAGCCGCGGGTGGATCTTCGGCTGCATACAGAACCCGACCGCCCTGAGCAGGGCCGTGAGCTCCTCGGTCCGCTCCGCCGACGGCATCGACCAGCCGGCCACGGCCTCGCCGTCCGCCAGATCGGGCAGCAGCGCGTCCACGAGCGTGAGCGGCACGCGGTTGCTGTTCTGGTACGGGGTGAGGGCGGCCAGCACGGTCCCGGTGCCGGCGCGGGCGACGGGGAGGCCGTACAGCCCGGCCGCGGTGAGCAGGGCCGTCGAGAAACACCCGACCACCAGGGCCGGACGCAGCTCCCGGAACACCACCTCGGCGAGCACCGGCCGCTCCAGCACGGTCAGTTCGGCGCCGAGCCGGGACGCCTCCTCCTCCAGCAGCCGGGACCAGCCGGGCGGGGCCACGGGATGCGGCTTGAAGACCAGACGGCGGTGGCCGAGCGCGACCGCCCCGCGCACCATCCGCAGATGCAGCTCCTCTTCCTCCGCGTGACCGATGATCTCCAGCGCCGAGAGGTACTGGCCGAGCAGCAGGGCCGGCCGCACGTCGTCGGCGCCGGCCGCACCGGCACCGGACACCCCCGTCTCGTCGCCGCCGATCTCCTCCAGCACCTTCAAGAACGCCTCGGTGGGCACCAGTTCGGGCCGTACGCCGAACTCGGTGAGCAGCAGCGGGGTGAGTCCCGGGACCAGATCGAGGTGGAGCAGCCGGTCGATGCGGGTGCCGACCAGCGGGTCGATCTTGTTCCGGGTGGGGCCATAGCTTATGAGGCCGTCCGCGTAGACATCGACGGGAGCGCCGGTGAACACCTGGCACAGCGCGAGCGCCGGATCGACCTGCACGGACTCCACGGCCAGCCGGACCTCGTCGTCCCCGAGCCCCCACAGCAGCCGTACGTACCGCTCCCACAGGGGGATGTCGTCGGCGCGCGGGGACCAGCCGCCCGGGTGGAACGGGGCGATGGTCTCGTTCCAGGACAGCACCTCGTCGAAGCGTTCCCGCACCCGCGCGAAGCCCGGCATCCGGTCGACCGGCGCCGTCGTCTCGGGGTTGGCCGCGTTGTTGGTGACCAGCAGCAGGCGCCGGTCTGCCGGTTCGAACAGCCCGGCGTCGAGAGCCGCCGCAAGCGTCGCGGCGCCGTACAGCGTCGACGCGCAGAAGATGTGGGTCGTACGGGGCATCAGGCGGCCACCGTCCGGGCGGACACGGGCCGGCGCCTCAGGCGCCTCAGCCGGCTCGCGCGCTGGGGGTCCATCGTGTCCATCACCCGGGCGAGCACGTCCTGCGGGAGGCGTTTGAGGGCGGCCGCGCTCCGGGAGCGCAATTGTCGGGCCACGGCGGGTTCGAACCTCTCGATCGATCCGAGATGGTGGGCCATGATCGCGCAATACGTGCGCACGGCTTTCGGCAGCAGTTCACCGGCGTCCGGATCACGCGCCGTTTCCGCGATCACCTGGTCGAACGCGCGCAGGAAATCCAGCTGCCGTACATCGCCGATCTGGGTGAGCGACGAGGCGACCCCACGACGGTAGAAAACGCCCAGCAGACCGACCGTCGCGAAGGAATCGGCCTCCCGGTGCAGCTTCCAGATCCACGGCCGGTCCTCGGCCGTGCGCAGGCCGTCCGTGAAGTGCAGCAGCCCCCGGTCGACCAGGCGGCGGCTGTAGACGCCCGCCCACGCGTACGCGTAGTCGACGGACGTGGAGCGGTCGGCGGGCAGGATCGCGTCCCGGGGGTTCAGCACGACACCCCGCCGGCCGTTCGGCACCCGCTGGACGGAGCGCGCCCGCGCCGTGCACTGGACATGGTCCGTGCGGACGAAGTCGCAGCCCAGCTCCTCGATGGCCGCGACCAGCCGCGGAAGGTAGCCCGGGGCGATCCAGTCGTCGCCGTCGAGGAACGTCAGGTACGCGCCGCGCGCCGTGTCGATGCCGGTGTTGCGCGCGGTGGCCAGCCCTCCGTTCCGCTCGTGTCTCACCAGCACGGCGCCGGGCAGCTCCCGCGCCGCGTGTTCGAGGATCTCCAGAGTCCCGTCGCGCGAGCAGTCGTCGACGAGGATGAATTCGAAGTCGTCCCGCACGTTCGCACGCAGGCTTTTCAGCGTGTCGGGCGCGTATTGCCGGACGTCGTAGAAGGGCACGATCACGGAAAGCTTCACCACCCGGCAGACGTTAGAGGGCGGTCCGTCCCGCGTGCTGGCCGATACCTTTATGCGAGATGAACCGAATATGGCGAAGCCGTGAACCGGGCGATATCCCGGCCCGGTCCCGGGCCGATTCGCCATTCGGCGGTGTGCTGTTAACCGTTTGTTGCGTTCCGATTGGGCGGAACCTCGAAATGGCTTCCTAGCGTCTGCGGCGTGCCAGCAACCACCACCGAACCCCTGAGGATCGCCGTCCTCGCGGATTCCGACACCCGATGGAAATGGGGCGCGCTCACCGCGCGGCGCCTCGCTCCCGCCGGGGCGGAGATCCGGCTCGACGGCCACCTCCTGCGCGGCCGGGCCACCCCGACCGCCCGCCAGCTCCGGGAGACCGGCGCCCGCGCCGACAGCCTGCGCGAGGTGACGGCCGTGGAGTTCGTACGGGCCATGGCCGGCGAGCGTTACGACGTGCTCGTGCTCGCGCTGGTCGGCGGGGGCGTGCAGGCCATGCTGCACGGGCTGCGGCACGCCTGGGGGAGCGGACCGCGTCCCGTGGTCGTCACCGGGTACGTCGGAGTCGTCTACGAGAAGCTCGCCGACGGGCTGCTGCTGCGGCACGGCGCCGATCTGGTGCTGGCCAACTCGGCGCACGACGCGGAGCGGTTCCGGGACGTGTACGAGGGGGTGGGGGCGGACGCCGCCTCGGTGACCGAGGTCGCGCTGCCGTTCCTGGGCGGGGCGCCGTACACGGGTCAACACGAGCCGTTCACCGTGGTGTTCGCCGCTCAGCCGTCGGTGCCCGACAGGCGCGAGGACCGCGCGTATCTGCTTGGCCGGCTCATCGGGCACGCCCGCCGCCACCCCGGGCGCGAGGTGCTGCTCAAGCTGCGCTCCCAGCCCGGCGAGCACACCACGCACATCGAGGAACTGCCGTACCAGAAGCTGGTCCGGGGGATGGACGCGCCCGCCAACTTCCGCCTGGTGTACGGGCACATGGGCGAGGTGCTCGACCGCACCGACCTGCTGGTCACGGTCAGCTCCACCGCCGCCCTGGAGTCCCTGCACCGGCGCATCCCCACGGCCGTACTGACCGACCTCGGGGTGCGCGAGGCGCTCGGCAACCACCACTTCCTCGGGTCCGGGTCCCTGACCTCCTGGGACCGGCTCGACGCGGGGGAGCTGCCCAAGGCGGATCCGACCTGGGTCGCCCGGCAGGGAGTCGCCGCCGAAGGAGGCTTGTACGAGGCCGCCTTCGACACCGCCCGTGAACGCATCGCCGCCCTGCCGGCCCGCCCCGGCGGACTGCCGCCGCTCGACCCGTACTACACGGCCGCGACCGCCCCCGGCTATCTGCCCGGCATCCTCGCCCGCCACCACCTCGGCCCCGACGGCGCCCCGCTGCCCGGCGCGCCCGCCGCCGGCCGGGCGCCCGGACCGGTGCGCCAGATCGTCCGCCGGGCGGCGCGCGGCGCGTACCGGCACGGCGTCCAGCGGGTCGCCCCGGTGATCCGGCGGCTGGGGGAGCTGTGACGGACCCGGCCCCCACGACCGCCTCTCAAGGAGACCTCATGTCCAACTCCGAAGCACAGGACGGCACTTCGTCGCGCCGGGTGCTCGCGGTGATCCCCGCGCGCGGTGGCTCCAAGGGGGTGCCCGCGAAGAACCTGGCGCCCGTCGGCGGTGTCCCGCTGGTGGCCCGCGCGGTCGGGGAGTGCCGTGCGGCGGCGCACGTGACCGACGTCGTCGTCTCCACCGACGACCCGGCCATCGCCGCGGCCGCCCGCGCCGCCGGCGCCGGTGTGGTGCTCCGCCCGGCCGCCATCGCCGGGGACACGGCCAGCTCCGAGGCCGCCGTACTGCACGCCCTGGACGCGTACGAGGAGCTGCACGGCGGCTCCGTGGACGTCGTCCTGCTCGTGCAGTGCACCAGCCCGTTCGTCGCCCGCGAGGACGTCGACGGGGTGGCCGGGGCGGTGGCGTCGGGTGCCGCCGACACGGCGGTGACGGTCGCGCCGTTCCACGGGTTCGTGTGGCGCGACGGCGACGGCTACGGCGACGGCTCCGGCGGCGGGGAGGCGGGCGCCGGTGTCGCCAACGCGGCCGCGGGCGGCGGCGGTTACGGCGTCAACCACGACAAGTCCGTACGCCCCCGCCGCCAGGACCGCCCCCAGGACCTCCTGGAGACCGGCGCCGCCTACGCGATGGACGTGGCCGGCTTCCGTGCCCACCGCCACCGCTTCTTCGGCCGGACCGCACTCGTCCGCACCGACCCGGCCCGGGTCCTGGAGATCGACGACCCGCACGACCTCGCCCGGGCCCGCGCCCTCGCCCCGCTCCTCGACGCCGGGCGGTCCGGTGCCCTGCCCGCCCACGACGACATCGACGCCGTGGTCCTCGACTTCGACGGCACCCAGACCGACGACCGGGTGCTGATCGACTCCGACGGACGGGAGTTCGTCTCCGTGCACCGCGGGGACGGACTCGGCATCGCGGCCCTGCGCGACAGCGGCCTGAAGATGCTGATCCTGTCCACGGAACGCAATCCGGTGGTCGCCGCCCGCGCCCGCAAGCTCCGGCTTCCCGTGCTGCACGGCATCGACCGCAAGGACCTCGCCCTCAAGCAGTGGTGCGAGGAACAGGGCATCGCGCCCGAGCGCGTGCTCTACGTCGGCAACGACGTCAACGACCTCCCGTGCTTCGCCCTCGTCGGCTGGCCCGTGGCGGTCGCGGGCGCGCAGGACGCCGTACGCGGCGCCGCGCGCGCCGTCACCACCGTGCGCGGCGGCGACGGCGCGATCCGCGAAGTCGCCGGCTGGCTTCTCGGACCCTCGCTCGACTCCCTCCCCAGGTAAGGAAACACCCTCACATGAGCATCAACTCCCGTACGCGCCGGCTCGGTTCGCGCGAGGTCGGCCCTGGCCGCCCGGTCTACGTCACCGGTGAGATCGGCATCAACCACAACGGCGACCTGGAGAACGCGTTCAAGCTGATCGACGCCGCCGCCGAAGCCGGCTGCGACGCCGTCAAGTTCCAGAAGCGCACGCCCGAGATCTGCACCCCGCGCGACCAGTGGGACATCGAGCGGGACACGCCCTGGGGGCGGATGACGTACATCGACTACCGCCACCGCGTGGAGTTCGGCGAGGACGAGTACCGGCGGATCGACGAGTACTGCCGGGAGAAGGGGATCGACTGGTTCGCCTCCCCGTGGGACACCGAGGCCGTCGCCTTCCTGGAGAAGTTCGACGTGCCCGCCCACAAGGTGGCCTCCGCCTCCCTCACCGACGACGAGCTGCTGCGCTCGCTGCGCGCGACCGGCCGTACGGTCATCCTCTCCACCGGCATGTCCACCCCGCGCCAGATCCGGCACGCGGTCGAGGTGCTCGGCAGCGACAACATCCTGATGTGCCACGCCACTTCGACCTACCCCGCGCAGGCCGAGGAGCTGAACCTCCGCGTGATCAACACGCTGGAGAAGGAGTACCCGAACGTCCCGATCGGCTACTCCGGGCACGAGACGGGCCTGCAGACCACGCTGGCCGCCGTCGCCCTCGGCGCCGTCTTCGTCGAGCGCCACATCACCCTCGACCGCGCGATGTGGGGCTCCGACCAGGCCGCCTCCGTCGAGCCGCAGGGGCTGCAGCGGCTGGTCCGCGACATCCGCGCCGTCGAGGCGTCCCTCGGCGACGGGGTCAAGAAGGTCTACGACTCCGAGCTCGGCCCCATGAAGAAGCTGCGCCGCGTCACCGGTGTCGTCGCCGAGGCGGACATCGCCTCGGCGGCGGGCGAGCCGGTCACGGTCTGATCCCTCAGCCCGACACCCCTCCTGGGACGGTCCTCCACCGATGAGCCCCCAACACGCCCACACCCTCGCGTTCGTCGAGAGCCCCGTGCAACTGCTGAACGTTCTGGAGTGGGCCCACGTACAGGGTCTGTGTCCGGGGGAACGGCGACTGTCCTCCGGGGCGGTGCCCTCCGGGGTCTCCGGGGCGGGGCCCTCCGGGGCGGCGCCGGTCCAGGGTTCTGGGGCGGGGCTGTCCTCCGGACCGGTCCCGGTTCAGGGTCCTGAAGCGGGGCTGTCCTTCGGGGCGGTCGCGATGCCGGGTTCCGAAGCGGGGCTGTCGT